>NZ_JBBLZC010000001.1:0-524509 GCF_037908215.1 Benzoatithermus flavus | reverse complement strand
CCAACGGCGGCCAGTACATGGCCTGAGCCCGGCACCGGGAGAAACCGGGCGCGGCAGCCCATGAGCGGGCTGCCGCGCCGGCGGGCGGATGCCGGCCGTGGGTTCCGCCGAGCGCCGTTCAGCGCGTGCCGTAGATCCGATCGCCGGCATCGCCCAGGCCGGGCAGGATGTAGCCGTGGTCGTTGAGGCCCTGATCGACCGCGGCGGTGAACACGGTGACGTCGGGATGCGCATCGTTCATCCGCTTCACCCCCTCGGGAGCCGCGAGTAGGCAGGCGAGCTTGATGTCCTTCACCCCGTCGCGCTTGACGCGGCTCACGGCGGCCACGGCCGAGTTCGCGGTCGCGAGCATGGGATCGACGATGATCACCGGCCGGTCGGCCACGTCCTGCGGCACCTTGTAGTAGTACTCGACCGGCTGCAGCGTCGCCGGGTCGCGATAGAGGCCGATATGGCCGACACGGGCCGAGGGCATGAGGTCGAGCATGCCTTCCAGGAGGCCGTTGCCGGCGCGTAAGATAGAGACCAGGCAGACCTTCTTGCCGGCGAGCAGCGGCGCCTGCATCGGCATGAGCGGAGTCTCGATGTCGGCCGTCGCGAGCGGCAGGTCGCGCGTGATCTCGTAGCCCAGGAGCAGGGCCACCTCGCGCACGAGCCGCCGGAACTCGGCGACGGGTGTCTGCTTCATGCGCATGAGGGTCAGCTTGTGCTGGACCAGAGGATGGTTGACGACGACCAGGTTCGGCATGAGGCGGCACCGTTGTTCTGGGACGCGAGCAGGCTTAAAGGACGCGCATCGCGCTGACAATCGCGGTGGCAGCCGACGAGGCAGGTCCGAGTCCGGCTCGGCATCCGGTCGCTGTCGGCCTGTCGGTCATATCAGAGGGCACGTGGCTTGCGTACGCGAGTCAAGATCTGCTGCATCACCAGCCCCGAGGCGCTGGCACTCGCCGTCCGCTACGGCGCCGACGCGCTGGGGCTCGTGGGGCCCATGCCGAGCGGAACCGGGATCATCGACCTCGATACGGCGAGAAGCCTCGCGGCGGCGACGCCACCGCCCGTGGCGAGCTTCCTTCTGAGCTGCGCCACCGATCCGGAAGCGCTGGTCGAGCAGGCCCGGCACGTGGCGCCGACGGCGATCCAGATCGTGGATGCGGTCGCACCCGAGGCCTATGCGCGCTTGCGCCGCGAGCTGCCGGCGCTCAAGATCGTGCAGGTGGTGCACGTCACCGGCGAGCGCACGATCGCGGAAGCGCTCGACGTCGCCCGGCGGGTGGACGCGCTCCTCCTCGACAGCGGCGTGCCCGATGCACCGGTCAAGGTCCTGGGCGGCACGGGCCGCGTGCACGACTGGGAAATCAGCCGGCGCATCGCTCAGGCCTCGCCCGTGCCGGTGTTCCTCGCGGGCGGGCTCACGCCCGAGAACGTCACCGAGGCGATCCGTACCGTCCGGCCGTTCGGGGTCGATCTGTGCACGGGCCTGCGCACCGAAGGCCGGCTCGACGAGCGGAAGCTCGCGGCGTTCATGCGGGCCGTGGCCGCCGCCTGACGGCCCGCCGTCTGCTCACGCCGCGCCGCGCACGATGCGGTCGATGGCGCGCCGCTGCTCGTGCATCAGGAGGAAGATCCGATAGTCGCGATCGAAGCCGGCCCGCCGAGCCGGGTCGGGCGAGCGGATCTCGTCGGTCCGGCTCATCGCGACCGCGGCCGCCGGCAGGGAGGGATGGAGCCCGGCGGCGACGGCGGCGGTCATGGCCGAGCCCAAGAGGACCGCATCCTCGGCCGGGGTGACGACGGCGCAGCCGGTGGCATCCGCATAGAGCTCCATCAGGAGCGGGTTCCTGGTGTGGCCGCCCGCCACGTGCAGCGTGTCGATCCGCCAGCCCTTCTCGTTCAGTGCGTCCAGGATGTGGCGGGTGCCGAGCGCCACCGCGACCGCGGTGCGATAGTAGAGGCGGCAGAGCGAATCGAAGGAGTGGTCGAGGGTCAGCCCGCTGACGACGCCGGTGGCGTGCGGGTCGGCCAGGGGCGAGCGGTTGCCGTGGAAGTCCGGCAGCACGTGCAGGCCCTTGGCGAAGTCCTCGCCCTCGCGCGCACGCAGCTCGTCGATCCGCGCCGTGATCGCCGCGTGCGGATTGCCTTCGAGATCGCGTGCGGCGGCATGGAGCGCCACGATGTGGTCGAGCAGCGCTCCCGATGCCGACTGGCCGCCCTCGTTGAGCCACAGACCCGGCAGCACGGCGCCGAAATAAGGTCCCCACACGCCGCGCACGGGCCGCGCTTCGGCCGAGAGCGCCATGTGGCAGGTCGAGGTGCCGGCGATCATGGCGATCTGCCGATCCAGCGCCGCCGGCCCCTCGGCCGCGGCCGCACCCAGGACACCGAGCGCCCCGGCATGGGCGTCGATCAGGCCCATCGCCACCCGGCAGGCGGTGCTGAGGCCGAGGTCTTGGGCGGCCTGCGGTGTGAGCGGGCCGAGATCGCTGCCGATCGGGGTGGCGCGATCCGGCAGGCGGCCGCGGTCGCGCATGTCGGGAATGCCCATCGCGGCGAAGAAATCCTGCTGCCAGGCCGGCGTCTCGTGGGCGAGGTAGGTCCATTTGCAGGTGAGCGTGCACTCGGAGCGGGCCACGCTGCCGCTCGCACGCCAGGTGAGATAGTCGGCGAGGTCCAGGAACAGGCCGGCGCGCGCCCAGGTCTCGGGCAGGTGGCGCTTCAGCCACATCAGCTTCGGCGTCTCCATCTCGGGCGACATCGTCCCGCCGACATGGTCGAGCACTCGATGGCGGCTCGCCGTGCATGCTTCGGCCTCGGCGACGGCGCGGTGATCGAGCCAGACGATCGTGTCCCATTCGGAGGCGCCGTCAGTCGAGACCGAAAGCGGCCGGCCGGCTTCGTCGCGCACGACGAGCGAGCAGGTGGCGTCGAAGCCGATGCCGCGGATCGCTTCGGGCTCGACCCCGACCTCCGCCACGGCCTCGCGCACCGAGCGGCAGACCGCCTGCCAGATGTCCTCCGAGCTGTGCTCGGCGTGCTCCGGCCGTGGCCGGCGCAGGCGGATCGGATGCTGGCTCCGGCCGCGGCAGCGCCCGGCCGTGTCGAACACGCCGGCCCGCGCACTGCCCGTGCCCACGTCCACCCCGATGACCAGAGGCTCGTTCATGCTTCCTCTCCGTCGTCTTCTGTCCTGCATCATGCGAACCGCCGGACGGCCGCAAGCGGAATGTCGCCCTCGCCCCATTCGGCCGTGCGCTGCACGGGTATCGCCAACGGGATCTCGACCCCCTCCCGCACGAACAACGGGAAACGGTCCGGCGGCAGAGCGAGGCGCAGCCGCTTCGGTCCGACATGCCGTTCCAGCTCGTGCCAGTCCCACCACACCCCGTCCGGCAGCCAGACCGTGACCTCGCCGTCCGGTGCCAGCACGGGCGCGACCAGAAGATCGGGTCCGAACAGATACTGGGTGTCGAAGGCGTGCGCCTCGCGTGCCTCGGGGAAGGCGAGCGGCATCGGCCGGCACAGGGGCACGCCGGTGGCGCAGGTCAGCGCCAGGCTGCGCTCGATATAGGGGATCAGGCTATAGCGCAGCTCGAGGGTAGCGCGGACCAGATTCTGCGCCTCCTCGCCGAACAGCCAGGGTTCGCGCTCACCCAGCCCGTGAAAGCGCATGTGCGAGGCGAACACCGCCGCCTGGCACCAGCGCACGAACAGCAAAGGCTCGGGCGGGCCGCCGTAGAAGCCGCCGATGTCGGTGGCGTACCAGGGATTGCCGGAGCACGACCAGGACAGCATCCCGCGGATCGAGGCGGCGAGCCCGCCCCAGTCGGCCTGCGGGTCGCCGCCCCACTGCACGGGGTAGCGCTGCGAGCCCGCCCAGCCGGCGCGGGCGAAGACGAGGCCTTGCCCCAGGAAGCGCTCGCGCGCCTCGTGGACGCAGGCGTTGTAGAGGAGGGCATAGACATTGTGCAGCCGTGGGCCGCGATCGCCGTTCCAGGCACGGCAATAGGGGCTGTCCGGGACCTGCTCGCCGAAGTCGGACTTGATCACGTCGACCCCGGCCGCGAACAGGGTGGCGTGGCGGTCGCGCCACCAGGCCCAGGCTTCGGGCCGAGTGAAGTCGATGATGCCGGAGGTGGGCAGCGGCGTCAGCACGCCGCCGAAGGGTGCCGGGTCCCACTCGTGCAGCCAAGGATCGCCCGTGCGCTCGTCGGTGAGGAAGAAGCCCTTGGCGGCGAGCTCGGCGAAGGCCGGGTTGTGCACCGAGACCAGAGGATACTCCCAGCAGCACACGCGAAAGCCCAGCTCCCCGGCGCGACCCAGCACGGCTCTGGGCTCGGGGTAGCGGCGCGAATCCCACTGGAAGGCGAAGCGGGTCCGCGTGTCCTGCCAGGCGCGGCCGTCGAGCGTGATGACATCCATGGGCAAGGCCAGCTCGCGCACCTTGGCCGCCGCACCCAGGAACTCGTCGGCGTCGCGGTAATAGGCCCTGGAGAGCCAGGCGCCCAGGCTCCAGCGCGGCACCGCTCCGGGCCTGCCGGTGAGCCAGGTGAAGCGCTCGAGGATGCCGGCCGGGTCCGCGGCCGCGATCAGGAACAGATCGAGGCATTCGTCCTCGACCTCGAGCGCGTAGGAGCGGTGCGAGAGGGGGGCGAAGCCGACACCGTGGCTCACCCGCCCCGGTGTGTTGACGAACAGTCCCCAGCCGCGCGGTGACCAGGCGAAGGGGCAGTTCTTGTAGGAGGCCTCGGCATTGACGCCCAGCGCGTCCTCGTTCCAGGAGACCAGCCACTGGCCGCGATGGTCGAGCCGGCTCCATTTCTCGCCGTGGCCGTAGACCGGCTCGCCCTCGGCGAGATCGATGGCGAGAAAGAAGCCCTTCTCGGTCGCGGCGAAGCGCGGCAGCCGGTAGCGGCGGCGAAAGTGCGCGTCCTTGGGCGGGCCTAAGAGCGTCGTGCCGTTTCGGGCGAGCGTGACCTGGAAGTCCTCGGCCACGATGGTGGCGCGAAGCGGCCCGGCCGCGAGCAGGAGACCGTCCGGGACGGGTGTGAGCCGGACACCGCAGGGCTCGGGCGAGGCCGTGACGAGGCCGTAATCCGGGAGCGTGCGGCTGCCGATGGTCAGGCGGACGATGCCGGGCGCATGAGCCTCGAGCCGGAAGGGTCCGCGCTCGGTGACACCCGCGGCGGCGGTCCCGACGCTGCGAAGGTCGGCGAGATGAAGCTCCTGCAGGCGCGCGAGGTCGAGACGCATCGACCGGCCCCGATCTTCCTCGTGGTGGTGCGGGCTGGCTTAGGGCCGAAGCCGGCGTCTGTCCACAAGGGGGCTCAACCGGGGCGCACGTGCAGAACCCCCTCGCGTCCGAACAGGAAGCCGTTCGAGAGCGGTGCCGTGGGGAACAGGGCCGCGAGCCGGGCCTCGGCCTCCTCGGCGTCGAGCGCCCGGTCGAGCAGGGCGCGAAAGACGTGCGCCACGGCGACCATGTCGCAGGACTGAGGCGAGAGGCGGAACCGGCGCACGCCGACGGCCCGAAGCTCTTCGAGCCTGTGGGCGAGGCTCACGCAGCTATGCGACATGGTCTGGATGCCGTTGACGGTGAGGAACGGCTCGCCGTCGAGCGTGGTGACGTCCATCCCGTCCGGGTCCTCGCCGCAGGCGAAGCGGCAATCGTCTTTGCGCCTGCCGTGCGCGCGGGCGTGATAGCAGCGCGCCGAAAGCGCGAGCGGCAGCCGGCCCCAGACCATCAGCTCGAGTGCCACATTCTCGACCGCTGCCAGGGTCCGGATCGAGCTTTCCGGCAGCTCGACGGGCAGGCAGACGCGCACCGCACCGTTGCTCTTGAGCCAGGCGAGCGTGGCCTCGTTGTAGACGTTGACGAAGGGGCCCACCGCGTGCGGCCGGCCGGCGAGGAGGCCCACGGCCGCCATGTCGTTGGCCTCGACGAGGAAGGGCTCGGCATCGCCGCAGAGCTCGGCCATGGAAGCGGCCTCGCGCTTGTCCATGACGAGGGCGAGGCTCGAGAGCACGACCTCCTTGCCGGCCGCCTGCAGCCGCTCGATCACCTCGGGCAGGTGCGGGGCGAAGAAGGGCAGGCGCTTCGAGCACACGACCTCGCCGAGATGGACGGTTTCGACCGGCGCCTCGTCGGCGATGCGGAAATAGAAATCGCGCAAGGCAGCGGCCGGCCAGTGGAACAGGACCGGCCCGAGCGTGAGGACCGCAGGAGCATCCGGCATCGTTTCGGCTTCCTAGCGCCAGGTCTTGTGGTAGGCGCCCGTCGTTGTACTGCCGCCTTCGGCGAGCGTGGCGAGGTCGATCGCGGGCATGGGCTCGCCCTTGGCCAGCGCGTCGGTAGCGGCGCGGAACGCGCGCACCACGGCCTCGACATAGGCCCGGCCGCGCTGCCGGCCCTCGATCTTGATCGCCGTGACGCCGGCGGCCACGAGGTCGGGCAGGATGGCGAGGGTGGAGAGGCTGGTCGGCTCCTCGAAGAGATACGAGGCCTCGCCCAGGGCGACGAAGCGGCCCTTGCACAGCGTCGGATAGCCCGCGGGCTCCTCGGGCGCGAAGGCGTTGATGGTGAAGGCTCCCAAGCGCGAGACCAGCCTGCCGCCACGATCCTCGTAGCGCACGTGGCTCGCGGGCGAGCAGACGCCGTTCATGTTGGGCGACTTGCCGGTGGCGTAGGAGGAGAGCGAGCAGCGCCCCTCCGCCATGACGCACAAGCCTCCGAACACGAACACCTCGGTCTCGACGTCGAGCACGCGGTTGAGCGCCGCGATCTCGGCCACGGTGAGCACGCGCGGCAGCACCACTCGGCGTACGCCGAAGGTGCGGGCGTAGAACGCGATCGCGGCCGGGTTCGAGGCCGAGGCCTGGACGGAGAGGTGGCGGCGGAGATCGGGGTGGCGGTCGGCGGCGTAGGCGAGGAGGCCGAGATCGGCCAGGATCACGGCATCCGCACCGAGCCGGGCGGCGTCGTCCACGGCCCGGCGCCACAGCGCCACCTCGCCGGCGCGCGGGTAGGTGTTGACGGCGACGAGGAGTCTGGCGCCGCGCGCATGGGCGTAAGCGACGGCCTCGGCCAGCTCCTTGCGATCGAAGTTGAGGCCGGGGAAGTTGCGGGCGTTGGTCTCGTCGCGAAAGCCGCAATAGACCGCGTGCGCCCCGGCGTCGACCGCGGTGCGCAGCGCCGCCGGCGTGCCGGCGGGGCAGACCAGCTCGAGCGAGGAATTGGCTGCGGCGGCCATCAGGCGACACTCCGGCGACGCTCGACGCTGCGCGCGAGGCCCTCGAGCCGCTGCTCGATCCGGGCGAGGCGTGCTTCCGCACCGGCCTGGCGGTGGCGCAAGGGCGCGGTCAGGGCCTGCTGCAAGAGGCCGAGATCGTGGTCGAGCCGCTCGTGGAGCCGCTGCGCTAGCCCGAGTGCCCTGCCGGCCATGCCGGCGAGCGGCCCGAAGGCCGCCGGCAGATCCCGCACGAGCTCGATCCCCGTACCATCGACGGCGTTGCGCAAGGCCAGCACGGCCTCGGTATCGCCTTCCACGATCAGCTCGCGCGAGAAGAACAGCGCATCGCCGTCGAGCCGACCCTCGAGCAGGGCGAGGAGGAGCCGGAACGGGCCCCGCACGGTGGCCGTCGCCCCGTCGTCGTGCTTGCTGCGGGTCGCGAGCAGCCGCGGACCCCGCCTTCGGAAGTGGAGCCGGAAGGCCAGCGGCAGGTCGATGGCATCGATCAGAAACGAGGGCTCGCCGGCCTCGGCCATCTTCTCGAACACCGCCGGATGACGTCGCCGCATGGCGCCGAGCGCTGCATCGAGCGCCATCTGCAGCGGCGCCAGCGGCAAGGGGCGCAAGACGAGCCCGGCCAGGAGGACCGGGGAGAGCGGTGGCTCGAGGCTGCGGGACGACGCCATGGACGGGCCTTTTGCGACGCGTTGATGCGTGGTTGGTTAGCACCGCGCTCGGCACGACCGCTTGATCGAGATCAAGGAGCGAGACGCGTGGACGGCGGCCGCTCAGCCTTTGAGCCCGCCCTGGGTCAGGCCGCTCACCACCCGCTCCTGGAACAGCACGATCAGCACCACGACCGGCAGCAGCGCCATCATGAGTGCCGCCGAGATCAGGGGCCAGGGGAAGGCGAACTCGCCCTGGTAGAGGGTGATGCCGACCGAGACCGTGCGCATGCGCTGGCTGCCGAGGAAGGAGAGCGCCAGGAGGAACTCGTCCCAGGCATTGACGAAGGCGAGGATGGCGGCCGTGAACATGCCGGGTGCGGAGAGCGGGATCACGATCCGCCACAGCGCTCCCAGCCGGGTGCAGCCATCGAGCATCGCGGCGTTCTCGAGATCCTTGGGGATGCTCTCGAAGAAACTCACGAGCACGAGCGTGCAGACGGGAAGGTTGAGGACGGCATAGGGCAGGACGAGGGCGGGATAGGTGTTGAGGAGCCCGAGGCCGCGCATGATCTGGAACAAGGGCACCAACAGCGTGATCAGGGGAAAGGTCGAGACGGCGACGAGCGCTGCCAGGATCAGCTCGCGGCCGCGGACCCGCAGCCGGGCGAGGGCGTAGGCCGCGAGTGACGCCGCCAGGATCGAGAGGGCGGTGGAGAGGAGGGCCACGACAAGCGAGTTCACGACGTAGAGCCACAAGGGCTGGTCCGCGAACGCCCTCACGTAGTTCGCGAGCGTGGGCTCGAGCGGAAGCCAGGTGATCGGCCGCCGCGTCAGCTCGCTCTCGGTCTTGAGCGAGGTGAGGAAGATCCAGATCATCGGGAAGGTGCCGTTGAGGACGACGAGAAGAGCCGCCAGCCGCAGCCAGATCCTGCCCGGTGCCCGGACGCGGTCGGGGGTCACTCGCTGGTACCCCGGATCCAGCGCAGATACCAGGCCGTCGCCGCCATCGAGATCAGGAACATGACGACCGCAAGGGCACTGCCGTAGCCGAAATCGAGGAAGTCGAGCGTGGTGGTGCGGACGTACATGGCGAGCGTCTCGGTGGCATCGCCGGGGCCGCCGCGGGTCATGGCGAAGGGGATGTCGAAGGTCTGGATCGCGGTGATGGTGCGGAAGATCAGCGCCACCATGATCGCGGGCCTCAGGAGCGGCAGGGTGATGTGGCGAAAGCGCTGCCAGCGCCCGGCACCGTCGATCGCCGCCGCCTCGTGGAGCGTGTCCGGGATGGTCTGGAGTCCGGCCAGCAGCACGAGCGCGCAAAAAGAAGAGGTCTTCCAGACGATGGCGATACAGATCGCGGCCATCGCCGGGCCCGGACGGCTGAGCCAGGCCGGCCCCTCGAGCCCGAGCCGCGCCAGCACGTCGTTGACCACACCGTAGGAAGTGTCGAAGAACCAGGCGAAGATCAGGCCCGAGAACACGAGCGGCAGCGCCCAGGGCAGGAGCAGGGCGAGACGCACCGGCCAGCGGACCCGAAACGGCAGGTTGGCGAGAAATGCCAGGCCCAGGCCCACGCAAAGAGCGCCCGGCACGGTGATGCCGGTGATCAGGAGCGTATGGGCGAGACTGCGCCAGAAGCGGGAATCGGCCCAGATGTCCCGGTAGTTCAGAAGGCCCACGAACGGCTGCCCCGCCCAGGGCTCGGACAGCCGGACCTCGTGGAGCGAGAGCCAGAACAGGCGCAGGATCGGGAACAGCACGATAAGGGCGAGCAGTGCTCCGGCCGGTGCGAGCAGGAGAGCAGCGAGGACACCCTCGCCGATGTCGCGCCGCGAGCGCCGCGTCGTCGAGGCCACCGCCCGGCCTTCAGCGAATCAGCCGGCTCAGGCGCGCATCCATGTCGCCGACCGCTTCCGGCGCCGCCTTCACCCCGGCGAGCACCGCGTTGACGTTGACGCGGATGACCTCCGAGATCTCGGGATAGCGCGGGCTCTTCGGCCTGGCGCGAGCGCTCTCGACCACCGACAGCGCGTCCTTGAACCAGGGATTGGTGGCGAGCACCTCGGGGTCCTGGTACATCGCCGTCAGCACCGGCAGGTTCGAGGCCTCGATCGCGAGATGCTTGACGCCTTCGGGGCCGGACAGGAACCGGACCAGAGCGGCGGCCTCCTGCTTGTGCTCCGAGAAGGCCGAGACCGCCCATTCCCAGCCGCCGATGCAGGTGGCGGACGGGCCGCCCGCGAAGCCCGGCAGCGGCACCACACCGACCTTGTCCTTGACCCTGCTGTCGGGATCGTTCTGGAAATGGCTCCAGCCATAGGCCCAGAGCACGGCGAAGACCACGTTCCCGGCCTGGAACTCCTTCCTCGTGTCGTCGGTCGCGACCTCGGCGACGTTCTTCTTGGCGATCCCGTCCGAGATCATCTCCAGCCAGAGATCGAACGCCTTCTCGCCGGCCGTGCGGTCGAGCTGGAACCGGCCTTCGGCGTCGGCGAGCGAGCCGCCGGCTCCCCAATAGGGGACGAGGAAGGTGCAGACCGCCCCCTCGATCGGCTTGCCCTGGAAGGAGATGCCCTGGAGATCCTTGCTCCCCTCCGCGGCCTGGATCTTCTTGGCCGCGGCTTTCAGCTCGTCCCAGGTTCTGGGCGGGGCGAGCCCGTGCTTCTCGAGCAGGTCCTTGCGGTAGTAGAGGAACAGCGCGTCCGCGAAGGCCGGCATAGCGATCAGCCTGCCGCCGACCTGGTTCGCCTCGGCATAGACCGGGAGATAGTCCGCAAGGAGCTTCTGCCTATCGTCGCCGAGATAGGGATCGAGCGGCTCGGCCCAGCCGGCCGCGGCGTACTGGGCCTGCCGCACCACGTCGATCAGCATGACGTCGATGGCGCTGTCGCCCGAGCCCAGCACCGTGGTGAGGTACTGCTGCTGCAGGTCGGAGGTGGCACCCCCTACCTCGAGCTCGACCGAGACACCGGGATGGGCCGCCTGGTAGCGGTCGAGCAGCGGCCGGACCACGTCGGGGCGCTGCTGACCGCCGATGAAGACGCGCAGCTTCGTCTCGGCATGCGCGAGCGGTCCCCACAGGCCGAGTGTCAGAGCAAGCGCACCTGCCAGCAGATTCCCACGCTCCAACCCCATGCCGACCTCCTGTGATCCGATGTACTCGTGCCATTTCCCGAGCCGCCGCGAGCGCCTCGCGCGCCCGGCAAGTTTTGCACGGCCGCGACAACCGGTCCATGCTCGACGGCCGGGATCGTCCTGCCGGGGAGGCGAGGAAGCGCATGCTCGACATCGTGGTCAGCGAGTTCATGGACGAGGCGGCGCTGGACGGGCTCCGCAGCGAGTTCGAGGTTCATTACGACCCGACGCTCGCGGACCGGCCGCGCGAGCTCGAGCTTCTGGTCTCGGCCGCAAGAGCGCTGATCGTCCGCAACCGCACTCGGGTCCAGGGGCCCCTGCTCGCCGCCGCGAGGCGGCTCGAGGTGGTGGGCCGGCTCGGCGTCGGCCTCGACAATATCGATCTCGACGCCTGCCGGGCGCGCGGGATCGAGGTGCTGCCGGCGACCGGCGCCAACGCGGTGGCCGTCGCCGAGTACGTGATCGCTGCCGCCCTCGTCCTGCTGCGCGGCGTCTTCGCTGCGACCGACGCCATGCTGGAGGGCCAGTGGCCGCGCGAGCGTCTGGTCGGCCGCGAGGCGGCGAGGCGGCGCATGGGCTTTGTCGGCTTCGGCTCGACGGCCCGGCAGGTCGCGAGCCGTGCCGCAGCGCTCGGCATGCGGATCGCTGCCTACGATCCCCACCTGCCGGCCACCGATCCGGTCTGGCAGGGGGTCGAGCGGCACGAGACGCTGGAGGGGCTCCTCGCGGCGGCCGACGTGCTCAGCCTGCACGTGCCGCTCACGGCCGAGACCCGCGGCCTCATCGATGCCACGGCACTTTCGGCCATGCGCCCCGGGGCGGTCCTCATCAACACCTCGCGCGGCGGCATCCTGGACGAGGCGGCGTTGGTCGAGGCGCTGCGCGCGGGCCGGCTCGCGGGTGCGGCGCTCGACGTGTTCGCGACCGAGCCTTTGGACCGCGACACGGCGCTCCTGTTCGATGCCGCCCCGAACCTGATCCTCACCCCCCACATCGCCGGTGTCACGGTCGAGAGCAACGAGCGCGTGTCGGCCATGACGGCCGCGAACGTGCGCAAGGCGCTGAAGCGGAAGCGTGCCTGATCCCGTCGGTGCTACCAGACGAGGTGCTGCGCCACCCAGTCCGGCCGCGCGTCGTAGCGGGTGCAGAGCTCGTCCAGATGATGCACCTGCGCCGCGCGCGAAGCGCCGGGCGGGAAGCCGGCCGCGTGGATGCCGCCCATGAGAAAGCAGCTCGCGATGCCGACGTTCTCGGCCCCCTTGATGTCGTGCTCGAGCGAATCGCCGATCGCGACGATCTCCTGCGGCGCGATCCCGTCGAGCGCGTCGAGGCAGGCGCCGTAGACCAGGGGATAGGGCTTCCCCACGTAGATCACCTCGCCGCCCAGCTCCTCGTAGATCGCAGCGAGCGAGCCCGGCGTGATCACGAGCTCGCCCGCGACGGGGGCCACCCGGTCGGGGTTGGAGCAGAGCATGGGAAGACGGCATGCCGCTGCGCGCTCGATCACGGCGCGGTAGTCCTCGAGCGTTTGGGGTGGGATCTCGAGGCCGGTGACGAACAGGAAGTCGGCCTCTTCGGGTGCCCCCACGAGCTCGAGCCCCAGATCCTCGACCACGCCGAGATCGTTGCCGATCGTGAACAGGAGACACTTCCTCCCGAGCTCGGCGAAGGGCGGCCGGCTGCGATGACGCAGGAGCGTCCATGCCGTCTCGCCCGAGGTGACGACGGCGTCGAACAGCGCCATGTCGAAGCCCATCCGGGCGAGGCGGCGCCGGTTGAGTTCGGCGCGGCGACCCGAGTTCGAGAGCAGCACGAGGCGCTTGTTGCGCCGCTTGAGCTCGACGATGGCCGCGACCGCCTCCGGCAGAGGCCGTCTGCCGTCGTGGATCACCCCCCACTGGTCGAGGATGAAGCCCTCGTAGCGATCGGCGAAGCTGCGGATGCCGTCGACGAAGGTCGGGGTGAGCATGGGTGTCTGCCGGGCATGGAGGTTGCGGATCGCCGCGCGGTCACTACGACAGGGGACAGACGGGTACAAGCGGACAGGGCTCGGGGAGGAAGGGTATGGCGGGAATCGATCTCGGGCTTTCCGGCAAGCGGGTGCTGATCACGGGTGCGAGCCGCGGCATCGGCGCTGCCGCCGCACGCGCCTTCGCGGAAGCGGGCTGCCGGCTGGCGCTCCACTACCGTACCGAGCCGTTCGAGGCCGCGGCCGTTCCGGACGCCACGCTGCTTCGGGGCGATTTCGCCGTCATGGCGGACGTGCGCCGGGTCGTGGCGGAGGCCGTGGCAGCCTTGGACGGGCTCGACGTGCTGGTCAACAATGCCGGCCACATGGTCGGCCGCATTCCGCTCGCCGCCATGAGCGACGAGGAGGTGGACCGGGTCTTCGACCTCAACGCCCGCTCGGTCGTGGCCGCCTGCCGGGCGGCGCTTCCGGCCCTACAGGCGAGCCGGGGCTGCATCGTCAACGTGACCTCGATCTCGGCCAGAAGCGGCGGCAGCACGGGTTCGGCCCTCTACAGCGCCGCCAAGGCGTTCGTTTCGACCTTCACGCGCTCGCTCGCGACCGAGCTCGCTCCCGACGGCATCAGGGTGAACGCAGTGTCGCCCGGCACGATCGCGACCCGCTTTCACG
Organism: Benzoatithermus flavus; assembly: GCF_037908215.1. NCBI lineage: Bacteria > Pseudomonadati > Pseudomonadota > Alphaproteobacteria > Geminicoccales > Geminicoccaceae > Benzoatithermus > Benzoatithermus flavus. Next base: position 510,842 of record NZ_JBBLZC010000001.1, on the reverse strand, counting down.
AGATCTACTCCACGCCCGAGAAGCTCGAGGCCACGCGCCGGAAGATCCCCTTGCAACGCCTCGGCACCGCCGAGGACTGCGCCGGGGCCTTCCTCTATCTCGCCTCGCCGCGCCTCAGCGGCTACGTCACCGGCCAGATCATCGAGGTCAATGGCGGCCAGCTCATGCCCTGATCGCGTTCTATCGGACAGGAGGACAGCATGGACCTACAGCTCGACGGCAAGCTCGCTCTCGTCACCGGCTCCACCGCCGGCATCGGCCTCGCCATCGCACGCTCGCTCGCCCGCGAGGGTGCGATCGTCATCGTCAACGGCCGTACGGAAGAGCGCGTGCGCAAGGCGATCGCGGGCATCCGGGATACTATCGCCGATGCGCGGCTCGAGCCGCTCGTAGCCGACCTCGGCACGGCCGAAGGAACGCGAGAGGCGATCCGGCGCTTCCCGGACGTCGACATCCTGGTCAACAATCTGGGCATCTACGAGCCGCGCCCGTTCGAGGAGATCGCAGATGCCGACTGGCAGCGGATCATCGAGGTCAACTTCATGAGCGGGGTACGTCTCTCCCGGCATCACCTGCCGAAGATGAAGACGAGAGGCTGGGGCCGCATCCTGTTCGTCTCCTCGGAATCGGCGGTCAACATCCCGGTCGAGATGATCCATTACGGTGTGACCAAGACCATGCAGGTGGCGCTCGCCCGCGGCCTCGCCGAGACCACGACCGGCACGGGGGTGACGGTCAACTCGATCCTGGCCGGCCCCACCCGCTCGGAAGGGGTCGAGACCTTCATTGCCGACATGGCGAAGGCGCACGGCATCTCCCCCACGGAGGTCGAGCGCGACTTCTTCAGGAACGCCCGCCCGAGCTCGATCCTGCAGCGCTTCGCCACCCCGGATGAGGTGGCGGCGATGGCGACCTACGTGGCGAGCCCGCTCGCATCCGCCACCAACGGCGCGGCGCTTCGGGTCGAGGGCGGCGTCGTGCGATCGATCCTATGAGCGGAAGGCGCGTGGCGGACCGGCGCTCGCGTGCTAGCTTCCGCCGCAACCAACAGGGCAGGTGAGGCGACCCGTGACGCAGCTCCGTGAGGTCACGCTCGACGACAAGTACACGGCCACGAGCGGCCGGATCTTCGTGACCGGCATTCAGGCCCTGGTCCGCCTGCCGATCGTGCAGCGCCAGCGCGATCTCGCCGCCGGGCTGAGCACGGCGGGCTACATCACCGGCTATCGCGGCTCGCCGCTCGGCACCTATGATCAGCAGCTCGAGCGCGCGAAGGCCCATCTCGCGGCACACCACGTCGTCCACAAGCCCGGCGTCAACGAGGACCTCGCTGCCACCGCCTGTGCCGGCACGCAGCAGGTCGGGCTCGACGGCGAGAGCCGCTACGATGGCGTGTTCGCGATCTGGTACGCGAAAGGCCCCGGTGTGGACCGCTCGGGCGACGCCATCCGCCACGGCAACCTGTTCGGCACGGCGAAGCACGGCGGCGTGCTGCTGCTCTTGGGTGACGATCACATCTGCGAATCGAGCACGACGGCGCACCAGAGCGAGTACGCCATGGTGGACGCCATGGTGCCGGTGCTGAACCCGGCCGGGGTCGACGAGATCCTGGAATATGGCCTCTTGGGCATCGCCATGTCGCGCTTCTCGGGTGCGTGGGTGGCGCTGAAATGCGTCCACGACACGGTCGAGAGCACGGCCTCGATCGAGATCGCCCCCGACCGGCCGCGGATCGTGCTGCCCACGGACTACGTGCCGCCACCGGGCGGGCTCAACATACGCTGGCCCGACAACGGCATCGGCCAGCGCATGGCGCTGGCGCAGGAAGAGCGGCTCCACGTCCACAAGCTGGAGGCTGCCCGCGCCTTCGCCCGCGCCAACCGCCTCGACCGCGTGGTCCTGGGCGGCGAGGGGGCCTGGCTCGGCGTGGTCACGGCCGGCAAGTCCTGGCTCGACCTGATCGCGGCGCTCGACGATCTCGGGATCGACGAGGCGCGCGCGCGGGAGCTCGGGCTTCTCGTCTACAAGGTCGGCATGACCTGGCCGCTCGAGCCCGTGGGTCTCGCCGAGGCACTGGTCGGGCTCGAGAAGGTGATCGTGGTCGAGGAGAAGCGGGGGCTCATCGAGAGCCAGGCCAAGGAGCTGCTCTATCCGCTCGCCCGGCGGCCGGTCGTCGTCGGCAAGCGCGACGAGGCAGGGGCGCTGCTGTTCCCGAGCCACGGCAGCCTCGGCTCGAATCAGATCGCGATTGCCATCGCGCGCCGTCTCCTCGAGCGCCGCGAGGATGCCACTTTACGCGAACGGCTGGAGGCGATCGAGCAGGCCGAGCGGGCGGCCGCCGGCTACGTGCCGGCGATGCTGCGCCTACCCTATTTCTGCCCCGGCTGCCCGCACAACAGTTCGACCCGCGTGCCCGAAGGCAGCAAGGCGCTCGCCGGCATCGGCTGCCACTTCATGGTCCAGTGGATGGACCGCGACACCCGCCGCTTCACCCAGATGGGCGGCGAGGGCGCTTCCTGGCTGGGCGAGGCGCCGTTCAGCACGAGGGGACACATCTTCCAGAACGTGGGCGACGGCACGTTCTACCATTCGGGCTCGCTCGCCGTGCGCGCCGCCGTGGCATCCGGCGCCAACATCACCTTCAAGATCCTCTACAACGACGCGGTCGCCATGACCGGCGGCCAGAAGATGGAGACCGGCAATCTCGACGTGCCGGCGATCACCCGCCTTCTGCAAGCGGAGGGGGTGAAGGAGATCGCGGTCGTCACCGACGAGCCCGGGAAGTACCCGCTGGGTGCCGGCTTCGCCCCCGGTGTGCGCATTCATCATCGAAGCGAGCTCGATGCGGTGCAGCGGCGCCTGCGCGAGGTCGAGGGGGTGAGCGCTCTCGTCTATGACCAGACCTGCGCCGCCGAGAAGCGCCGGCGCAGGAAGCGCGGCACCTTCCCCGACCCGGACGAGCGCGTCGTCATCAACGAGCGCGTGTGCGAGGCCTGTGGCGACTGCGGCCTCGCCAGCAACTGCGTCGCGATCCAGCCCGTCGAGACCGAGTTCGGCCGCAAACGTCGCATCGATCAGTCCGCCTGCAACAAGGACTTCTCCTGCCTCGAGGGTTTCTGCCCGAGCTTCGTCAGCGTGAAAGGTGGCACCTTGCGCCAGGCGTCGGCCGCCGGCGAGACGCCGTTCCCGGTTCTGCCCGAGCCCGCACTGCCGACACTCGACGGCCCTTACGGCATCGTCGTCACCGGGGTGGGCGGCACCGGCGTCGTCACGATCGCGGCTCTCCTCGGCATGGCGGCCCATCTCGAGGGGAAAGGTATCGCCGCCCTCGACATGATCGGCCTCGCCCAGAAAGGGGGGGCGGTCGTCTCGCATCTCAAGCTCGCCCCCACGCAGGCCGAGATCGGCGCCGCCCGCATCCAGGCCGGCGGGGCTCGGCTCGTCCTCGGCTGCGATCTCGTCGTGGCCGCGGGCACGCAGGCCGTGCCGACCATGCGCAAAGGGGCGACCGCGGTCGTGGTCAACCGCGATGCCGTCATGACCGGCGACTTCACCCGCGATCCCGATCTGGCGCTTCCCGCCGACCGTCTCGAGCAGGCGATCCTGAGCGCGGCCGGTGCGGAGCAGGTGAGCTTCGTCGATGCCGGCCGGCTCGCGACCCGTCTCGTCGGCGATGCCATCGGCGCCAACCTGTTCCTCGTCGGCTATGCCTGGCAGAAAGGCCTGATCCCGCTCTCGCGCGCGGCCATCGAGCGGGCGATCGAGATCAACGGCGTGCAGGTCGCCTTCAACCGGCAGGCTTTCTTGTGGGGCCGGCGCGCCGCGTACGATCTCGCTGCGGTCGAGAGGGTGGCCGGCGCTGCCGAGGGCCGGCGCTCCGTCCCGCGCACGCTGGACGAGATCGTGGACCACCGCGCGCGCTTCCTCGCCGGCTACCAGGACGAGGCCTATGCCCGCCGTTACCGCGCGATCGTATCACGCGTCGCTGCCGCCGAGGCGGCGTGCCTGCCCGGTAGGACCGACCTCGCCCGAACGGTAGCGCAGAACCTCGCGAAGCTCATGGCGATCAAGGACGAGTACGAGGTCGCCCGGCTCTGGACCGATGGCGTCTTCCTCGAGCAGCTCGGCGCCGAGTTCGAGCGCTGGGATCGCCTCGAGCTCCACTTGGCGCCACCGCTGCTCGCCGGGCGCGATCCCGCCACGGGTCGTCTGAAGAAGCGCCGCTACGGCCCCTGGCTGTTCCCGGTTCTGCGCCTTCTGGCCCGTCTGAAGTGCCTGCGCGGTACCACCTTCGACCCGTTCGGCCGCACGGCCGAGCGGAAAATGGAGCGGCGCCTTCTCGCCGAGTACGAGGCGCTCTTGGACGAGATCCTGCAGAAGCTCACACCCGAGAATCACCCGCTCGCCGTCGAGCTCGCAGCATTGCCCGAGCAGATGCGTGGCTTCGGCCACGTCAAGGAGGCCAACGTCCGGCGGGCGAAGGCGAAAGAGGCCGAGCTGCTGGCGACGTTTCGGGGCGAAGCCGCACTCCTGCGCGCCGCCGAGTAAGGCCGCCCACGGGACCTTCGTCGCCCCTGATCCGTTCTTGGTCCATTCACAGGATCATGTGGACAGGCGGGAGTAAGGCCGATGCAGCGCTGGTGTGCCGTGGTGGGGATCTTGGGGCTCGTCGTGCTTTCGGGATGCGGCACGAGCCGGTTCGATCGAACCGTTACGGGTGCCGGGATCGGGGCCGGCACGGGGGCCGTGGCCGGCCTGCTCCTGGGGCCGGTCGGCATCGCCAGTGGTGCTCTCGTCGGCGCCGGGGTCGGCGGCGTGACGGGTGCCGTCACCACGCCCCAGCAGATCGATCTCGGCCGGCCGATCTACCGTTGAGCTCAGCCGCGCGCGAACCGCCGCATGTGGTGCTGGATCTGGTCCGAGGTATAGGCGTTGCTTCTTCCCACCGGGCAGGCGGCGCGCGCCCGGCAGCCCTGGATCATGCAGGGCTGGCCCGAGAGCGTCGCGAGATAGGACCGGCAGCTCGTGACGTCATAGCCTGCCGTGGTGAAGGCCTCGACCGGGCAGTGCCGGAGGCAGGGCTTCGTCTCGCACGCGATGCAGGGGCTCGGCCGCGGCTCGATCGAGGGCAGGACGAGGCGCTCGCGGAACAGCAACGCACCACGCAGCGCGTGCCAGAGGCCGTGATCGGGGTGGATCAGGATGCCGAGCGGCGAGGGGCTGAGCGCCGGGTCGGCGCGCCGTGCCCAGCGCTGAAACGGATGCCAGGGCGGCCCCGCGAACGGGAACAGGGCCACGGCACCGAGCTCGGCCGCGATCCTACCCAAGACCCGCTCGGTCCAGCGATCGATCGGGTCCGGACCCCTTCCTTCGGGCGAAGCCTGAACGTGAGCCCAGAACGCCGAGCCGACGTTCCCCACCATGACGACGGTGCCGGGTGACGTGCCATCCGGCAGCGCCGGCACGGCGTCCTCGGGCGAGGGGTGAAAGCCGCCGTGGCGCGAGAGCCCGACCGAGGCGAGGCGCTGCCCGAGTTCCTGCAGGAGATCGGCCAAGGCTTTCCGGTCTCCTTCGTCGTTCAAGCGCCGAGATGGCGCCGGATGCGAGCACAGGCTTCTTCGATCGCCTCGCTCGAGGCGGCGTAGGAGAAGCGGATGAAGCCCTCGCCGTGGATGCCGAAGCTGGTGCCGCTGATGACGGCGACCCCGGCCTCGTTCAGGAGCTCGTCCTGGAGCTGCCGCGAGCTTTTGCCGGTACCCTCGATGTTGGGGAAGGCGTAGAAGGCCCCGCCCGGCATCCGGCAGCGGAAGCCCGGAATGCGGTTCAGCTCCGCCACGATCAGCTTCCGGCGCTCGTCGAACGTCGCGACCATGCGTTCCACGCTGTCCTGCGGGCCTTTCAGCGCCTCCACGCCTGCCCACTGCGTCGCGGCGTTGACGCAGGAATGGGTGTTGATCGCGAGCCGGGTGGCATGTTCGACGAGGCTCTCGGGCCACACGCCCCAGCCGAGCCGCCAGCCGGTCATGGCATAAGTCTTGGACCAGCCGTCCAGGAGGATCAGCCGGTCCTCGATCTCGGGATAGGCCGTGAGCGACGCATGCGGGACACCGTCGTAGCACATCCGGGCATAGATCTCGTCCGAGAGCACGGCGACGTGCGGAAAGCGTGCCAGCCCCGCCACGAGCCGGTCGAGCTCGGCCTTGGGCACCACACCGCCCGTGGGATTGGCGGGGCTGTTGACGATCAGGAGCCGCGTGCGCGGCGTGATCTGGGCCAGAACCTCCTCGGCCGAGAAGGCGAAGCCGCGGCTCTCGTGAAGCGCTATCGGCACCGCCGTGGCTCCGGTCCACTCGATGAGCGAGCGGTAGATCGGAAAGCCGGGGTCCGGGTAGAGGATCTCCGCCCCCGGCTCGCCGAACATCGCTATGGCGAAGAACATCGTCACCTTGCCGCCGGGCACGATCACGATCCGGTCGGGATGCACCTCCACCCCCCGCCGGAGCGCCATGTCCTCGGCCACGGCCTCACGCAGGGCCAGGATGCCGTTGGCCGGGGTGTAGCCGTGCTGCCCGTCGCGCAGCGCCCTGACCGCCGCCTCGACGATGTTGGGCGGGGTCGGGAAATCGGGCTGGCCGATGCCGAGATTGATGATCGAGCGGCCTTCCTGCGCGAGGCGCGTGGCGCGCGCCAGCACCTCGAAGGCGCTCTCGGTACCGAGCCGGCTCATGGCGGCGGCGAGATGCATGGGATTCTCCGACCTCCCTTTGGCGTGGGATGCCAGCGTGCCAGGAGTGCCCGGCCGCTTCAATCGGTGTTGCCGCCGTGGCGGGTTGCAAGGCGCATGGCTTGGCTCTAGCTGTCTCGTTGATCGCAGCATCGGCGAGAGGACGAAGCGGGCATGGAGTGGTTCGAGGAAACGCTGCACGAGAACTGGCGTCAGGGCATCCGGATCAAGGAGATCCTCTACCGCGACCAGACCGAGCTTCAGGATCTGATGATCTTCGAGAGCTATGCCTGGGGCCGGGTGCTCACCCTCGACGGTGTCGTCCAGACCACGACCGGCGACGAGTTCTGCTACCACGAGATGATCGTCCACGTGCCGATGCTGGCGCATGGGGCGCCCAGGCAGGTCCTGATCATCGGCGGCGGCGACGGCGGCTGCCTGCGCGAGGCGCTGAAGCACGAGGGCGTGGAGCGTGTGACCCAGGTCGAGATCGACCGCAGCGTCATCGATCTCTGCCGCAAGTGGCTGCCCACGATCAGCGACGGCGCCTTCGATCATCCCAAGGCACGGGTGATCATCGCCGATGGCGCCAGGTTCGCGGCGGAGAGCCCGGAGCGCTTCGACGTGATCGTGGTCGATTCCACCGACCCGATCGGCCCTGGTGCGGTGCTGTTCACCGAGGAGTTCTACCGCAACGTGCGCCGGCTCCTCAATCCCGGTGGCATCCTCGCGACCCAGTGCGGCAATCCCTCGATCAAGCCGCAGGAGCTGGTCGATACGCAGGCCGCCCAGCGCGCGGCCGGCTTCGCGCTCGTCGACTACTACCTGCCGGTGGTGCCGACCTATATCGGCGGCGGCATGGCGCTCGGCTTCGCGACCGACGATCCCGCGAAGCGCAAGGTCGGCGCCGATGCCATCCGCGAGCGCGGTGTGCCCAAGGGCTTACGCTACTACACGCCCGAGGTCCACGTCGCCGCCTTCGCCCATCCGGCCTGGATGATCGAGCGCGTCGGTCACTAGCCCGATCCTCACGCCTCTTGGAGAACGCTTCCATGGCGCGCATCGCCATCGGTGGCCTGCATCACGAGACCAACAGCTTCGCCCCGCAGCCCGCGACCATGGAGCGGTTCGAGGAGGCGGACGGCTGGCCGCCGCTCTCGCGCGGAGCGGCGATGCTCGCGAACACCGCCGGCGCCAATCTCGCGATCACCGGCTTCATCGATGCCGCCCGCGCCGCCGGCCACGCGCTGGTGCCGCTGGTGTGGGCCAATGCCTGTCCGTCCGGACCGGTGACGCGCGACGCGTTCGAGCGCCTCGCCGCCATGATGCTCGAGGATCTCGCGGCGGCAGGGCCGATCGATGCGCTCTTCCTCGACCTGCACGGGGCGATGGTCACCGAGCATCTGCCGGACGGCGAGGGCGAGCTGCTCCGGCGGCTGCGACGGATCGCCCCCGACCTGCCGATCGTGGCGGCCCTCGATCTCCACGCCAACGTCTCCGAGGCGATGGTCGGTTTGAGCGATGCGCTCGTCGCCTACCGCACTTACCCGCATATCGATCTCGCCGCCACCGGCGCCAAGTGTCTGCCGTTGCTCGAGCGGCTCGTCGCCGGCCGGCCGCTCGCGAAGGCGCACCGGAAGCTTGACTTCCTGATCCCGCTGCCCTGGCAGTGCACGACCATCGAGCCCGCGCGCACGCTCTATGTGCTGCTGGACGAGGTCGCGTGCGACGGTGTGCTCTCGGCCTCGATCTGCATGGGCTTCCCCGCAGCCGATACGCCCGTGGCCGGACCGTCCGTCCTGGTTTATGCCGACGATCCCGCAACGGCCGAAGCGGTCGCGGCGCGCCTCGCAACGGCTTTTCGGGAAGCCGAGCCGCGCTTCATGGGCCGGCTGTGGCGGCCGGACGAGGCGGTGCGCCATGCGCAGGCCCATGCCGGCAGCCGACCGGTGATCCTCGCCGACACGCAGGACAATCCGGGCGGCGGCGGCAGCTCCGATACGACCGGCCTCCTCGAGGCCCTGATCGCGGCCCGTGCCGAAGGGGCGGTCCTGGCGCTCTTATGCGACGAGGAGGCGGCGAGGGCCGCGCATGCCGCGGGCGAGGGCAGGATCCTGCGCGGGCTCGCGCTCGGCGGGCGGCACGGACCGGCAGGGGTTCGGCCCGTTCGCGGCGACTTCGCGGTGGGGCGTCTCGGCAACGGCCGGTTCACCGCCACCGGGCCGATGTACGGCGGCAACCGCATGGATCTCGGTCCGATGGCGCTCCTGCGTCCGCTCGCGGCGCCGGGCGTGGAGATCGCCGTCTCGTCGCGCCGGCTGCAGGCTGCCGATCGGGCGATCCTGCATCATCTCGGCGTCGATCCGGCGGCGAAGCGCATCCTCGCCCTCAAGAGTTCGGTGCACTTCCGGGCGGACTTCGAACCGCTCGCCGACGAGGTGTTGGTGGTGGAAGCGCCGGGTGCGAATGTCGCCGATCCGGCGAGCCTGCCCTTCCGCCATTTGCCGCCGGGGCTTCGCCTGCGGCCGGCCCTTTCATAGCCCGGTATGGTTAACGCGTGGTTTGGACCGGCGCGATCCGACAGGGTCGATCCGACCGCTTGTCTTTACGGCTTCTTAACGTTACCTCGGTAACAAGGATACCGGCGAGGCGGTTGTTCGCTTACGCCGCGAAGATGTGTGGTCTAAGGTGCGTTTGGGGTCGGGAGACCGGCCTGTACCGACGGCGGACGGTAAAATGATGGCCTCGACGAGAATGCGGGCACAGCACACCTATCATGGCAACCAACCTCGCCCGACGACGGGTGCTTCCTCGGCCGAGCCCGAGGAGAGCTTGTCTTCGATCGTCCTCTCCCTGTCCGATCTGGTGCGCGACGCCAACGGCGAGGTCGTGCTGTTCAACGACTCCGGCCTACGCTCACTCGCCGTGAGCACCGATGCCGTCGTCGTCGCCGAAGGCGAGGCTGGCCGCCACGTCACCGCGGCGGGCGAGGACGTGTCCGGCTTTCGCTATGTCGCGTTCGACAACGGGCTGAAGCTGTTCTACCAGCCCGGGCTGGACCTGATCCTGATCCAGGAGCGCTCGCCCGACCTTTGAGCGCTTCGGGCCGCTCGTGCCATGCATGTTCCTCCCTGCGTGCCTGTCCGCCACCGGTTGGGTGGGTACGGCATGTTCGTGCGCGAGCTATTACTATCCCAGGTAGCATACTTTTTCTCTCGTTCAAGGTAAAAATTGATTCCTCCCTTCGGTTCCGCTTAAACCCGGCTCTGGTCCCGTCTCGTCTGTCCTGCCGAAGCTGCCGAGCAGGATGGAGCGCTATGTCCGATCTCGACGACGGCTCTTCCCGTCCGGTTTCGTCGGGCCCGACCGACATGGCCGCGGACGAGGCCGATTCCGGTCCGGCGGCGGTTGCCGTCTGGCGTCGTCGCTGCGAGGCGGCGGAGGAGGCGAGTCGGGCGCGCGCCGCTTTCCTCGCCATGATGAGCCATGAGATCCGCGAGCCCATGAACGGGGTCGTGGGCATGATTCGGCTGCTGCGCGACACCCCGCTCGACGACGAGCAGCGGAGCTATGTCGACACGGCGCTCGAATCGGTCGAGACGCTGCTCACCATCGTCAACGACATTCTCGACCTCGGCCGCATCGATGCGGGTCGGCTGGAGCTGGCGCCGGTCGAGGTCGAACTGGCCGCGTTCCTGGAGCGGCTGCGGCTGCAGGTCGAGCCGCGCGCCCGTGCCCGGCAGATCGGCTTTCGCTGCGAGGTCCTACCCGGTACGCCCGCCGTCGTCCGTGCCGACCCGGCCCGGCTGCGCCAGGTGCTGCTCAACCTGATCGGCAACGCCATCAAATTCACCGAAGAGGGCGGGGTCCGGCTGCGGGTTGGACCGGGAACCACCATGGACGGCTCGCCGGGCGGGCTCGCGATCGAGGTCGAGGACACGGGCATCGGTATTCCGCCCGAGGCGCTCGAGCACCTGTTCTCCTCGTTCACGCAAGCCGGTCCCGACACGCCTCGCCTCTACGGCGGAAGCGGGCTCGGACTCATGATCGCGCATCGCCTGATTCAGGCCATGGGCGGCGCGATCACCGTCGCGAGCCGGGTAGGGCAGGGCACCACTTTTCATGTCGCGGTGCCACTGCCGACGGCCGTGGCGGCAGCCGCCGGACCGCTGCCGGTCACGGCCGGCCTCGCCGGCTGCGCGCTCCTGGTGGCCGATCCGCACGCGCGCACCCGGGAGATCACGGCCGAGCTCGCGACCGGCTGGGGCCTCACCGTCCGGACTGCCCGCAGCGGCCGGCAGGCCTTGGCTCTCCTCGGCGAGGCAGCCGACCGCAACGCCCCGTTCGACCTCGTGGTGATCGACCGCAGCATCGCCGATCCGACGGCCGAGGAGGTGGCCGCGGCGATCCGGGCCGATCCTCGCCTGCGGCACGCCCGCCTCGTCCTGCTGGCATCCTCCGGCATGCGCGGCGATGCCGCCGCGGCGCAGGCGGCCGGCTTCTCCGCCTATCTCTCGAAGCCGGTCGAAGCAGCGACCCTGCTCGCCTGCCTGCAGACCCTGCGGGCAGGCCCTCTCGAGCCGGGACAGGGCCCGATCACGGTGCACAGCCTCTCGGAGCGCCGTCCTTCCGGGCTCAAGGTGCTCCTGGCGGACGACAACCCGGTCAACTGCCGGCTCGCCTCGATCATCCTGAAACGTGCCGGCCACACGGTCGACACCGTGCCCGATGGGCTCCAGGCGCTGCGAAAGCTCGAGGCCGAAGCTTACGACATCGTGCTCATGGACGTGCAGATGCCGGTGATGAACGGGCTCGAAGCCACTGCCCGTATCCGCGCTCTGCCCGACGAGCGCCTCGCTGCCACGCCGATCGTCGCGATCACCGCCAACGTCATGCGCGGCGACGACAGCGCCTGCTTCGCCGCGGGCATGGACGGTTATGTCACGAAGCCGATCTCGGCTGCCGCTCTGCTGAGCGAGATCGACCGCCAGATCGCGCGACTTTCCAACCAAAAGGCGATCAAAAACAAAAATCGCTTGCCGATAGATTGAGGTCGCGATAATTTTCTCTATGATAGAATTATCCGGGCGCCAGACGCAGCCCGGTTGGGGAGGTGGAGATGCTGCGTCGCGTGACCGTCCTGGATCTGCTGGCCATTGCGGCGATCCTGGCCGCCCCGCGTCTGGCGCTCGCCGGCACCGACACCGACCAGCTTACCGTTACTGCCACGGTGCAGAGCGGCTGCGCGCTGAGCGGCGGCACCCTGGATTTCGGAACGTACACGTCGGGCCAGCAGACCGATCTCGATGCGATCGGCGCCATCAACTATACGAACTGCAGCGGCATGCTGACCTTCGCGCTCGACGGCGGCGGCAGCGCCAACATCAATGCCCGTCAGATGCGCTCGGGCGCCAACCGGCTCAATTACCAGATCTATCGCAACCAGATCAGGAATTCGATCTGGGGTACGGGCACCGACAGCCAAGGCCAGCAACTCATCGGCACGCAGAGCGGCTCGATCCCGGTCTATGGCCGCATCTTCAAGGGCCAAACCGTTCCGGACGGTGTCTACACCGACATCGTCAACATCACCCTGACCTTCTGAGCGGTGGCATCGCGATGCGTCCGGTGGTCCAGGCCGTGCTGGCGACCCTTCTGACCCTGCCCGCCGGCGAGGCCGGCGCCGCCTCCCTGGGCGTGGCGCCGACCCGGCTCGAGTTCGGCCCCGGCGACCGCATGGTGACCCTGACGCTCGAGAACAATGCGTCCGCGCCCGTGACCGTCCAGATGCAGACCTTCGCCTGGCGGCGCACACCCGCGACGGAGGATCTCGAGCCGACCCACGATCTGATCGCGGTCCCCCCGATCGTGGCGCTCGAGCCCAACGCCAGGCAGGTCGTCCGCGTGGCCCTGCGACGGCCGATGCAGCCCGACGTCGAGCGCGCTTACCGGCTCCTGATCAGCGAGGTGCCCGGCTCCGACCGGACGCCCGGCATCGGCGTGCGTTTCGCGCTCCGCCTGAGCCTGCCCGTGTTCGTGACCCCGGCCGGCGCCACCCCCGGCCCGGTCTGGTCGGCTCGGCCCGGCCGGGACGGCGGGCAGGTGCTGACGCTGGCCAACCGGGGCACGGCCCACCTGCAGGTGCACCGGATCGTTCTGCGGGCTCCCGGCCGGGCCGAGCCCGCGCAGGTCATCGATGGTGCGGCCTACGTCCTTCCCGGCCAGGAGCAGACCTGGCCTCTCGGCGCGACGGCGCGCGTCCAGCCGACGCTCCAGCTCGAGGCAGAGACGAACCTTGGCCCGCTCAAGGCTTCCCTCGCCCTGTCGCAGAGCTAGCCTCCTGGCCCTGGCCGTCCTCGCCGCCGCGTGGTCCGGTCATCGGGTCGCGAGCGGCGAGCGGCCGGACACGTCCGCGGCCGGCGCCGATCCGGAGCCGAAGGCCTTGCGGGCACCTGCCGAGATGCTCCTGCGTCAACTCGTGCGTCGGGTTCGGCAGCAGCCGGTGCGCGAGGCCCTCGAGCTTCCGATCCCCGCTCCGGCGGCGCCCGAGCCGGCAGCCGGTCCGGCCCCGGCGGCGGAACCACCGATCCCGGTCGAACCATTCCTCGCCCCTGTGGCGCCGCCCGCGCCTGCCGTCGAGATGCCGGCGGCTGCAGCCGCACCAGCCGCATCGCCCCCGGCCGCTCCCGCCCCTGCCGGCAGTGCGGGGAACGCGCGACCCGCCTCCCCGACGCCGGCCCCGCCGAGCGTCGGGCCGGCGTCGGCAAAGCAGGCCGTGCCGACGCCAAGGGTGCTGCGACGGGACCCGGTCGAGCCGCCGCTGCAGGAGCAGGCCGCCTGGCGCGAATGGCCGCTCACCGTCGAGCTCAACGGCCGGCGCGCGAGCCAGGGCGGGCTGTTCGTCGAGCCGCCCGGCGGCGGACCGCTCGCCGCGCAGCTCGCCCTGCTCGAGGCCTGGCGGATCAGGACCGACCCCGTCAGGATCATCACCTTCGAGGGCGAGCCCTATTATCCGCTGGACGCCATCCCCGGCGCCCGCTTCACCTTCGACCGCCAGGCGCTCCATCTCGTGCTCGAGGTTCCGGCCGACCAGTTCCTGCCTTCGGTCCTCGCAGGCGAGCCGGTCCCCCGGCCCGAGCCGGTCGCCGGGATCGGCGGCTGGCTCGACTACGACCTCCTCTACCAGGCCGGCGAGAAGGTCCTGGACGGTGCCAGCGGGCTCGTGGAGCTCGGCGCCTTCGGTCCGCCCGGCACGCTGCTCTCGAGCTTTCGCCTCGATGACGTGACGAAGCACCCGGAGGTGATCCGCCTCGATACCACCTTCACCCGCGACCGGCCCGGATCCCGCACCTCGTTCCGGCTGGGCGATGCCGTCGCGGCCGGCGGCGCCCTGGCGCCGCCGGTCCGTTTCGGCGGCCTGCAATACGCGACCAACTTCGGCGTCGATCCGAGCTTCGTCACCTTTCCGCTGCCGGCGATCGGCGGCCTCGCGCGCCAGGATTCGGTGGTCGACGTGCTGATCGACAACCTGCAGCGACAGATCCGCTCCGTTCCGCCGGGGCCGTTCACGATCGAGAGCCTGCCCGTCGTCACGGGTGCAGGCGAGGTGCAGCTCCGGGTGACCGACCTGCTCGGCCGCGAGCAGGTCGTCACCCAGCCCTACTACGTGAGCTCCCGCCTTCTGAAGGCGGGCCTGCACGACTTCTCCTACGAGGTCGGCGCGCTCCGCCACGACTACGGCCGGGCAAGCTTCGACTATGGCGATGCCATCGCGATGGCGACCCATCGCTACGGCTTCACCGACCGGCTCACCGGCGAGGCCCATGCCGAGCTGCAGCTCGACCAGCAGAGCCTGGCCTTCGGCGGCTCGTGGCTCCTCGGGCGCTTCGGCGTCGTGAGCGGCGGGATCGGCACCTCCACCGGCGGCGACGGCAGCGGCGTTCTGGGCGAACTCGGCTACGAGTACGACGGCAGGCGGTTCAACGTCGGCGCCCGTACCCGCTGGACCAGCAGCGGCTTCCGGCAGGCCGGCGCCGACGAGGAAGCCGCCCGCACCGACCAGCTCAATCTCGGGCTCGATCTCGGTGCGGCGGGCAGTCTCGGCCTGCTGCTCCTGCACCGCGACGGCAGAGACGGCGGCGATGCGACCTCGCTCGCCGCGACCTGGAGCCTGCCGCTCGGGCCGGGGGCCCTTACCTTGCGCGCGGCCCAGCTCGTCGAGCCCGGTCCCGAGCTGGCGCTCACCGCGGTCTACACTCTGCCGCTCGGACAGCACCGCTCGGCTTCCGCCGAGCTCGTGAAGCAGGGCGAGGCGTACCGCGCCCGCAGCCAGTTCCGGCAGACCCGCGGGGCTAGCGACCTCGGCCTCGACTACCGCCTCGCGGCCGAGACCGGCACCGATCGCAGCGCCATCGATGCCCGCTTCAGCTATCAGTCGCAGCTGGGAGCCGCCGAACTCGATCTCGTGCGCTTCGACGGCAGCAACGCGCTGCGCGCCGGCGTCAACGGCAGCATGGCGCTGATCGACGGCGAACTGCTGCCCTCGCGGCGCATCGGTCGGGCGTTCGGCCTCGTCTCCCTGCCGGGCTTCCCCGACGTGCGGGTCTATCTCGACAACCGCGAGACCGGCCGTACCGATGCGCGCGGCCGACTGCTCCTGCCGGACCTGCGCCCTTACGAGGCCAACCGGGTCCGGCTCGACGTACACGACCTGCCGCTCGACGCCGAGATCGACACCGCCGAGGTGGAGGCCGTACCCTATGAGCGCAGCGGGATGACGATCGGCTTTCCGGTCGCACGCAGCCCGCAGGCCACGGTCGTGCTGCGCGCCGCGGACGGCACGCCGCTGCCCGTGGGACTGCGCCTGCGCAGTGCCGACGGCCGGGTCACGGCCTGGGTCGCGCGCGACGGGTTCACCCAGGTCAAGGGACCGCTTCCGACCCCTGTCACGGTGACGAGCGCGGACGGGCAGGAGGCCTTCGCCTGCGAGCTGCCGGCCGCGCCCGCGGACGATGTCCTGCCCGATCTCGGCGAGGTCGCATGCCGCTGAGCCGTGCCAGCCTCCTCACGCTCGGCCTTGCTCTCGCGGCACCGTTGCCGGCGTGGGCCGCCTGCAGCGTGTCGGCCGACCCGGTGGCGTTCGGAACGATCGACGTTACCCGCACCTCGACCGGAACCGGGGCCGTGATCGTGCGCTGCGATGCCGCGGCATCGTTCGAGGTCGGCATCTCGCCCGGCCGCAGCGGCGGCGAGCCGCGGCAGATGGCGGGCCCGCAAGGCGGTCGGCTCGATTACTACCTGTTCGCCGATGCCGGCCATTCCGTGCCCTGGGGCGACGGGCAGGCGATCGGCGGGACACGCTCGGGCCGGAGCGACGGCGCCGCCACGACGCGCCTCGTCATCTACGGCGTCGTGCCGCCACAGCCGGGCGTTCCGGCTGGCGAGTACATCGACAGCCTGCAGGTCACGCTGACCTTCTGAGCCCGGCCGGCGCACGGTGGGACGCGCCGGCTGCATACGCCGATGTGCGGGTTCCGGCGGAACGGCCCTGCCCGGAGGCCGCAAGCGCTATCCTCCGTTCCGCCTCACACGATAAAAGATCGATCGGAGGAAACGATGCGTCGCCTGCGCGAGAACGCGACCCGTCTTGCTGCGCTGGTTCCCCCCACGGTGCTCGGCGTGACCGTGGTCGTGGCCGACGGTGGCGGCGTCAGAGGCGAGGCTCGCGGCCTGCTCGGCGTGACCGTTCAGGTCGTCGCTCCTTGCACCGCGAGCCTCGCCGGTCGGGTCGTCACTGTCGATTCGGATTGCAGCGTGCTGAGCGGACCCATGGCCGTGCGCGAAGAGACGGCCGCGCCATCCGCGACGAGCGATGGTGCCGGACCTGCCGCCGTTGCTGTCGAAAGCGAGCCGGGCGTGCGTTACGTCACGCTCTATTACTGACATTCCACGTCATCGGCCCAGCCCTTAAGCGTAAACGACCTGCGAGATTTCCACTTTCGATAGGAAGGCCGAACGCTTAAAAAGAGGCCGGTCTCTCGTCGGTGGAATAGGGGTCGTTCATGCCCGGTGTCACGCGCCGCACCAACCTCGCCATGCTGGCGGCGCTCCTCGGTCTTCTCGCAGCGGCTCCGGCCCGAGCGGAAGAATCGTTCGCCGGCTGGCTCACCGGATTGCGGCACGAGGCGCTCAAGCACGGCATCTCCCGCCAGACGCTCGATCGGGCGCTGCAAGGCATCGAGATCCTTCCCGCCGTGATCGAGGCCGACCGGCGTCAGCCCGAGACCAGGCTCAGCTTCGCCGAATACCGGCGCCGCGTGGTCAACGACCGGCGCGTCGCCACGGGCCGCGAGCTGCTGGCCCGACATCGCGACCTCCTGAGCCGGGTCGAGGCCCGCTATCACGTCCCGGCCGAGGTGATCGTGGCCCTTTGGGGAATGGAATCGAACTTCGGTGAGCGGCAGGGCGGCTACCCCGTGCTCGCGGCGCTGGCGACCCTCGCCTACGAGGGACGACGGGCGAGCTTTTTTCGCAAGGAGCTGCTCGGGGCGCTCGAGATCGTCGAGCGCGGCCACATCGAGCCCGAGCTGATGCAGGGCTCCTGGGCCGGGGCCATGGGGCAGAACCAGTTCATGCCCTCGACCTATCTCGGCTATGCCGTCGATTTCGACGGCGACGGCAGGCGCGACATCTGGCGCTCACTCCCCGACGTCTTCGCCTCCACCGCCAACTACCTCGCCCGCGCCGGCTGGGACGGCCGCTACATCTGGGGACGCGAAGTGCTGGTGCCTGACGGCTTCGTCGACGGCAGGAGCGGGCTCGACCATCGCGCGAGCCTCGCCGACTGGAGCCAGCGCGGCATCCGCCTGCCCGACGGCAGCAGCCTGCCCCGAGCATCCATCCAGGCCTCCCTTCTGCGCATGGACGGCGGCGAGGCCGGAAGCTTTCTCGCTTATGCCAACTTCCGGGCGCTGATGGCCTGGAACCGGTCCACCTACTTCGGCGTGTCAGTCGGGCTTTTGGCTGATTCCTTGAGGGATGGATGACGAAGCTCATCCATGATATGAAGTTCGGCCATGATTGCCGCCCCGACCGACGCCCGTTCCGGCCTGGCTCTGGCTCTGATCCTGCTGCTCGCCGCCTGCAGCAGCACGCGTGAGGCGAGCCGGGGGCCGTCCTCGTCGAAAGCCCAGGGCCCCATCGGCACCTACAAGGTGGGAACGCCCTACCAGATCAACGGCAAGTGGTACTACCCCGAGTTCGACCCGAGCTACGAGCGGGTCGGCATCGCGTCGTGGTACGGGGACGACTTCCAGGGCCTGCCGACCGCCAACGGCGAGGTGTTCGACAAGACGCAGCTCACCGCGGCTCACACCACCCTGCCTCTGCCGAGCATCGTGCGCGTCACCAACCTCGACAACGGCCGCAGCATCGACGTCCGCGTCAACGACCGCGGGCCGTTCGTGGGCGACCGGCTGATCGACCTCTCGCAGGCCGCCGCGCGCGAGCTCGGCTACGAGAGCCAGGGTCTCGCCCGCGTGCGCGTGAAGTTCCTCGGACTCGCCGAGGCCAAGGGCCCGCCGCCGCGTCCGGTGATGGTGGCCGCCCGCTCCACACCGCCGGCAACCGCCCCCGTCGCGCCGTCGCCGCCCAAGCGCTCGGAAGCGCCGCCACGCGAGCCGGTGGCGCCGCTGACCATCCCGGCCGGCCGGCCGGTGCAGGTGGCAGCGTTGATGCCACCGCCATCGGCCGCGCCAGGCGCTGCCTGCCTTGCCGGCGACCAGTTCGTCCAGGTCGGCGCCTTCGCCGACACGATGCGGGTCCGCGCCGCCATCGAGGCGGTCGGCAAGCTCCGGCAGCCGCGGGTCGAGCCCACCTTCGTCGCCGGCAAGGCCATGGCGCGGGTCCGCCTCGGGCCGGTCAACGGGGGTGCTGAGGCAAGACGGCTCCTGGAACAGGTTCGTGCGATGGGCTACACGGGCGCGTTCCTGACGCCCGCGGCGCAGAAGGCGGGCGCTCCGGTTGCGCTGACCTGCTGAGCCTCGTGCTCGGCGGACTTCACGAGGTAGAGGATGCGACAGCGGCTGCTCCTGGCGCTGATGCTGATCGGCTGGTTCCTCGCGGCACCGGCTGAAGCCTTCGAGACCGCTGCCAAGGCGGCGATCATCATCGACGCCCGCACGGGCGTGGTCCTGTTCGAAAAGAACGCGGACCAGCGGCTCCCGCCGGCCTCCATGAGCAAGCTCATGACGGCCTACA
This sequence comes from Benzoatithermus flavus, assembly GCF_037908215.1. Classification (NCBI taxonomy): domain Bacteria; kingdom Pseudomonadati; phylum Pseudomonadota; class Alphaproteobacteria; order Geminicoccales; family Geminicoccaceae; genus Benzoatithermus; species Benzoatithermus flavus. The sequence continues at coordinate 491,860 of NZ_JBBLZC010000001.1, read as the reverse complement.
TGATCTTCGACCGCCTGAAGCACGGCCGCCTCAAGCTCGACGACGAGATCACCATCAGCGAGAAGGCCTGGAAGATGGGCGGCTCGCAGATGTTTCTGAAGGTCGGCGACCGGGTGCGGGTGGAGGACCTGATCCGCGGCATCATCATCATGTCGGGCAACGATGCCTGTGTGGCGATGGCGGAGGCGCTGGCGGGCTCCGAGGAGGAGTTCGCGCGCGAGATGACCGAGACCGCGAGGCGGATCGGGCTCACCAACAGCACCTTCGCGAACGCGACCGGGCTCGATGCTCCCGGCCACCTGATGTCGGTGCGCGATCTCGCCACTCTGGCCCGCACCATCATCACCGAGTTCCCCGAGTACTTCAAATATTACTCCGAGCGCGAGTTCGTCTATCGCAACATCAAGCAGCAGAACCGCAACCCCTTGATCCAGGCCAATGTTCCGGGTGCCGACGGCATGAAGACCGGCTACACCGAGCAGTCCGGCTATGGCCTGGTCGGCACCGCCAAGCGTAACGATCGCCGCATCATCGTCGTCCTGGCCGGGCTCGAATCGATCAACCAGCGCAAGACCGAGGGCGAGCGGCTGCTCGAGTACGGCTTCCGCGAGTTCCAGGAATACCGTCTGTTCCAGGCCGGCGAGAGCGTGGTCGACGCCGATGTCTGGCTGGGTGCCGAAGCCAAGGTTCCGCTCGTCCCGGCCAAGACCGTGGGCGTCACCCTCTCGCACGAGGCGCGCCGCGGCCTCAGCGTCAAGCTGCGCTACGGCAATCCCGTGCCGGCGCCGATCGAGGCCGGTCAGCAGCTCGGCAGCCTCGAGATCAGCGCCCCCAACATGACCACCTTCTCCGTGCCGCTCGTGGCGGGCAAGGACGTGCCGCGTGCCGGCCTGCTCGGGCGGGTCACGAGCATGGTCGGCTACTATGTCTGGGGCGCTTCCTGAAGGAGTCGTCGATGGCAGAGCGGATCCACCCCGGCCTGTCCCCGGCAGACCGGGATTCCCGGCAGCGGGGTCGCTTCATCACGCTCGAGGGTGGTGAGGGGGCCGGCAAGAGCACGCAGGCGAAGAGGCTGGCGCACCGCCTCGAGGCGCTCGGCCTCGAGCTGCTTCTGACTCGCGAGCCCGGCGGCACCGAAGGGGCGGAAGCGATCCGCGAGCTCATCGTGCACGGGCCGGCCGATCGCTGGCGGCCGCTGACCGAGCTCTATCTGTTCCTCGCCGCCCGCGACGACCATCTCGAGCGCGCCATCCTGCCGGCGCTGAAGCGCGGCGTCTGGGTCGTCTGCGACCGCTTCGCCGATTCCAGCAGGGTCTACCAGGGCTATGCGGGCGAGGTCGGCCTCGAGACCGTCGATGCGCTCCACGCGCCGCTCCTCGTCGGGCACGAGCCCGATCTGACCCTCCTTCTCGATCTCCCGGTCGAGGTGGGCATGGCCCGCTGCAGCGCCCGGTCCAGCCGCGCCGGCCAAACAGCGGCGCTGCCCGACGGATCGACAGCGCGCTTCGAGGCCAAGGACCGGACCTACCACGAGCGCGTGCGCGAAGGCTTCCTGATGCTCGCTGCCCGCGAGGCGGCGCGCTTCGTCGTGATCGACGCGGCGAAGGACGAGGAGCAGGTGGCCGAGGCGATCTGGCGGGCGGTCACATCCCGGTTCGGCCTCGCCGCCTCATGAGCGTCGAGCTGCCGTCTCCCGCCGCGAACCCTTGTCTCTTCGGCCACGAGCGCGTCGAGGCCGTGCTGCTCCGTGCGTTTCAGAACGGCCGTCTGCCTCATGCCTGGCTCTTCAAAGGCCCGCGCGGCGTCGGCAAGGCCACGCTCGCCTTCCGCTTCGCCCGACGGCTGCTGGCAGGGCCGGCCGGGCACGAGGCGGCAGCCGAGAACCCCGCCCATCCGGTATTCCGGATGGTGGCGAGCGGTGCTCATCCCGACCTCCGGGTCCTGAAGCGCATCCCGAATCCCAAGACCGGCAAGCTCTACAAGGAGATCCTGGTCGAGCAGGTGCGCGATGCCGATGCGGCGCTGCATGCCACGGCGGCCCGCGCCGGCCAGAAGGTGCTCGTGGTCGATCCCGCCGACGAGCTCAGCGATTCCGCCGCCAACGCGCTCCTGAAGCTCCTGGAGGAGCCGCCCGCGGGCGTGATCCTGCTCCTGGTCTGCCAGCGCCCCGGTCTTCTGCCGCGCACCATCCTCTCCCGCTGTGCCCAGATCACCCTGGCACCTCTACCCGAGCCCCAGCTCCTCGCCGGCGTGGCGGCGCTCGCCCCCGACCTGGCGCCGGAGCGGGTCGAGCTTCTGGCCCAGCTCGCTCGGGGCTCGATCGGCCGGGCACTCGAGCTCGGAAGCTCGGGCTGGCTCGAGCGTTATGCCGAGCTCGTGCAGAAGCTGAGCGTCGCCCGCGCCAGCGAGGTCGCCCGCCTCGTGATCGCCACCCAGCTTCTTCAGGGAGGGGAGGGGACGAGCTTTCGCGGTGCCGTCGACCTCCTGGGTCTCGTGCTCCGCCGCCTCGCCTGGCTCGCGGCTGGAGAGCCGCTCGGCCGGGAGCTGTTCGCGGGCGAGACGGCCATCCTCGAGGAGCTCGCCGCCGGCCGCGGGCTTGATCACTGGGTGGCCTTGTGGGACAAGCTCTCGGCCTTGGCGCTGCGCGTCGAGGGGCTCAATCTCGACCCGCTGGTAGCGCTGCTCCAGATCGTGCAGGCCGCCTGCGGCGTCGAGCCCGAGATCGAGCTCGGGCTCGTCTAGAGGAAGTCAGGAGATCGGCATGGCCGCGTCCGACGCGTTCTACGTCACGACGCCCATCTACTACGTCAACGACAGCCCGCATATCGGCCACGCCTACACGACGCTGGCCTGCGACGCGCTCGCCCGCTTCATGCGCCTCGACGGCCGGCGGGTGCGCTTTCTGACCGGCACCGACGAGCACGGGCAGAAGGTGGAGAAGGCGGCCGATGCCGCGGGCCTCGACCCGCAGTCGTTCACGGACAGGGTCTCCGAGCGCTTCCGCGATCTCGCGGCCGCCATGAACTTCAGCCACGACGACTTCATCCGCACGACCGAGCCGCGCCACAAAGCTGGCGTCGCCGCCCTCTGGCAGCGCCTCGTCGCGAGCGGCGACATCTATCTCGGCAAGTACGCCGGCTGGTACTCCGTGCGCGACGAGGCGTTCTACACCGAGAGCGAACTCGTCGACGGCAAGGCCCCGACCGGCGCGCCGGTCGAATGGGTCGAGGAGCCGTCCTACTTCTTCAGGCTCTCGGCCTGGCAGGAGCGCCTGCTCGCCTTCTACGAAACGAACCCGGATTTCGTCATGCCGCAGACGCGCATGAACGAGGTGGTGAGCTTCGTGAAGGGCGGCCTGCAGGACCTCTCCGTCTCGCGCACCACCTTCGCCTGGGGCATCCCGGTGCCGGGCGATCCGGGCCACGTCGTGTATGTCTGGCTCGACGCGCTCGCGAACTACATCACCGCACTCGGCTACCCCGACACCGGGGGCGAGCTCTACCGCACCTTCTGGCCCGCGGACTTCCACGTCGTCGGCAAGGACATCCTGCGCTTCCACGCCGTCTACTGGCCGGCCTTTTTGATGAGCGCCGGGCTCGAGCCGCCGCGCCACGTCTTCGCCCACGGCTGGTGGACGGTCGAGGGGCAGAAGATGTCGAAGTCGCTCGGCAACGTGGTGAGTCCGTTCGACCTCATCGCGAAGTACGGCCTCGACCAGACCCGCTATTTCCTCTTACGCGAGATCGCCTTCGGCAGCGACGGCGACTTCAGCCACGCCGCCATGGTCCGCCGCATCAACCACGACCTCGCCAACGACTACGGCAACCTCGCCCAGCGCGTGCTGTCGATGGTCGCGAAGAACTGCGGCGGCAGGGTGCCGGAGCCCGGACCGCTCACCGATGCGGACGAGGCGCTGCTCGAGGCCGCCCACGGCCTCCTGCCGCGCGTGCGCGGTTTCATGCAGGAGATCGCCGGCCACAAGGCACTGGAGGCGATCTGGGAGGTCTGCGGCGAGGCCAATCGCTACGTCGATGCTCAGGCCCCTTGGAGCTTGCGCAAGACCGATCCTGCCCGCATGGCGACCGTACTCTGGGTCCTGGCCGAGACCGTGCGCCACCTCGCGACCCTGACCCAGCCCTTCATGCCGGGCGCCTCGGCGAAGCTCCTCGACCTTCTGGCCGTTCCCGTGGCCGACCGCGCCTTCACGGCCCTGGGGCCGGAAGGCGCGAAGCTCGTCCCCGGCACCGTGCTGCCTGCGCCTTCGGGCGTGTTTCCCCGCTACGTCGAGCCGGCCGAGGCGGCATGATCGTCGACAGCCACTGCCACCTCGATTATCCGGGCCTCGCCGAGGACGAGGCCGGCGTGATCGCCCGTGCACACGCGGCCGGTGTGGATCTCATGGTCCACATCGCCGCCAAGCGCTCCGGCTGGCCGGTCGGTGTGGCGCTCGCCGAGCGCCGGCCGGAGGTGTTCTGCGCCGTCGGCGTGCATCCGCACGAGGCCGGCCAGGAGGGCCTGGACGACCCCACGCCGCTCCTCGAGCTCGCCTCGCATCCCCGTGTGGTCGCCATCGGCGAGACCGGCCTCGATTATTTCTACGACTTCTCCCCGCGCGACCGGCAGGCGGCGAGCTTCGAGGTCCACATCGCGGCCGCGCAGGCGTCGGGCCTGCCGCTCGTCGTCCACACCCGCGATGCCGACGAGGATACGATGGCGATCCTCGAGGCCGCGATGGCGAAGGCGCCGTTCACCGGCGTCATCCACTGCTACAGCTCGTCGCGGCGCCTCGCCGAGCGCGCCATCGCGATCGGCCTCCATCTCGGCATCGGCGGCATCCTGACCTTCAGGAAGTCCGAGGATCTTCGTGCCATCGTCGAGGACATGCCGCTCGATCGCCTCGTCCTCGAGACCGATGCGCCCTATCTCGCCCCGGTCCCGTTCCGCGGCAAGACCAACGAGCCCGCCTACACCGTCCACGTCGCGAAGGTGCTGGCCGAGGTGAAGGGCGTGCCGCAGGCCGAGATCGAGCGCGTCACCACCGACAACTTCTTCCGCCTGTTCCCGAAGGCGGCGGCAGCGGTTCGGGCCGCCGCATGAGGGTGACGGTCTTAGGCTGCGGCACCTCCGCGGGCGTGCCGCAGATCGGCTGCACGTGCCCCGTCTGCCGCTCGCCCGATCCGCGCAACAAGCGCCGGCGCTGCTCGATCCTGATCGAGGCGGAAGGCCAGCGCATCCTGGTCGACACCGGCCCGGATCTGCGCCAGCAATGCCTCGACGCCGGGATCGGCCAGATCGAAGCGCTGCTCTACACCCACGCCCACGCCGACCACGTCCATGGCATCGACGATCTGCGCGCCATCAACAACAACATGATGGCGCCCATCGAGGCCTATGCCGATGCCGGTGTCTTCGCCCGCATCCGCGAGCGCTTTCCCTACGTGTTCGAGGGCGGACGGGGCACCCATGGCTGGTGGCGCCCCGAGATCCGCCCGCACGCCTTCGAGGGGCCGTTCCGGGTCGGCGAGGTCGAGATCGTGCCGTTCCCGCAGAAGCACGGCCGCGGCGTGAGCTGGGGCTTTCGCATCGGCCGCTTCGCCTACTCGACCGACACGGACGGCCTCGACGAGCGCGCGTTCGCCGCGCTGCGCGGCGTCGAGACCTGGATCGTCGACGCGCTGCGCGACCGTCCGCACCCCAGCCATGCGCATCTCGAGATGGCGCTGGGCTGGATCGACCGGCTGGCCCCGGAGCGGGCCTTCCTCACCCACATGAACCATGAGGTCGACTACACCGACTGGGCGAACCGTCTGCCCGAAGGTGTGCTGCCGGCCCACGACGGTCTCGTGATCGAGATCCCGGACTGAACCTGCCTCAGCGGTTCACTGCCTTCATCGCCGGCTCGGGATAGCGCATGCCGGCGGCCGCCCCCTGCGGGATCGCGGCGTCGATCTCGGCGAGCTCGGAAGCGCTCAGGCTCACCGTGACAGCGCCCACGTTCTCCTCGAGATAGCGCCGCCGCTTGGTGCCGGGGATCGGCACGATGTCTTCGCCTTGCGCCAGCACCCAGGCGAGCGCCAACTGCGCCGGCGTGCAGCCCTTCAGCCGTGCCATGGCCTCGATTTTGGCGACGAGATCGAGATTGTGCTGGAAGTTCTCGGGCTGGAAGCGCGGCATCAGCCGCCGCCAGTCGTCGGTCTCGAGATCCTCCGCCGACTTGATCTGCCCGGTGAGGAAGCCGCGCCCGAGCGGGCTGTAGGCGACGAAGCCGATGCCGAGCTCGCGCACGGTGGGCAGCACGCTCGCCTCGGGATCGCGGCTCCAGAGCGAGTACTCGGTCTGCAGTGCCGTGATCGGATGGACGGCATGGGCGCGCCGGATCGTCTCCGGTGCGGCCTCCGAGAGCCCGAGATGGCGGATCTTGCCCTGCCGCACGAGCTCGGCCATCGCCCCCACCGTGTCCTCGATCGGGGTTTCGGGATCGACCCGGTGCTGGTAGTAGAGGTCGATCACCTCGACACCCAGCCGGCGCAGGCTCGCCTCGCACGCCGAGCGCACGTACTCCGGCCGGCCGTTGATGCCGAGCGGCCGCCCGTCGGCGTCGCGCACGTTGCCGAACTTGGTCGCGATCACGATCTTGTCGCGCCGGCCCCTGACCGCGCGCCCGACCAGCTCCTCGTTCCGCCCGACACCGTACATGTCGGCGGTGTCGAGAAAGGTGACGCCGAGCTCGATGGCGCGGTGGATGGTGGCGATCGCCTCGGCCTCGTCGCGCCCGCCGTAGAAATCGGACATTCCCATGCAGCCGAGCCCCAGCGCCGAGACCTCGAGGCCCTGCTGGCCCAGCCGACGCGTCTGCATGTCCGTCCCTCCACGGCTTCCGTACCGCCCGAACACGCGCCGCAGTAGCCGGTTCCCGGCCGGCCGTCGTCCGGGGAGACACCGTGCGCCTCCGACGCGGGGCGGTCAACCTGCGCCCGCAGCATTCCGATACGAGCCCGAGGCCGGCCGTTCCATACCGCGATGTGCGGCGCCGCCGATCGCGCCGGACGCGACCCGAATCCCGGCTAAGATTTCCTTAAGCGTTGCCGCTGCTGCGGCCCGCCGACCTGCGTGCTCGATGCTCGGGAGATGGCCATGAAGGGCCGGGACGAGGGCGGCCTCGAGACGATCGTCCATCTGGCGCTCGCGGCGGCGGCGATCAGCGCCGCGGTGGCGTCCTTCTTCGGTCTGCGCGGTGCCATGGACGGCGCCGGTGCCGCCGAGCGTGCGATCATACCGCTCGTCGTCTCGGTCGCCGTCGCGGTCGGGGCATGGGTGCTCTGGCATCAGCTCCTGCGTCTCGCCCGGCAGCCGATGGTGCCGCACCTGCGCGTCCTGCTGCTGAGCCTGGGCCTGTCGCTGGCGCTCGTCGTCGCCGCCATGTCGGCCTGGTGGATCGCCGCCGCGATCGGCGGGTCGGCGGCCCTGGCGTACCACGAAGAGAGACATCTCGAGGCCGTGCAGAAGGCTCTGGACGAAGCCTACGAGCAGCGGATGCGCGAACAGAAGTTGCAGCCGGTCCTGAGCAAGTCGGCCGCGGCCCTGCGCATGGCGGCGGAGGACGAGCGCGACGGGCTGGGCGCCTCGGGCAAGGCGGGCGACGGCGTCGTGGCGCGCAGCATCGTGGCCGCGGCAGCCGACTTCGACGAGCTGGCGGCCGGCATCAGGGCCGCGCTCGATCGGGCCAGCACCCAGCATCGCGATGCCATGGAGCGGCTGGATGCCGCACGCCGCCGGATCGCCGATCTCGGGCCGCAGGCGGCGCAGGGCGAGATCGCCGCCGCCACCGGACAGGTCGCCAGGATCGTGGCGGACCTGCAGAGCGGGTACATGGCGTCGATCGTCAAGCAGTCCGGCGTGGTGATCGGCAGTGGCGGCCCGGCAGCCTCGTCGTCACAGCGCCGGGCACTCCGGGAGCTGGATCTTCGCCTGGAGAAGCACACGGCCGAAGCGCACGCGGCCGCCGACCGCCTGCTGGAAGCCCAGCGGCCCGTCCGCGTGCCGGCTTACGAGCCGACCAACGCCCAGCTCGCGGTCTGGAACCACGCGAACGTCGTGCCCGGCCCATGGATCGTCGGTATCGCCGTCGACTTCATGCCCTTCGTCATGCTGCTGGTGCTCTGCCTGCAGATGGCTGCTGTGGAGCAGCCACAGGACAGGCGCACGTCCGAGGAGGACGCCGACGAGATCGGGTACGTGGTGCGCCCCGGAGCGATCGAGCCGCACCGCCACGGCAGGATCGCCCACGCCGATGACGCCGGGCAGCCGGCGAGCGCGCGTCACGTCGCGAACGACAAGCCGACCCGGATCGGCGGACCGAATGGCTCGCGCTTGCCCGACGGGCAGGAGCATCTCGCGATGCCGTAGCGTTCGCCCCCGCGAGCGGCCCCGCAGGTGCTCAGAATCGCTGGACGCCGGGCGACGGGGTTGGTAGCCGCAGGCTTCGTCCCCGGTGCGCTCCAGGAGGCCGCGCGTGCAGCTCGAAGAGAACGGCTATTACGACCTGCCGCCCGGCAAGATCGCCGCGGTCGTCACTTATCTCGAGATGACCGAGCGCCCGTCTGCGCGGCCGGCGCCGGAGATTCCGCGTCTGAGCCTGCGGCGGGTAGAGGCGCCGGATCTCGCCTGGTATCGCGATCTCTTCCGTCGGATCGGCACGGACTGGCTCTGGTTCGGTCGCCTCGTCATGCCGGAAGCGGAGCTGCTGGCGACGATCCGCCATCCTCTGGTCGAGGTCTACGCCTTGAGTAGGGACGGCCGGGACGAAGGCCTGCTCGAACTCGACCGCCGCCGGGCGCCCGATGTCGAGCTCGCCTATTTCGGCCTGACACCGGCGCTGGTCGGGACCGGTGCGGGGCGCTGGCTGATGAACCGGGCGATCGAGCTCGCCTGGTGCGCGGATACCCGCCGCCTCTTCGTCCACACCTGCAGCCTCGATCATCCGGCGGCGCTGGCGTTCTACATCCGCTCGGGCTTCAGGCCCTACAAGCGCGCGATCGAGGTCGCGGACGACCCGCGCCTTCTGGGTCTTCTGCCCGAGAGCGCCGCACCCTGGCTGCCCCTGATCGGCGGGCGCTGACGGGCCGAGAGCGTTCCTTCAGGTCGCGACCGGCGTGTCCGGCTGAGCACCCCACTCGGCCCAGGAGCCGTCGTAGAGGGCCACGTTGTGGATGCCGAGCTCGAACAGGGCGAGGTTGAGCAGTGCCGCCGAGACACCCGAGCCGCAGGTCGTGACCACCGGCCGGTCGAGGTCGACTCCGGCGGCGGCGAAGAGCCGCCGCAGCTCGTCCTTGGGCTTCAGCGTGCCGTCGCCCCCGATCAGCGCCGCGTAGTGGAGGTTCTTCGCCCCCGGAATGTGGCCCGAGCGCAGGCCCGCCCGCGGCTCCGGCTCGACCCCGTGGAACCGGCCGGGCGAGCGCGCGTCCACCACCTGCTCGCGCCGGCTCGTCAGGTTGGCGCGCATCTGGTCGAGCTCGCGGTAGATCAGGTTGTTCTGCCGCGCCGTGAAGTGCCGCTCGCGATGGCGCTCGGCCCCGTCCCGCACCGGCCGGCCTTCCGCCCGCCATTTGGCGAGGCCGCCGTCGAGCACCATCGTGTCGGCATGGCCCATGAGGCGGAACATCCACCAGACCCGCGCCGAGGCGAAGAAGCGGTTGTTGTCGTAGACCACGATCCTGGTCCCGTCGCCCAGGCCCAGCTTGCGCACCCGCGCGCTGAACTTGGCCGGTGAGGGCGCCATGTGCGGGTGCAGGCCCTTGGGCTCGCACACCTCGTCGAGGTCGAAGAACACGGCATCCGGAATGTGGCACGCCTCGTACTCGGCGCGCGCGTCGCGGTCCACCGTGGGCAGGAACCACGTCGCGTCGACGATGTGCACATCCGGACTTCCCAGATGCGCTTCGAGCCAATCGGTCGTGACGAGGGCGTCGGGCATGTTCTCGGCTGCTCGTGAGAGTGGAGGAGAAGGCGATCGGCGGCGTGAGCCCCGGCTCAGGTCAGCCAGGACGGGACCGGCAGGCCCTTCTCGCGCAGGAACTCGACATTGAACAGCTTGCTCTGGTAGCGGGTGCCGTAATCGGCCAGGACGGTCACGACCGTATGGCCGGGACCCAGCATTCTCGCCACCCGCACCGCACCCGCGATGTTGATCGCCGAGGAGCCACCCAGGACCAGGCCCTCCTCGATCACGAGATCGAAGATGTAGGGCAGGGCCTCCTCGTCCGGAATCTGCACCGCGTCGTCGATCGGCGCTCCTTCGAGGTTCGCCGTGATCCGGCCCTGGCCGATGCCCTCGGTGATCGAGGAGCCCTCGGCCTTGAGCTCGCCATGCTTGTAGTAGTGGTAGAGTGCCGCCCCCATCGGATCGGCGAGCACGATCTTGACGTTCGGGTTGCGCTCCTTCAGCGCCATACCGACGCCGGCGAGCGTGCCCCCTGTGCCCACCGCGCAGGTGAAGGCATCGACCCTGCCGCCCGTCTGCTCCCAGATCTCGGGGCCGGTGGTGCGGTAGTGGCCCATGCGGTTCGCGACATTGTCGAACTGGTTGGCCCAGATGGCGCCGTTGGGCTCGGTTTTCGCCAGCTCCTCGGCGATCCGGCCCGAGAGCTTCACGTAGTTGTTGGGATCCTTGTAGGGCACGGCCGGGACCAGACGAAGGTCGGCGCCGATCAGGCGCAGCATGTCCTTCTTCTCCTGGCTCTGCGTCTCCGGCATCACGATCACCGTGCGATAGCCGCGCGCGTTGCCGACCAGGGCGAGGCCGATTCCGGTGTTGCCCGCCGTGCCCTCGACGATGACCCCGCCCGGACGCAACAGGCCCTTCTGCTCGGCATCCTCGATGATGGCGAGCGCCGCCCGGTCCTTCACGCTGCCGCCCGGGTTCAGGAACTCGCATTTGCCCAGGATCTCGCAGCCCGTCATCTCGGACACGCGCTTCAGGCGCACGAGCGGCGTGTTGCCGATGAGATCGACGAAGCCCCCACGGATATCCATGCCTGTCCGCTGCGTTGGTGTGGTGTTCGGTGACTGATCCCGTTCCAGGGTGTAGTCCGCGGCATGGCGGACGGCAAGCGCCGGCGGCTTCGGCCCCGGTGCAGCCGGATCGACGGAGGCGTGGCGCCGCGTGCATCCCTTCGCCCGACCGTCCCGGCTTCATCGCCTGCGCCGCCTGCGCTAGACCGGCCGGCAGCGGCCAGATCGCGGACCACGGAGGAGCGATGACGGACGACGGGCAGGCCGAGGTCCTGGCCTTTCTTGCCGGCGGCGCTTTGGGCGGGCGCGTCGAGCGCATCGACACGCACGGTGCGGTCATCCTCCTCGCCGGGGAGCGCGCCTGGAAGATGAAGCGCGCGGTGCGCTTCAGCTTCATGGACTTCTCCACGCTCGCGCGGCGCAAGGCGACACTCGAGGCCGAGCTCGCCCTGAACCGGCGCACGGCGCCCGAGCTCTACCGCCGCGTCGTCGCGGTCACGCGCGAGGCCGACGGCCGCCTGGCGCTCGGCGGGTCGGGCGAGCCGGTCGAATGGCTGCTCGAGATGGCCCGTTTCCCGCAGGACGCCCAGCTCGACCGGGTCGCGGCACGAGGCGAGCTGGGCCCGGACCTGATCGAGGCGCTGGCGGTCGAGATCTGCCGTTTCCACGCCGAGGCCGAGGTCCGCCGCGACAAGGGCGGCTACGCGGCGATGCGGGCGGTCGTCGAGGGCAATGCCGGCGATCTCGCGAGCCTCGCACCCGCCGTCTTCGACGCGGCCGCGGTCGCAGCGCTGAACGCGGCCACGCAGCGAGAGCTCGAGGCACGAGCCCACCTTCTCGACCAGCGCCGTGCCGACGGCCGGGTGCGGCACTGCCACGGCGATCTGCACCTCGCCAACATCGTGCTCCTCGAGCGCGGGCCGGTTCTGTTCGACTGCCTCGAGTTCGACGAGGAGCTCGCCTGCATCGACGTGCTCTACGACCTCGCCTTCCTGGTCATGGACCTGATCCGGCGCGGCCTGCCCGCGCACGCGCGCACGCTGCTCCAGGCCTACCATGATCGCGCCGAGGACGACGCGGGCCTCGCTCTTCTGCCGCTGTTCCTTTCGGTGCGCGCGGCGATCCGGGCGAAGGTGGCGGGCTTCAACGCCGGCGTGCTGGGCGGCGAGGCGAGGACGGCCAAGGTCCAGGAGGCCGGTACTTATCTCGCTCTCGCCCGGAAGGCCCTCGAGCCCGTGCCGCCGCGCCTGCTCGTCGTGGCCGGCCGCTCCGGTACCGGCAAGTCGAGCGTGGCAAAGGCGCTCGCCCCTGCGTTCGGCGCCATGCCGGGGGCGATGATCCTGCGCAGCGACGTCATCCGCAAGCGTCTGCTCGGCAAGGAGCCCACCGAACGCCTGCCGCCCGAGGCCTACACGCCCGAGCACTCGGCCCGCGTCTTCGCCAGGATCGCGGATCGTGCCCGCGTCCTGCTCGCCGCCGGCCGCACCGTCATCGCCGATGCCGTCTACGGCGAGGCCGCGCAGCGCGAGGCGATCGAAGCCGTGGCGAAGGCCGCGGGCGTGCCGTTCCGCCCGGTTTGGCTCGAGGCGGCCGAGCCCGTGCTGGAAGCGCGCGTCGGTGCCAGGCGCGGCGACGCCTCGGACGCCGACCTCGCGGTGGTCCGGGCACAGGCCCGGACCATGGACCCGAGCGCCGTCCTCTGGCCACGGGTCGCCGCCGGCCGTCCCCTCGACGAGGTGGCGGCCGATGTCCGACGGATTTGGGAGAGCTGATCCATGTGCGGTCGCTTCGCGCTCTCGATCGTCCCGGCCGAGTTCGAGCGGGTCTTCGGCTGCGCCCCGCCGGAGGGGATCGTGGACCGATGGAACATCGCCCCGGACAGCGCCATCGTCGTCGTCCGCGCGGGCGAAGGCGGGGTGCCGGAGGCCGCCTTCGTCCGCTGGGGCCTGCTCGGGCCCTGGGCCAAGGAGGCGAACGATCCGGGGCGTCAGATCAACGCCAGGGTCGAGACCGCCGCCTCGAAGCCCATGCTCCGCGACGCGTTCCGCCGCGGCCGCTGCCTGATCCCGGCCTCGGGCTTCTACGAGTGGCAGAAGAAAGGCAGCGGCCCGGCGCAGCCGTTCTTCATCGGGCTCGAAAGTGGCGAGCCGTTCGCGTTCGCGGGCTTGTGGCGCGCCAACCGTCTCGCCGACGGCTCGGTGCTCGAGACCTGCACCATCCTCACCACCGCGGCCTCGCTGCTCCTGAAGCCGATCCACCACCGCATGCCGGTGATCCTTCCGACGGCGAGCCACGCTCTCTGGCTCGACCCGACGGTAAAGGACACGGGTCTCCTCGAGGCGCTCCTCATCCCTCGGCCCGACTCGGAGCTCGCCGTGCGCGCCGTGGGCCGCGCGGTCAACAACCCGAGAAACGAGGGTCCCTCGCTGGCCGAGCCGCTCGGGCAGAGGGAAGAGCGTGCGCCGGAGCCGGGACCGGCGCAGGGGAGCCTCTGGTAGCGCCCAGGTGGCGCCATGCTTGGCCAGAAAGACGCGGACCTGCCCGGCGAGGCTCAGCATGTGGGCGCGGATCGTGCCGTCGAGCGGGCCCGGCAGAAGGCCGTGCTCGATGCCCTCCCAGGCGAGCGACAGCGCCTCCTGCAGCGTGAGCAGGAAGGTCGCGGTCCAGTCGGCGGCGGAGAGATGCGCCGCCCGCAGCAGTCCCTCGCCGAGGCCGACCGCGCGCATACCGAGCCGGACCGCGCACGTGGCCGCTTCGTCCGCGGCGAAGGGCAGGGTGTGCCCGACCATGCCGTGCAAGATGCCGAGAAACGCCGTGACGGCTCGACCGTGCGCCTCGCGCGTGTGCCCCGCGCCGCCGGCCGGCCGTCCCAGCACGATGCCGAGCTCGTGCGTCGAGCGCTCCAGCCGCATCGCCGTCCACGCCGCCTGCAGCAGAGCCGCATCGTCCGGATTGGCGCGTGTCATGGCCGCGAGCCAGATCTCTGCCGGCACCGCCCGCCGGCGGCTCTCGTGCCGGTAGCGTTCGGCGCCGGCGTAGGCGCCGGCCAGAATGCGATCGAGATGCGGCGGCAGGCCGGTGCGATCGCCGGCAGCATGCCGCAGCCCGAGCGCGCGCTCCCGGATCGCTTCCAGCTCCGCTGGCGCGAGCGCCAGGGCCGCGGCGAGCTCCCGGCAGCGCCGGGCGAGTGCGAGAGGCTCGATCGTCTCCACCCCGATGCCTCGCGCCCGCAAGGACCGGCCCAGGGTGATGAACGGTCCGGCGGCATAGGCCGTGAAGTGCGCCGCATCGCCCTGGGTCAGGAGATGATGAGCCCGTCCGTCGGCGCGCGTCCGGGCCTCCCGCTCGCCCGCGTCGCCGTGGCGCAGGATCGCGAGCACGTGCGCGAAGCCGTCGGCCAGGATCTCGCGCCGGTGCTTGATGGCGGGGTCGAACTGCTCGAACCAGGCCTTGCGATCCGTGATCGCGCGGTCGGCGAGATGGGCGAGCTCGTGATCGTCGACCCATTCCGCGGCGACACGGCACGGCGGCAGCATCGGCCCGTCCGCATCCGCCGGCTCGGCGGAGCCGGCATCGAGGGGAAGGATGATCTCGGCTGCCGGATGGAGGCGATCCTCGCCGCGCGGCGAGGCGGCAAAGCGGGGAGCCAGCGCCGCGGCGAGCGCTTCCGGAAAGAACAGACGTGGATCGCTGCGCCGCCGGAACCACGCACGGAAGGTCGCACGCGGGTCGTGGACGGTGACGGCGAGATCGGGCGCTCCGGCCGCGATGCGGTCGGCCAGCGTGCGTGCCGAAGCGAGCACGGCATCGATCGCGAAGCCTTCGAGCGTCGTCCCGTGCGGGCCGATGTCGGGTCGCGTGATCGTGGCGAGGCGATCGAGGTCCGCTGCTCGAGGTGGAGAAAGGATGCCCGGACGCTTCGTGGGGCGTGCCGCGGCTTCGGTCCGGGCACGCTCGTCGAGCGCCCCGCCGGCAAGGAGGTCGCCCATGCATTTGTCCCCGCAGTTGCATGGGCTTTAGGACGGGCGAGGCTCGGAATCAAAGGCCCTGCCGCCGCATCAGGTGCTGGCGAAGCTCCCCGCGGAGACCTCCTTCTCGCGCCCGCGCCGATGCTCCCAGGGCGGCACGAACGAGCCGGCCCACACGCCGCGCCGCTCCGCGCGCGCCGCCTTCTCCTGGCCGAGATAGTCCTTGCCGTACCGGCGGTAGGCGAGTGCCCAGCCGTGCTCGACCATCCAGGCATTGATCTCGGTCTCGCCCACCCGGCAGACGGCCACCGCCCGGTCCCAGCGATCCCTTTGCCGCGAGCGGCATTCCACGGGCCGCGTCCCGATCAGGTCGGCGAGGGCGAAGGCCGCCTGCCGGCCGCACGGCCAGGGCTTGCCGTCCAGCTTGCAGGTCTGTCGCGCCTCCGGCGCATCGATCGCCTGCAGCCGGATGCGGTGGCCGTGGATCTCCAGCGTGTCGCCGTCGATCACCGAAGCGCGACCGGCGATCACCTGCTCCTGCCGCGCTTCCTGCCGGCGCGAGGTGCTGGCGGATTTGTCGGACGGTGGCGAGCAGCCGGAAACCAGCCCGAGCGGGAGGAGCCAAAACACGACCAGGGCGTTTCTGACGATCTTGTTCATGCAGAACAAATAATCGCGGCTGCGCCGATCGAGAAGTCTACTCCGTAGTAATTGGATATGTAGCTGGCGTTAACCAAAAGTTGAATAATATTATTCTATATCAATTCTAGATATGGCCTCCTCTTCCTTGCATCCTGTCGGGCGGCACACGGGAAAGCATGCCGGCCAGGAGGGGAACTGCGCGGCGGGGGAGCCGTTGTTCCGCGGACGGAGTAGGATGAGCGTCGGTTGTCCGTCGGCGGCCGGCGCGACACTCCGGGTGCTCCGACCCGGGATCAAGCCATCAGGATGACAGTGATGAGCAAGCTTCTCTGGACAGCGGCCGTCGTCTCGCTCGGCATCTGGTCGGCGGCTCCCGCCCCGGCCGCGCAGAAGTGCCCGACCGGCATGCAGCTCGATGCGCACGGCGCCTGCGTGAGCATGCCGAGCGGCGGCACGGCGAGAGGAACCACCGGTGGTGGCGGATCCGGCACGGGTGGTGGTACCGGCGAGGACACCTACGGCGGAGCCACCAGCGGAAGCGCCGGCATGGGTGGCACCACCGGCGCCGGCCCGACGGTGATGACCCCGGTGCCCGGAAGCCCCAGCAACAACATGCCCGCCAAGGGCATCACGGGCGGCGGCGGCAGCGGCACCGGCGGCGGCACCGGCGAGGATACGACCGGGCCGACCCGCAGCAGCAACTACCCGCAGCAGTGACCGAGCCGAGCGCGGCCGCGCCATGATGCGGTCGGCCGCGCTCTATCTCGTAGTCGCGTCGGTCAGCGCAGCTCCCTGATGGCCGCATCGAGCCCGTTCAGGGTCAAAGGATACATCCGTCCCTCGAGCAGGTGGCGGATGATCCGGATCGACTCGTGCGCCTCCCACCAGTCCTCGGGCTGCGGGTTGAGCCAGACGCACTTGCGCCAGGTCTCGCGCACGCGCGTGAGCCACTTCGCGCCGGGCTCCTCGTTCCAGTGCTCGTTGGCCCCGCCGGCATAGGTGATCTCGTAGGGGCTCATGGTGGCATCGCCCACGAACACGACCTTGTAGTCCGCGCCGAAGGTGCGCAGGAGCTCCACGGTCGGGATGCGCTGGTCGAAGCGGCGGCGGTTGTCGCGCCAGACCCACTCGTAAAGGCAGTTGTGGAAGTAGAAATATTCGAGGTGCTTGAACTCGCTGCGCGCCGCCGAGAACAGCTCCTCGACGATACGAACATGGTCGTCCATCGAGCCGCCGACGTCGAAGAACATCAAGACTTTGATCGCGTTGCGCCGCTCGGGACGCAGGTGCAGGTCGAGGAGGCCGGCGTTCCGCGCCGTGCCGGCGACGGTTCCTTCGAGATCGAGCTCCTCGGGCGCGCCGGTGCGGGCGAAGCGGCGCAGCTTGCGTAGCGCCACCTTCAGATTGCGCGTGCCGACCTCGACATCGTCGGCGAGATTGCGGAACTGCCGCTCGTCCCAGACCTTGACCGCGCGGCGGTGGCGGCTCCGGTCCTGGCCGATGCGCACCCCTTCCGGGTTGTAACCGTAGGCGCCGAACGGCGAGGTGCCGGCGGTGCCGATCATCCTGCTGCCGCCCTGATGGCGCTGCTCCTGCTCGGCCAGACGCTGGGCCAAGGTCCGCATCAGCTCCTCGAACCCGCCGAGGCTCTCGATCCGCGCCTTCTCCTCCTCGCTCAAGAGGCGCTCGGCCTCCTTCCTGAGCCATTCGTAAGGGATCTCGCCCAAGATCTCGGCCAGGCTCTGCACGCCTTCGAAGAAGTCCCTGAAGGCCAGATCGAAGCGGTCGTAGTGTGTCTCGTCCTTGACGAGGCAGAGCCGGGCGAGCGCGTAGAAGTCCTCGATCGAGCCCTGGATCACCCGCGCTTCGAGCGCGCTCAGGAGATCCAGGAGCTCGCGCAAGGTCACCGGCAGGCCGTAGGCGCGCAGCTTCAGGAAGAAGTCGACCAGCATCGTCGGCCTCAGCGCCCCTGGCGCTGGGCGATGAAGGCGAGGCGCTCGAAGAGCTGCGTGTCCTGCTCGTTCTTGAGCAGCGCCCCGAACAGAGGCGGGATCGCCTTCTTCACCCGCTTCTCGCGCAAGACCTCGGGCCCGATCTCCTCGGCCATGAGGAGCTTGAGCCAGTCGAGGAGCTCGGAGGTCGAAGGCTTCTTCTTGAGGCCCGGCAGCTCGCGCAGCTCGAAGAAGGCTTCGAGCGCCTCGCGGACGAGATCGCCGCGCAGGCCCGGATAGTGCACCTCGACGATCCGCCGCATCGTCTCCCGGTCGGGAAAGCGGATGTAGTGGAAGAAGCAGCGGCGCAAGAAGGCGTCCGGCAGCTCCTTCTCGTTGTTCGAGGTGATGACGACGACCGGCCGGTGGCGCGCCCGCACGGTCTCGCCGGTCTCGTAGACGAAGAACTCCATCCGATCGAGCTCGAGCAGGAGATCGTTCGGGAACTCGATGTCGGCCTTGTCGATCTCGTCGATCAGGACGACCGCGCGCCGCTCGCTCGCGAACGCCTGCCAGAGCACGCCCTTCCTGATGTAATGGCGGATGTCCTGGACCCTGGGATCGCCGAGCTGGCTGTCGCGCAGCCGCGCCACCGCGTCGTACTCGTAGAGGCCCTGCTGTGCCTTGGTCGTCGACTTGATGTGCCAGCGGAAGATCGGCAGATCGAGGGATGCGGCGACCTCCTCGGCGAGCATGGTCTTGCCGGTGCCAGGCTCGCCCTTGACGAGCAGCGGCTTCTCCAGCGCCACGGCGGCCCGCACCGCGAGCTGGAGCTCCTCGGTGGCGATATAGCGGCTGCTACCCTCGAACCTCATGCCCGACACGGCTCCTGCTGACCTGCAGCAGCAGGAGTTAACGGCTCCGCTCCGTCATCACAAGCAGGAGCGGCCGACCGCAGCGGGACGGGCCTACATCGTCAGTTCGAAGGCAGCGAGGGCTGCTGCGGCTTCGGCAGATCGCCCTTCACGCCGAGGACGAACCAGTCCAGGCTCAGAAGATCCGCATCCGACAGCACCTTGCCCGATGGCACGCGGACGACGCCGTCGGCATCGCGGATGGTACCCTCGAAGATCCGGAGCCTGCCCTCCCTCAGCGCCCGCTCGGCGGTGGCCACCCGCTGCTTCAGGGAATCGGGCAGGCTCGGGTCGAGGCCGGCGAGCTTCACGACGCCTTCGCGGAGGCCCCACCACAGCTTGTAGGGCTCCCAGGTGCCATCGTGCACGTCCTGGGCCACCTTCCGATAGAGTGGCGTCCAGTCCCACACAGCGGAAGCGAGCGTGGCGCGCGGCGCGAACACGCTCATGTCGCTATGGTAGCCGATCGCATATTTGCCGCGCTGCTCGGCCGCCTGGACCACCGCCGGCGAATCCTGGTGCATCGTCAGCACGTCGGCGCCGAAGTCGAGCAGCCGCTCGGCGGCCTCGCGCTCGACGCCGGGACCGTACCAGGTGCTGGTCCACAAGACCCGCACCTCGGCGTCGGGATTGACGCTGCGGGCACCCAGCGCGAAGGCGTCGATGCCGCGGATCACCTCCGGGATCGGGAACGCCGCGACATAGCCGATGATGTTGGATTCGGTCATGCCGCCGGCGAGAATACCGGCGAGGTAGCGCGCCTCGTATTCCCGTCCGAAATAGGTGCCGGCGTTCGTCGCCGTCTTGAAGCCCGAGGCGTGCATGAACACGACGTCGGGATGTCGTGCGGCGGCGGCGATGGTCGGGTCCATGTAGCCGAAGCTCGTCGTGAAAACGAGGTTGGCGCCGTCGGCCACGAGCTTGTCGATGGCAGCACCGACCAGAGCAGGGTCCTCGGGCACGCTGTCGACGTAGCTCGTCTTCTCGACGAACGGGAGCGCCTCCAGCGCCTTCCGGCCCTGGTCGTGGGAGTAGGTCCAGCCCGCGTCCCCGACCGGGCCGACATAGACGAACCCGGCGCGGATCTTCTCCTTGGCCGCGATCCGGGTCGGAGCGGCGCCGGCCCTGCCGAGGCCGGCCACGAGCAGCATGGCCTGCTCGACCCGTTCCAGGGAGGGTCTGATCGGCTGCAGGAACGGGGCCGAGACCCAGCCGCGCTGACCGTTCGGCCGCTCGATCTGGATCCAGGCCCGACCTTCGACCGTGTTGAACGTGTCGCCGACCCGGCGGACGACGTCGCCCTGCTCCAGCACCGCCACCGGCGGCTTCGCGGTCGAGGGCTCGGGGCGGACGTTGAGCGCGCGCGACGTCACCTCGAGCACGCTGTCGAGCGCCGCCTTGTCGACCCGGCCGGCCTTCTCGGTCTCGATCCAGCCAGCGCTCTGCGCCTGTACGGGCAGGGTCAGCGCCGCTGCCCCGAGCACGGCCAGAACCGCCGCGGCCCGACGCCGCCACGGGTGCACGCATCTCTGCGTTGTCATCGCCCTATCGCTCCATGACGAGACGGAACCCGGTCTGCGGCACCGCGAAGTCGGCGGCGTAGAAGTCACGCGCGGACGTGCGCACGATGCGCGGCGGATCGTCGAAGCTGCCGCCCCGGCGCACGCGCAGGCGGCCGTCGCCCTCGACCTTCGGGTTGCGCCGGCGATCGCCGTAGCGGTCGGCACCCGGCAGGTAGGCGTCCTCGACCCATTCGGAGACGTTGCCCAGCATGTCGTGGAGCCCGAACGGGTTCGGCGCGAGCGATCCGACCGGAGCCGTGACGACGTGGCCGTCGGTGGGCAGGCCCGGCCGCTCCTTGAGATTGGCATAGCGGGCGGCATCGTCCTCGTCGGCCCCCCAGAAGCGCGCGGTCCTGGTACCGCCGCGCGCGGCATATTCCCATTCGGCCTCGGTCGGCAGACGGAAACGATGACCGGTTCTGTCGCCGAGCCATGCTGCATAGGCCACGGCGTCGCGCCAGCTCACGTTGGCGACGGGCTGATCGTCGCCGTCGAGGCTTCGACCCGCGAAGCTGCCGCTGCGGTGCTCGGGCCGGAACTGCCGGAACTGGGCGTTGGTGACCTCGGTGCGCGCGAGCAGGAAGTCGTCGACGCAGACCTGCTCGATGACGCCGACATCGAGGTCGCCCATATCGAAGCAGCCGCCCTGGATCGGCTGGAACACGAGACCGCTCGTCGGCTCCTCGACCGGACCCCTGCCCTGCGCCATCGGCGAGCCGGCTCCGCCGGCGATCAGGCAGGCGGCGAGGAGCCCCGACACCCAGTATCGGCTGTGCCCGGCCATGGCTTCGTTCCGACCTTCAGCTACGCTCATCGGCGCAAGCGTCATCCAGCTAGAAGCGAACGACAGGCAAGGCAATAACGATCATTAAGGCAGATTCATGGAAGATCGGGCAGTGTCGCTTCCGCGACACTGATGGCTTCGCCGATCCGCTCGCAGCAGGCGGATCGGGAGAGGGAAGCCCGCGGGCGGGATGCTCGTCCCGCCCGCGGCGGACCCGCCGTCGTTCGGGCTAGGCATCCGGCCGGCGCTGGCCGGCGCCTTGCGCCAGCGAGGCTTCCAGGAATCTGTCGAGATCGCCGTCGAGCACGGCCTGCGGGTTGCCGCTCTCGACCCCGGTGCGCAGGTCCTTCACGAGCTTGTAGGGATGGAGCACGTAGTTGCGGATCTGCGAGCCGAAGCTCGTGTCCATCTTCTGCGCTTCGAGCGCGTCCGAGGCGGCCCGGCGCTTTTGCATCTCGAGCTCGTAGAGCTTGGCGCGCAGCATGTCCATGGCCTGCGCCCGGTTGCGGTGCTGGCTGCGGTCGTTCTGGCAGGCGACCACGATCCCGGTCGGCAGGTGCGTGATGCGCACGGCCGAATCGGTCCGGTTGACGTGCTGGCCGCCGGCGCCCGAGGCGCGGTAGGTGTCGATCTTGAGATCCTTGTCCTGGATGTCGATCTGGATGCGGTCGTCGATCACGGGCGAGACCGAGACCGAGGCGAAGCTCGTGTGCCGACGCGCGTTGCTGTCGAACGGCGAGATGCGCACGAGCCGGTGCACGCCCGATTCGGTCTTGAGCCAGCCATAGGCGTTCTCGCCGATGATCTTGATCGTCGCCGACTTGATCCCGGCCTCCTCGCCCTCGCTCTCCTCGATCCACTCCACCTTGTAGCCGTGCTGCTCGGCCCAGCGCAGATACATCCGCAAGAGCATCTGCGCCCAGTCCTGGCTCTCGGTGCCGCCCGCACCCGCCGCCACCTGCAGGAAGGCGTCGTTGGCGTCGGCCTCGCCCGAAAGCAGCGATTCGAGCTGCAGCCGGTCGACCTGCTCCTTGAGCCGCTCGAGGTCGCGCTGCACCTCGGTCACGGTGCCCTCGTCGCCCTCCTCCTCGGCGAGCTCGGCGAGGGCAGTCGCGTCCTCGAGACCCTGCTCGAGCGCCTTCTGGCGATCGATGGCGGCGGCGAGCCTGTTGCGCTCGCCCATGATGGCCTGCGCCTTCTCCGGATCGTCCCAGAGCTTGGGATCCTCGGAGAGGCTGTTCAGCTCGTCCAGCCGCAGAAGTGCCCGATCCCAGTCAAAGATGCCTCCGCAGGAGGACGAGGCCCTCCTTGATGGAGTCGGCGAGGTTCGCGATTTCGGCGCGCATGGATGATCCCTGTCAGACGAAGAAGGGGGGAAGAACGGCGGGCCGTGGCCGTTGTCAATAGAGACCGCTGGTTCCGGGCGGTATCACCTTCATGGTTTCGCGGGCCGCCGTGAACGGATCCGCAGGCTCGGCATCCGGGTCGATCGACCGGTCGCGTCCCGGCTCCGTGCCCGGCAGGAACGCCTCGGTGATCACGGCCCGGCTGTCGGGACCGGGCAGCCGTCCCGTTGTGGCATCGACCCGCACGAGGGTGAGGCCGGGCGGGGTACGGAACGGGGTGGCGGGCTGATCCTTCAGGGCCGCATCCATCACCTCGATCCAGATCGGCAGCGCCACCGAGGCGCCGGTCTCGTGCTTGCCGAGGCTCTGCGGCTGATCGTAGCCCACGAACACGCCGACCACGAGGTCGGGCGAGAAGCCCACGAACCAGGTGTCGCGGCTGTCGTTCGAGGTTCCGGTCTTGCCGGCGACCGGCTTGCCGATCGAGAGTGCCGCCTTGGCGGTGCCGCGCTCGACCACGCCTTCCAGCATGGACACCATTTGGTATGCGTGGCGCGGATCGAGAACCTGCTCGCGCGGGTCGGGCAGCGCCGGCGGCGGCGAGCCGTCCCAGGCGATGCCGTTGCAGCCGTCGCAGCTTCGCGGATCGCCGCGCATGATGGTGCGGCCGTGGCGGTCCTGGATCCGCTCGACGAGCACGGGCTCGATCTTCTTGCCGCCGTTGACGATCGAGGCGTAGGCCGCGGTGAGCTGGAGCGGCGTCACCTCGTTGGCACCCAAGGAGGCGGCGAGATAGGGGCCGAGACCCTCGCCGATGCCGACCCGATTCGCGAGGTCGATGATCTTGGCCATGCCGATCGTCTGCGCGATCCTGACCGAGATCGTGTTCCGCGACTTCTCGAGTGCCACGCGCAGCGTGATCGGCCCCAGGAAGTCGTCGGTGTAGTTCTCGGGCCGCCATTTCGGCAGGCCCGGCCCCTGGTCGACGACGATGGGCGCGTCCAGCATGACCGTGGCAGGGGTCATGCCTTCCTCGAGCGCCGCGAGATAGACGAACGGCTTGAAGGCCGAGCCGGGCTGACGCTTGGCCTGCGTCGCGCGGTTGAACTTGCTCTGCCGGTAGCTGAAGCCGCCGCTCATGGCGAGCACCCGGCCGGTGTGCGGGTCGATCGCCACCACGGCGCCATCGACCTCCGGGCGCTGCCGCAGCACCCAGCGTCGCTCGCCGCCTTCGCTCATGGGCTCGAGCAGCACGAGATCGCCGGGGTCGAGGTTCCGCTTCGTCCAGGCGACGTCGCTGGCCGAAAGGCGGATCTTCTCGCCGCCCTCGAGCCCGACCTCGACCCGGTCTTTTTGCGCCTCCAGGACCACGCCGCGCTTCCAGGTGCCGAGCTCGAAGCCGGGATCCATGGAGGCGAGCTTCGCGGGCCAGGCGGCGCCCGCGGCGGCGAGATCGATCCGTCCCCAGGGACCGCGCCAGCCGCGGCGCCGATCGTAGGCCGAGAGGCCGTGACGGAGCGCTCGGTCGGCGATCTCCTGCAGCTTGGGCGAGACGGTGACGCGTACCGAGAGGCCGCCGGCATAGAAGCCGTCCTCGCCCAGGCGCGCCACGAGCTGCCGGCGCACCTCCTCGATGAAGAAGTCGGCCTCGGCGAATTCGGTCGGCGACTGCTCGCGCAGCACGATCGGCTCGTTCCTCGCGGCCTCGGCCTCGGCAGCGGTGATGTAGCCGTCGTCGGCCATCCGGCCGATGACGTAATTGCGCCGCGCCAGCGCCGCTTCGGGGTTCCGGCGCGGATCGTAGCTCGAGGGGGCCTTCGGCAGGCCGCCCAGAAGCGCGGCTTCGGCGATCGAGAGCTCGTCGAGCGACTTGTTGAAGTAGTTGAGCGCCGCCGCGGCGACGCCGTAGGAGCGGTTGCCGAGGAAGATCTCGTTCAGGTAGAGCTCGAGGATGTGATCCTTCGTGAAGGCGCGCTCCATGCGGAGCGCCAGGATCGCCTCCTTGAGCTTGCGCTTGTAGGAGAGCTCGTTGCTGAGGAGGAAGTTCTTCGCTACCTGCTGGGTGATGGTCGAAGCACCCTCCGGGCGCCGGTCGGTCCCGAGCCGCTGCACGTTGCTGAGGAGTGCCCGGCTGATGCCGACGATATCGATGCCGGGATGCCGGTAGAAGTTCTGATCCTCGGCGGCGATGAAGGCCTGTTTCACCCGGTCCGGGATCGCCTCGGCCGGCACGTAGACCCGCTTCTCGCGGGCATATTCCGCGAGTAGGCGGCCGTCGCCGGCATGGATCCGGGTCGTGGTGGGCGGCTCGTAGGTCGCGAGCTGACGGTAGTCGGGCAATTCGCCGCCGTAGCGCTCGACGAGGACGAACAGGCCGATACCGGCCAGGACCGCCAGCACGATCGTGCCGAGCACGAGGCTGGCCAAAAAGCGGAACAGACGTCTCACGTCCTCATCCTCTGCAAGGCGTGCCGGGCCGACGGACGGGTTATGTAGGTCAGGACCGGTGGTCGGAGAAGAAGCGATCCAGGGCGCGAACGACGGCACGCGCCACCTGGACCCGATAGGCGGATCGGGTCAGGTTGCGCGCATCGACCGGGTTGGAAAGATAGCCGAGCTCGAGCAGGACGGAAGGCATGTCCGGCGATTTCAGCACGGCGAATCCGGCAAAACGGCGATGCTTGCGCAGGAGCGGCGACACCTTCGCGAGCTCCTCGGCCAGGATGTCGGCGAACGCGATGGAGCGGTTATTGGTATCGCGCTGCGCCAAGTCGAGGAGAATGGTCGCAACCGCGGCATCGTGCTGCGAGAGGTCGGTGCTCGAGAGGATGTCGGCCCGGTTCTCCTTGCTCGCGAGCCGGGCCGCCTCCTCGTCCGAGGCGGTCTCGGAGAGCGTGTAGACCGAAGCGCCCCGCTGCTCGGCGGCGTCGAGGCTGTCGGCATGGAGCGAGATGAAGATCTGCCCGCCCAACTCGCGCGCCCGCGCGATCCGGTCGCGCAGCCGGATGAACGTGTCGTCGTCGCGGGTGAACGCCACCCGGTAGCGGCCGGTGCTCTCGATCACCTTGGCGAGCTGCCGCGCCATGGCCAGCACGATGTCCTTCTCGTACTTGCCGGTGACGGCGATGGCGCCGGGATCGACCCCGCCATGGCCAGGATCAAGCACGACGACGGGAACGGCCTTCCTGACGGCCGCAGCCTTGGGCGCAGCCCCATCGGGGCGTGGCGAGGGGACGCGCGGTGCCGCGGCGCGCGTCCTGGTACCGGCGGCCGGCTCGACCGCGGCGCTGCCGGCCGGGACTTCCCGATCCGGCGTCAGGTCGATCACGAGGCGATAATGGCTGCTGTCCGCCGAGGGCGGCAGCAACATCGTGTTCCGGATCGTGAACGGCCGGGCCATGTCCACGACCAGCCGCGACCGGCCGGGTGTCACGAGGCCGTAGCGGTGAGCCCGGACGAGGCCGCGCGGCCGGGTGTCGGTGTTTGCCCCGAGCTGCCAGCGCACCTCCTCGAGATCGACGACGAGCCGGCTCGGATCGCGCTCGACGCTGACCTCGTAATTCAGCGTCCGGTCGAGGTCGAGCACCACACGCGTCGTCTGCCCGTTGATGCCGAAGCGCAGCCCGCTCACCTGGCCGGGATCGGCCCACGCGGCCGATGCCAGAAGGCCGAACAGCAGGATCAGGCAGAGCAGGACGAAGGGCGGAAAGCCGCAGCGCGAGGATATCTGCCGTCGGGCACCGCGGGCGAGGCCCCGAGGCACGTGCCAATGATGGAGCGTCCGCAACGAACCTTCGCCGAATCGATGATTGCCCGCCGCCATGTACGAGCGCAGATTACCCGATTGTAGCGCACAAGGACAGGCATTATAGTTCGGCGCCGTGATGATCCGGGCTCGGCACAAGGATGGTGCGTGCAGAGGGTTGGCGCCCGTACGCGCCGCAAAGCCGGCTGATGATCTTCTCAACCGAAAGGTTCTGGCTGCCGGGCTTGGTTTGCCGCAGAAGGCGTTTCGTCGTCGCCACGACGCCCTGCGCCGCCGGCGAGGCTCGCGCCACGTGACCGATTCGTTCCGTTTCGGCCTGCTGACGTTCCGTGCCGCTGCAGGGAAGCCGGGAATGTCGCAGGTCGCCACCAACTCGAGCCGCCACTGCCGGGAGCTGCCGCTGCGGTCGGCGAGGCGGCCACCGGAGCTTTTCATCCATGGTCAAACGCATGCTGATCGACGCCACCCACCCGGAGGAGACCCGGGCGGTGGTGCTCGATGACCATCACCTCGTCGACTTCGATTTCGAGACCTCGACCAAGCTTCAGCTCAAGGGCAACATCTACCTCGCCAAGGTGACGCGGGTCGAGCCCTCGCTGCAGGCCGCCTTCGTCGACTACGGCGGCAATCGCCACGGCTTTCTCGCCTTCAGCGAGATTCATCCCGATTACTACCAGATCCCGCAGGCCGATCGTGCGCTGCTCGAGGATCTCGAGCGCGAGGCGGCGATTAAGGCGAGCGCCGGCGACGGCGAGGAGAGCGGCGAGGGGGCCGAGACCGTCACCAACGACGCCGACGAAGAGACGGCGGAGATGATGGCCGACCAGGCGCGCCGCCGTGCGCGTCTCCTGCGCAGCTACAAGATCCAGGAGGTGATCAAGCGCCGGCAGATCATGCTGGTGCAGGTCGTGAAGGAGGAGCGCGGCAACAAGGGGGCAGCGCTCACGACCTACCTCTCGCTCGCCGGCCGCTACTGTGTGCTGATGCCGAACACGCCGCGCGGCGGCGGCATCAGCCGCAAGATCGTCTCGCCCGAGGACCGGCGGAAGCTCAAGCAGATCGCGCAGGAGCTCGACGTGCCGCCGGGCATGGGCCTGATCATCAGGACGGCGGGCCAGGAGCGCAGCAAGGCCGAGATCAAGCGCGACTACGAGTATCTCCTGCGCTTGTGGAACGAGATCCGCGAGACTACGCTGCAGAGCATAGCGCCCAAGCTGATCTACGAGGAAGGCGACCTCATCAAGCGGGCCTTGCGCGACCTCTACACGCGCGACATCGAGGAGGTGCTGGTCGAGGGCGAGGAGGGCTACCGCTCGGCGAAGCGGCTGATGCAGATGCTGATGCCGAGCCGGGCCAAGCTCGTGAAGCTCTACAAGGAGGAGGTCCCGCTCTTTTTCCACTACCGCGTCGAGGACCAGCTCGACGCGATGCACAGCCCGACGGTGGAGCTGCCCTCGGGCGGATCGATCGTCATCCACACCACCGAGGCGTTGACCGCGATCGACGTCAACTCGGGCCGCTCGACCCGCGAGCGGCACATCGACGAGACCGCGCTCAAGACCAACCTCGAGGCGGCCGACGAAATCGCCCGTCAGCTTCGCCTGCGCGACCTCGCCGGCCTGATCGTGATCGACTTCATCGACATGGCCGAGGCGCGCCACCAGCGCGCGGTCGAGAAGCGCCTGCGCGACGCGCTCAAGGCGGACCGCGCGCGCATCCAGATGGGCAAGATCAGCCAGTTCGGCCTGCTCGAGCTGTCGCGCCAGCGGCTGCGCGCGAGCCTGCAGGAGCTCTCGAGCCAGGTCTGCCCGCATTGCGCCGGCCTGGGCGTGGTCCGCTCGACCGAATCGTGCGCACTTCAGGCGCTGCGCGCGATCCAGGAGGAGGGGATCCGGCACGAGGCGGCGGCCCTTCGCGTCACGCTGCCCGAGGAGGTGGCGCTCTACCTTCTCAACCAGAAGCGCGAGGCCCTGATCCGGCTCGAGCAGCGCTACGGCATGCGTGTGCTCGTCCAGGTGGACGAGGATCTCGTCCCGCCCACGATGCGCATCGAGATGACCGAGAAGCGCGAGCGGGTGGTCGAGGCGGCGCCGCAGGAGGAGGTGGCCGAGGAGCGTCGTCCGCAGGCCGCGGCACCCGCGAAGTCCGCGCCCGCTGCGCAGGCGAAGCCGCCCCAGGCTGCGGCCGAGGAGGGTGAGGAGGCCGGTGGCCGCCGTCGCCGTCGCCGTCGCCGCCGCCGGCGGCGGCCGGGCGAGGCCGGCGTGCCGGCCGAGGTTGCTGCTGCCGTGAGCAGCGCCCAGTCTGCCGCCGAGGAAATCGAGGCGGAGGGCGAGGAACGGCTCGAGCCGGAGCAGGCCGAGGTCGAGGCTGCTGCTCCCGAGGCAGCAGCCGGAGCCGAAGCCCTGCCGTTGCCGCCTGCCGTCGAGGTCCCGACGGCAGCCGAGGCCGAGCAGATCGAGCCGGTAGCGGAGGAGGCGTCGGCCCGACTGGCGGAGGCCGAGGAGTCTGCGCCGGCAGCGGAGCCGGTCGAGACGGTGCTGCCGGCGGTCGAGAGCGCGGCCGAGCCGGTGCCGATGATGGAGCCTGCCGCAGAGGCCGAAGCGGCGCCGAAGCCGCGCCGTCGCCGTGCCGCGTCCAGGAGCAAGGCTAAAGCTGTAGCCGAGGAGGCGACGATGCCGGAGCCCGCCGCCGCGGCACCCGCCCCGGCTCGGACCCGGCCCCCGCGCAAGCCGCGCAGCAGGAAGCCAGCGACAGCCGCCGAGACGGCTCCGGCCGAGGCCGTGCCCACCACCAGCCAGCCCGAGACCTTCGCCGGCAGCGGTGAGCCCGTGCCGGCCGAGCCTGCGCCAGTGGGAAGCTGGGAACTCAAGCGGCGCGAGAGCGAGCCGGCGACCGCCCCGGTTGCCGTCGTCGAAGGTGGTGCCACGAACGGCGAGGCGCCTGTCGAGCCGGTCACGGCCCCGCCCGCCCAGGAGACCGCCCCCGAGGCGCCGACGTCGGCCGGCGAGAGCACGGAGCAGCGGCCGCAGCGCTCGGGCTGGTGGAGCCGCTGGGTCCGCTGACCGCTGCCCGCCCGATCCTTCCTCCGAATGGACAGGGGAGGGATCGGGCAGGGGCTAGCGTGCGCCGCCGCTCGGCCGTTCCCTGCGGAACCAGGCGCACAGCCGGTCGCAGGCGCGGCTCACCTCGTCCTCCGGACCGGCGAACGACAGCCGGACGAAGTGGCGGCCCCGTGGCGGGTCGAAATCGACGCCCGGGGTCAGCGCCACGCCGGCTTCCTCGAGGATGCGGTGGCAGAGCCGCACGGAATCGTCGGTGAACGCACCGACGTCGAGATAGAGGTAGAAGGCGCCGTCCGCCGGCGCCATACGGGTGAGGCCGACCTCGGGCAGGGCGCGCAGCAGATGCGCCCGGTTGCGGCGGTAGCCATCGATCCGCCGCTCGAGCTCCGGCCGGTCGGCGAAGGCGCCGAGCGCTGCGTGTTGGGAGACGGTCGGAGCCGAGATGAACAGATTCTGGGCGAGCCGGATGACGGGCTCGACTAAATCGTCCGGCAGCACGAGCCAGCCGAGCCGCCAGCCCGTCATGCAGAAATATTTCGAGAAGCTGTTGACCACGACGGCAGCGTCGTCGAAGGCGAGGATCGTTTCGGCCGGCGTGCCGTAGGAGATCCCGTGGTAGATCTCGTCGGAGACGATGCGTATACCGCGCGCCCGGCACCAGCGCGCGAGCCGCTCGAGCTCGTCCCTTGCCAGCATGGTCCCGGCAGGGTTCGAGGGGCTCGCGAGCACGAGCCCGTGGATCGGCCCGGCCACGGTCTCGAGCAGCTCGGGTGTGGGCTGGAAGCGGGTCTCGAGCGTCGTCGGCAGCGGCACGACCTCGATGTCGAGCGCTTCCAGGATGTTGCGGTAGGCCGGGTAGCCGGGCTCGGTCACGACGACGCGGCTGCCGGCGTCGAAGGCGGCGAGGAAGGCCAGGATGAAGGCGCCCGAAGCACCCATGGTGAGCGCGATCCGCGCCGGATCGACCACCTGCCCGTAAGTTTCGCGGTAGTGTTCGGCGAGCCGGCAGCGCAGGGTCGGAAGGCCGAACGCCTCGGTGTAGCCGCAAGCGCCCGCGGCGAGGGCCCGTGTGGCGGCCGCGACCGCCGCGGGCGGAGCGCCGCCGCCGGGCTCGCCGATCTCGAGATGCAGCACGTCGGCTCCGGCCGCGGCGCGGGCATTGGCCGCCGCGAGCACCTCCATCACGACGAAGGGAGCGACGGCGCTGCGACGGGATGGCCTGAACGGCGGAGAAGCGCTCATGCTATGCTTGGCCTCGCTGGCTGACTTGAAACGTGGCGACCTCGGACCGAGCTTGATAGGGTGCCGCGGCTCGCGGTCAACGAACGGACTCGACGGATGCACGGGATGAGAATCTGGTGCCGGCGTGTGGTCGCGGCGGCGCTGCTCGCCGCGATGGCATGGCCCGCCTCGGCCGCGACCGTGATCCGCGATGCCGAGATCGAGAGCACGATCCGTGCCATTGCCGACCCGATCTTCAAGGCCGCACGGCTCGATCCCGCGTCGATCAACGTCTACATCCTGAACGACGACAAACTCAACGCGTTCGTGGCCGGCGGCCAGAACCTGTTCATCAACACCGGCCTCATCATGCGCACCGAGAACCCGGATCAGCTCGCCGGGGTGATCGCGCACGAGACCGGCCACATCGCGGGCGGCCATCTCACCCGGGCGCAGGACGCGATGGCCAGCGCCGGCACCAGCTCCATCGTCGGGGCGCTCTTGGGTGCCGCCGCCGCGGTGGCGGGCGCGCCCCAGCTCGGCACGGCGATCATGGCGGGCGGCTTGACGGTGGCGCAGCGCGGCTTTCTCGCCTTCAGCCGGGCCCAGGAGCAAACGGCGGATCAGGCGGCGGTCAACTATCTCGCCGCGCTCAGGATGTCGCCCGAGGGCCTGCTCGACTTCTTCCGGATTCTCGACACGCAGAATCTGCGGATCAGCTCGGAAGGCAATTCCTATCTTCGCACCCACCCGCTGACCAGCGACCGGATCGCCTTCATGGAGGATGCGGTCGCGCGCTCGCCTTATCGTGACGCCAAGCCGGACCGGTCTCTGATGCTCGAGCATCAGCGGGCGGTGGCGAAGCTGGACGGGTTCCTCTCGAACCCGGCACAGGTGATCGCCCGCCGCAGCGCCGACAGCCTGCCCGACCGGTACGCGCGCGCCGTCGCCTATTACCGGATCCCCGATCTCGACAAGGCCCTGGCGCTGATCGACGGACTCATCGAGGAGCGGCCCGAGGACCCCTACTTCCACGAGCTCAAGGGTCAGATGCTGTTCGAGAACGGCCGGGTGGCCGAAGCGATAGCGCCCTACCGCCGGGCCGTCCGCTTCCGGCCCGATTCCGCGCTGCTGCGCTTCGGTCTCGCCCGAGCGCTCCTCGAGCAGGGCGACGCCAGGAACGTCGACGAGGCGGCAGCACTCCTGCAGGAAGCGGTGCGGATCGAGCCCGACAATGCCGGCGCCTGGCGCTTTCTCGGCGTGGCCGAGGGCCGGCGCGGGCGCGAAGGGCCGGCCGCCCTGGCCTTGGCCGAGCAAGCCGTGCTCTTGCGCAATCGCAAGGACGCCGACTTCTACGTTCATCGCGCCCAGCAGCTCATCAAGCCGAGCGATCCGAGCTGGTATCGGCTCCAGGACCTGTCGCGCGCCGTCGAGGAGATCGAGCCACCGCCGCAGCGCCGGTGACGGCTTGTGACTGGCATCGGCCGGCGAGCTGGGTTACCACCGTCGCGTTTCCGACACGCTCGAGGAAGGCATCCGCTCTCATGCCGAGACCAACACGCGTCCTCGCCGTCCTGGCTCTTCTCGGGGCGGCGCTGCTTCTGCCGGGAATGCCGGTACGGGCACAGGAGAAGCTGCCGGTCGAGGCGATCGAGCGGATCGTGCGCGATTATCTCCTGCGCCAGCCGGAGGTGATCTACCAGGCGATCCAGGAGCTGCAGAAGCGCCAGCAGGCCGAGGAGGCCTCGCGGCAGAAGGCGACGATCACGCGGCACAAGGACGAGATCTTCCACCAGGCCGAGGATCCCGTCGCTGGGGACCAGAATGGCAAGGTCACGCTGGTCGAGTTCTTCGACTATCACTGCGGCTATTGCCGGGCGATGTCGCCGAGCCTGCGCAAGATGCTCGACGGCGACAAGGAGCTGCGCTTCGTGTTCAAGGAGCTGCCTGTGCTCGGCCCCGACTCGGTGACCGCCGCGAAGGCGGCGCTCGCTGCCGCGAAGCTCGATGCGAAGAAGTACCCGAGCCTCCACTTTGCGCTGATGCAGAGCAGGGATCTGAGCCGCGACGCCGTCCTCGAGATCGCGGCCAGGCAGGGCTACGACCGCGGCCAGCTCGGCGCCGAGATGGAGCAGGACTGGGTCAAGGCCCGGATCGACGCCAACCTGGCCCTGGCCGACAAGCTCGGGATCTCGGGGACGCCCAGCTTCGTGATCGGCGAGACCCTGATCCCGGGTGCGGTCGACGTAGCGCAGCTCCAGCGTCTGATCCAGGAGCAGCGCGAGGCCAGCAACTAACGGCCGGCAGCGGCGGCGAGGCGCATCCTCAGCGCTTGAAGCCGTAGAGCTGGCCAAGATTGTCGAGGCCGGCCCGGTAGACCTCCTGGAGCGTCTTGACGACGTCGCCCTCGTTGCCAGTGGTGACGTCGAAGTCGCTCGACCATTCGACCGTGCTGCTGCCGTCGCCGTTGTCCTTGACCCGGATCTCGGCGACGTAGTTGCGGATGGGCAGAGGGCTGTCGACGATCGAGTAGCGGTAGAGCCGCTCGGTCGGGCTCACCTCCTCGAGCCGCTCCACGATTCGAGCTCCGCCGAGCTGGAGGGTGCGGGTCGAGCCTTTGTATTCGCCCTCGCTCTCGACCTTCTCGACCAGCGGATGCCAGTCGCCGATCGCGGTGAAGGCGCCGATCGCCTGCCAGAGCATGTCGGGGCTCGCGGCGACCGGCGTCGACATCGTGATCTTGGGCATGGGCTGAGACTCCCTTTCGGCACGGCCTCCCAGGGAGGGAGGCCGTGCGGATTCCGGCACCGACAAGGTGCTAAGCCGCCGCGAGGGCGCTGGCAAGCGGCCCGTTGCCCGATGGCCGCAGGGCGTTCCCGCGCGGCATCGGATCGACTAAACTCGCGCTCACCCCGGACCTCCCGAGAAGAACCCGTCATGCCCGAGAACACCGTAGTGCTTGCCGCCGACCATGCCGGCTACGAGCTCAAGAACACGCTCAAGGTCGTGATCGAGGAGCGGGGCCTGAAAGTGCTGGATCTGGGCGCTCACAACGGCGATTCCATCGACTATCCCGACATGGCCGCAGCCCTCGCCAAGGCCCTGGCCGACGGGCGGGCCTACCGCGGCGTGCTCGTCTGCGGCACCGGGATCGGGATCAGCATCGCCGCCAACCGGCACCTCCACATCCGCGCCGCCCTGTGCCACGACGTGACGACGGCGAGGCTGGCCCGTCAGCACAACGACGCCAACGTGCTGGCCATGGGCTCGCGGGTGCTGGGACCCAGCGTCGCGCGGGACTGCCTCGAGGCCTTCCTCGACACGCCGTTCGAGGGCGGCCGGCACCAGCGGCGGGTGGACAAGCTGAGCGGTGCCGCCACTTCCCCCGACAGCAACCGATGATATAGTCCCGCCGCCACGAGCCGCCCGGATCGAGCAGCCGGGCGAGGAGGCCGGACGGTCCGGTCTCGGCCGTTGCCGGAGCGAGGGATGCGCTGCCCATTCTGCGGGACGGAAGACACCCAGGTGAAGGACTCCCGTCCCGTCGAGGAGGCTTCGGCGATCCGCCGTCGCCGCCAGTGTCCGGGCTGTGGCGCCCGCTTCACGACGTTCGAGCGGGTCCAGCTCCGTGATCTCGTCGTGGTGAAGAAGGACGGGCGGCGGGTCGCGTTCGACCGCGAGAAGTTCGCCCGCTCGATCCGGCTCGCGACCCGAAAGCGCGGGATCGACGAGGAGCAGATCGAGCAGATCGTGAACGGTATCGTGCGGCGGATCGAGACCAGCGGCGAGAGCGAGGTGCCGAGCCGGCGTATCGGCGAGCTCGCGATGGAAAGCCTCGCCAAGCTCGACGAGGTGGCCTATGTCCGCTTCGCCTCGGTCTACCGCGACTTCGCCACCGCGCGCGACTTCGAGGAGTTCATCCGGCACCTGCCCGAAGACCATGACGCCTGAGAGAACCGCCCGGAAGAGCCGGGCCGCGACCGGGGCGGGACTCGCCCGACTCCTTCCATGACCGAGGCTTCGGACCGGCGCCACATGGCCACCGCCCTGGCTCTGGCGGAGCGCGGGCTCGGCAATGTCTGGCCGAACCCGGCCGTGGGCTGCGTGCTGGTGAAGGACGGGCGCATCGTCGGCCGCGGCTGGACCCAGCCCGGCGGCCGGCCGCACGCCGAGCGCGAGGCGATCCTGCGGGCGGGCGAGGCCGCGCGCGGCAGCACGGCCTACGTCACGCTCGAGCCCTGCGCGCACCAGGGGCGCACGCCGCCTTGCGCCGATGCCATGATCGCGGTCGGGATCGCGCGCACGGTGATCGCCGCGGTCGACCCCGATCCGCGCGTCAACGGTCGTGGCATCGCCCGGCTGCACGCGGCCGGCATTGCGGTCGAGGTCGGCTGCCTGGAGGCGCAGGCGCAGGCACTCAATGCCGGTTTCTTCGCCCGCTGCTGCCGGGGCCGGCCTCTGGTCTCGCTCAAGCTCGCGACGAGTGCGGATGGGAAGATCGCGACCGCGACCGGGGAGAGCCAGTGGATCACGGGGCCGGAAGCGCGCGCGGAAGGTCACCGGCTGCGGCTCAGGCACGATGCGATCCTGGTCGGCAGCGGCACGGCGCTCGCGGACGATCCCCTGCTCACCTGCCGTCTGCCGGGACTCGAGGCGCGCTCGCCGGTGCGCATCGTCCTCGACCGGCGTCTGCGGCTTGCACCTTCGAGCCGTCTCGCCCGCAGCGCGCGCGCCTTCCCGGTCTGGCTGTTCACGCGCCGCCTCGACACGCCCGAAGCCGAAGCGCTGGCAGAGGCAGGGGTCAGGCTGTTTCCGCTCGCGAGCGAAGGAGAAGGGGCGGGCGAGCTGCGCGAGGTCTTGGCGACCCTTGCCGGGCAGGGTATCACGCGTGTGCTCGTGGAAGGCGGGGCCGGTATCGCCACGGCGTTTCTGCGCGAGCGTCTGGTCGACAGGCTCTATCTGTTCGATGCGCCGCTTCTGATCGGAGCCGACGGCCGCCCGGCGGTTCAGGGTCTCTCGGTCCGCCGCCTCGTGGAGGCGAGGCGCTGGCGGCGGATCGAGGATCGCCTGCTCGGCCCGGACCGGCTCGGCGTGCTGGAGCCGGCCGAAGACGAGGCAGCGACGTGAGGTCCCGATGTTCACCGGCATCATCACCCATCTCGGCGAGATCGTGTCCGTGCGCGAGGTCGCGGACGGGCGCGAGCTGGTCGTGAAGAGCGACCTGCCGCTGGCCGAGATCCCCTTGGGTGCTTCCATCGCCCACAGCGGCATCTGTCTCACCGTCGTGGCGTCCGGCGAAGGTAGCCATGCCGTCCAGGCCTCGCCGGAGACCCTCGCCCGCACCACGCTCGGAAGCTGGCGGGCGGGCACCCGCGTCAATCTCGAGCGCTCGCTCAGGCTCGGCGACGAACTCGGCGGCCATCTCGTCTTCGGTCACGTCGACGCCGTGGGCGAGATCGTCGCCATCGAGCCCGAAGGCGGCTATCGCCGGGTCGAGATCGCCCTGCCGCCCACGCTGGCACCCATGGTGGCGGTCAAAGGCTCGATCGCGGTGGACGGCATTTCGCTCACCGTCAACGAGGCCGGCAGAGACCGGTTCGCGGTCACCATCATCCCGCATACGTGGGCGCACACGACGCTCGCGGACCGGCGTCCCGGCGATCCCGTCAATCTCGAGGCCGACATGCTGGCGCGTTATGTGGCACGTCAGCTCGCCTTCGCACGTCCGGCTTGAGCCGTGGCCGCAAACGCCTACTTCTGGTCTGTCCCCATCTGTCACGAGGAGATCGCTCGATGGCTGGAGCCGGCGCTGCCGCCGAGGTCCCGCACCTGCCGGGCGCGCGCGTCCTGATCGTCGAGGCCCGCTTCTACGGGCGCATCAA
Source organism: Benzoatithermus flavus (assembly GCF_037908215.1). Taxonomy (NCBI): domain Bacteria; kingdom Pseudomonadati; phylum Pseudomonadota; class Alphaproteobacteria; order Geminicoccales; family Geminicoccaceae; genus Benzoatithermus; species Benzoatithermus flavus. The sequence goes on along the minus strand of NZ_JBBLZC010000001.1, from coordinate 455,772 downwards.
CGACTTTCTGCTCGAAGGTGCGAAGGCCGTACTCGCCAAGGCAGGCGCCGAGGTCACGCACATCGTCGTGCCGGGCGCTCTCGAGGTGCCGCCGGCGATCGCGATGGCGCACGCCACCGGCCGGTTCGACGCCTATGTGGCGCTCGGCTGCGTCATTCGTGGCGAGACCACGCACTACGATCTCGTGGCCGGCGAGAGCTGCCGCGGGATCATGGATCTCGGCGTGCGGGAGCGGATCGCCATCGGCAACGGCATCCTCACGGTCGAGAACGAGGCGCAGGCCCTGGTGCGGGCCGATCCGCATCATCAGGACAAGGGCGGCGGGGCGGCGCTCGCGGCCTTGAGCCTTCTCCTCTGGCAGCGCCGCCTCACGGAGGGCCGCGGCTGATGACACGCCCCCCGCGCGAGAGGCCCGTCCTCAACAAGCGGCGTGCCGCCCGCTTCGCCGCCGTGCAGGCGCTCTACCAGGTGGAGCTCTTGGGCGAGCGGCCCGAGGTGGTGGTGCGCGAGTTCGGCGAGCATCGCCTGGCCCGGCTCTTCGAGCCGTTCGAGGTCGAGGAGCCCTCGCCGCGGGTCGATCGCGAGTGGTTCGAGATCGTGGTCAAGGGGGCCTGGGCCGCGCGCGGGCGGCTCGATCCCGAGATCGAGGCCTGCCTCGCCGACGGCTGGACGCTGGCCCGCTGTGGCTATCTCTTACGCGCGTGCCTGCGCGCCGGTGCTTACGAGCTCGCCGAGCGGACCGACGTGCCTGTGAAGGTCGTGATCAACGAGTATGTCGAGGTGGCGCATCTCTTCTTCGACGGCAGCGAGCCCGCCTTCGTCAACGCCGTGCTCGACCGGCTCGCACCGCGTCTGCGCCTGAGCGAGGCCGCTTTATGAGCCTCGGCGAGTTCGAACTGATCGACCGCCTCCTGAAGCCGCTGGCGCGCGGCTTCCCCGGTGCCCTGGACCTCACCGACGATGCGGCACTGGTCGAGGTGCCGGACGGGCTCGAGCTCGTCGTCGCCAAGGATGCCATCGTCGCCGGCGTGCACTTCCTCGAGGAGGACCCGCCGGAGCTGGTCGCGGGCAAGCTGCTCCGGGTGAATCTCTCCGATCTCGCCGCGATGGGGGCCGACCCGCTCGGCTATCTCACCGTGCTGGCCCGCTCGCGCGACATCGACGACACCTGGCTGAAGCGGTTCGCGGCCGGGCTCATGGCCGACCAGAAACGCTTCGGCTGTCATCTTCTCGGCGGCGACACGGTCTCGACGCCGGGGCCGCTCGTGCTCTCGCTCACGATCCTCGGCACCGTGCCGAAGGGCCGGGCACTCCTGCGCCGGGGTGCCCGGCCCGGCGACGATGTCTGGGTCTCGGGCACGCTGGGCGACGCCGCCTTGGGCCTGCGCGTGCTGCGCGGCCTCGCCGTGCCCGAGGACGAGGCCATAACGCTCGTCGACCGCTACCGCACCCCGCGCCCGCGCCTCGAGCTCGGCCGGCACTTGCGCGGGCTCGCCACTGCGGCCATCGACGTTTCGGACGGACTCGTCGCCGATCTCGGTCACATCCTCGAGACCTCGGGCGTGGGTGCGATCCTCGACGCCTCGCTCGTGCCGCTCTCCCCGGTCGCGGCCGGCATCCCCGGTGCGCGCGAGGCGGCGCTCACGGGCGGCGACGACTACGAGATCCTGTTCACCGCACCCGCCGACCGGCGGGCGGAGGTGGAGGCGCTGCGCGCCGGCCTCGACCACCGGCTGACGCGGATCGGCACGATCCGGATCGGGCAGGGGCTCGAGGTCGAGGACGGCGCCGGTAACCGGCTCGTCGTCGACCGCGGCGGGTGGCGTCATTTCTGAGGTCGGGCACGGCACGGCTGCAAGGCCGGCCGAGGGCCTCGTGGTGGCCGCAGCCCCCTGGCTCTTCCTCACTTTCTGGAGCAGCGGCTTCGTCGCCGCCAAGATCGGGCTACGGGGTGCGGAGCCGCTCACGTTCCTTGCCCTCCGCTTCGCGCTCGTCACCCTGGTCATGGCGGGGATCGCAGGTCTTCGCCGCTCGCCCTGGCCGAGGACCCGAGCCGAGCTCGTTCCCGTCGTCGTCACCGGGCTGCTCATGCAGGCGGTCTATTTCGGCTGCACCTATCTCGCCTTTGCGGCCGGAGTAGGGGCGGGGGCGCTGGCGCTCATCGTCGGCCTGCAGCCGCTGCTCACGGCCGTGGTCGCCGGTCCCTTCCTGGGCGAGCGCGTGCGCCCGATCCAGTGGCTTGGCCTCGTTCTGGGCCTCGTCGGCGTGGCGCTCGTGCTCGAGGACAAGCTGGCGCTGGGCGCCAGCACGGCGACCGGCGTGATCTGGTCCTTCCTCGGCCTCTTCGCCATCACCGGCGGCACGCTCTACCAGAAGCGCTTCGCCGGGGCGTTCGATCTCTGGAGCGGTGGAGCGGTGCAGTTCGCGGTGGCGACCCTCGTCGTCGCACCGGTGGCGGCGGCGAGCGAGACCATGCGCATCGCCTGGAGCTGGCCGTTCGCGAGCGCGCTCGCCTATCTCGTGCTGATGAACTCGATCGTGGCGATCACGCTTCTCACCATCATGATCCGCCGCGGCGAGGCCTCGCGTGTGACCTCGCTGTTCTTCCTGGTCCCACCCGGTGCTGCGTTCGTCGCCTGGCTCGTGCTCGCCGAGAGGCTGAGCCTCGTGCAGCTTGCCGGTATGGCGGTGGCAACGGGAGGGGTCGGTCTGGTCATGCGGCGGGCTTCCACGGTCAAGTGAAGCCGAAGGAGAAGAGGAGCACTCCGGCGCATGCCGCTGCCCGTCGATCCTGGCTTATGCGCTCGCGCCGCCGAACGGCGTGTGGAAGCGTTGCCGCGTGCCATCGAAGCCTTGCAGCGGCTCGCAGCGCGTGGCGTCGATGCTGGCGTCATCGGCTCCTCGGCACGCGACACCATGTTTCCCCATTCGGATGGGATTTCCTGTTCCTGGATCAGGTTGGCGTCGCCTGGAACGAAATCGTCGCGATCATCGAGGACGAGGTCTACCCCTTGGCTCTCGACGTGGTGTTCTTGGATTGGGTTCGCCCGGAGAGGTGGGAGCGGTTTCTCAGGGATCTCGAGCGTGAAGCAGATCTTCGAGGATTTGTGGCAGCAGCTTGAGGATCCGAGGCCGAAGCCTCTCTTCCTGCTTCCGTGGAATCCTGTCTCGATGAGATCGATGATCCGGAGGCTGCCCGCTGGTACCGGCAAGTCGGCCGTGCCGTCACGGTGGAAAGCGTCTATTCGAGGCTCGAGGCCGTCATGCCGGCAGCCGGGCCGGACGAGCCCGGCCCGGCGTGACCCTCAGCCCAGCTTCGGCAGCGGGCCGGCGCGGCTCGCGTCGAGATAGCCAGCCCTCAGGGGCCGCAGCGCTTCGTCGAGCTCGACCAGGATCGGGTTGCCGGTCGGGATCTCGAGGCCGACGATCTCCTGATCGCCGATGCCGAAGAGATGCTTCGCGAGTGCCCGGAGGCTGTTGCCGTGGGCGGCGATCAGGACGTTCCGGCCGGCCCGGAGCTCGGGTGCGATCGCCTCGCTCCAGACCGGCATCACGCGCTCGAGCGTGATCTTGAGCGATTCGGTGGCGGGCAGGAGCTCGCGCGGCACGCCGGCGTAGCGCGGATCGTGGCTCGGGTGCATGGGATCGTCGGGCGAGAGCGGCGGCGGCGGCACGTCGAAGCTGCGGCGCCAGATGTGCACCTGCTCGTCGCCGTGCTTCGCGGCCGTCTCCGCCTTGTTAAGCCCCTGCAGCGCGCCGTAATGACGCTCGTTCAGGCGCCAGTGGGCATGCTGCGGCAGCCACATCCGGTCGAGCTCGTCGAGCACGATCCAGAGCGTGCGGATCGCGCGCTTGAGCACGGAAGTGAAGGCGACGTCGAAGGCGATCCCCGTCTCGCGCAAGAGCTCGCCCGAGCGGCGCGCCTGCGCGATGCCGGTCTCGGACAGGTCGACGTCGATCCAGCCCGTGAACCGGTTCTGCCGGTTCCAGTCGCTCTCGCCGTGACGGATCATCACGAGATGGGGCAAGGCCGTCTCCTCTCTGTTCCTCGCTGGTCAGATGCTGATCGCTTCCTGATAAGGAAGTTGCGCGCGCACAACCTCGTACAGCCGCTCGACGTCCGCGCGCCGGCACAGCTCGGTGCCGGGCGTCATGGCGCTGGCGGCACCCGCGGCCACGCCGTAGGCGAAGGCCTCGGGGAGCTGCCGGCCGTGCGTGAGCGCCCATACCACGGCACCCACGAAGCTGTCGCCGGCGCCGACGGCGCTCCTGGTCTCGACCCTGGGACTCGCGAGGCGAAAGGTGCCTTTATGGTTCGCGAGCACGGCGCCAGCGCTGCCGAGGGTGAGCGCCACGATTTCGGCCCGGCCGCTGGCCACCACCTCGCGGGCGAGGGCTTCCTCCTCTTCCGGTGTGGGGGCTTTCCGGCCCATGAGATGCTCGAGCTCGCGCTTGCTGGGCTTGACCAGCCACACGCCCTCCTCGAGCGCCCAGTGCAAGGGTGCCCCCGAGGTGTCGAGCACGAGCTTGCCGCCGCGTTGCTTCACCACATGGGCGATCCGGCCGTAGAAGTCGACCGGCATGCCACGGGCGAGGCTGCCGCTGACGACGAAGTACTCGCCGTCGATCACCGAGAGCACCTCGAGGCAGTGGCGCCACTCGGCCTCGCTCACCTCGGGACCTTCGGGGGTGAAGCGGAACTCGTGGCCGGTGCTGGTCTCGTAGACCGTGTGGCTCACGCGCGTCAGGCCGGCGATCGGCACCCGAACGGCGGTGATGCCGCTGCGCTCGATCAGGCCCTCGAGCGCCATGCCGGTGTAGCCGCCCGCCATGTAGAAGGCCACCGCCTCGCCGCCGAGCTCGTGGATCACGCGCGCGACGTTGAGCCCGCCGCCGCCCGGATCGTATCGCTCGTCGCGGGTGCGCACCTTCCGCATCGGGACGACCTCGTCGGCGACGCAGGACGCATCGATCGCCGGGTTCACGGTCAGGGTGACGATGGGCTTCATGACGCGAGGTCCGCTGGTTGCTCAGCCAGTCCGTAGAGCGAAACGCCGCCCGCTCCAATGCGATTCGTCGCGCATCGCCGCGGCCGCCTCGGGCTTGCGGACGGCGCGTCGGGCGATTAGTACCCGCCGGTCGGGACACGAGCCCCGCTCATACGATCGGAAACGTCCGGCCCCTACGGATGGAAGCAGCCGAATACGCACGTCTCGAGGCGACCGAGGACGGCATGTGGTGGTTCGCGGCGCTCCACGCCCGCATGCTGGACGCCGTCGCCCGCCATCCGGGGCCGCCCGACCTGCCTCTTCTGGATGCCGGCTGCGGCACCGGCGGGCTGTTGCGCCGGCTCGCCGCTGCGTTCCCGGCACGCCCGCTCCTGGGCGTGGACATCGCTCCTGCGGCGGCCACGGCGGCGCGGCGCCGGAGTCCGGTCCCGGTGGCGGTGGCGTCCGTGACGGCGCTGCCGTTCGCGGCCGGCAGCCTCGGCGGCGTGCTGATGGCGGACGTCCTGTGCCACCGGCTCGTGGACGAGGAGAAGGCGCTCGCGGAAGCGGCGCGGGTCCTGGCTCCGGGCGGCACGCTCGTGCTCAACCTGCCGGCCTTCGCCTGGCTGCTCTCGACCCACGACATCCGGGTGCACAATGTCCGGCGTTACGACCGGCGGCGGGCCGGGGAGCTGCTCGTCCGGGCCGGGTTCGAGATCCGCGAGCTGCGGTTCTGGAACAGTCTTCTGTTCCCGCTGATGGTGCTGCAGCGCAAGGTCCTCGCCCGCGGCGAGGCGGCCGAGAGCGACGTGGCGCCGGTCACGGCCCCACTCGACCGGCTCTTGCGCGGTGTCGTCGGCATCGAGCGGCTGCTCGCGGGTCTCGGCGTGCGCTTTCCCTTTGGTGGCTCGATTCTGGCCGTAGCGGTGAAAAGATAGCCATGCTCGACGTGCATCCCGCTCCAGTCCCGGCGGTCCGGCCGGACGATCCGGCTGCGAGGCCCGGGCTCTCGATCGTGGTGCCGGTCTACCGGGGTGCGGACACGGTGGGTGAGCTCGTGGCGGCGCTGGCGAAGCTCGAGGTCGCGGGCGGGCTGGAGATCGTGCTGGTCAACGACGGCAGCCCCGACAATTCCGGCGAGGTGTGCCGGGCGCTCGTGGCGAGCATGCCCGTGCCGATCACCTTCGTCGAGCATGCCCGCAATTACGGCGAGCACAATGCGGTCATGACCGGCCTGCGCCATGCGCGCGGCGCTTACGTCATCACCATGGACGACGACCTGCAGAACCCGCCCGACGAGGTCGTCCGCCTCTACGATCACGCGCGGCGCAACGATCTCGACGTGGTCTATGCCCGCTACGCCGAGAAGCAGCATGCGCTCTGGCGCAACCTCGGCAGCCGGTTCGCGAACCGTGTGGCCGACATCCTGCTCGACAAGCCCAAAGGACTCTATCTCTCGAGCTTCCGCTGCATGAGCCGCCTTGCGGTTGACAGCATCCTCGCCTACGAAGGTCCATACCCTTACGTCGACGGGCTCTTGATGCAGGTGACGAGCCGGATCGATTCGATCCTCGTCCGGCATCTGCCACGCAGGCACGGGCGGTCCAACTACACCCTGAAGCGGCTCCTCCGTCTCTGGCTCAACCTGGCGCTCAACTTTTCGATTCTGCCGCTCCGGCTCTCGGTGCTGCTCGGCCTCGTCATGGGCACGATCGGGCTCGTAGGCGCGCTCGTCGTCGTCGTCGAGTCGATCTACGAGCGGCCGCCGGCGGGCTGGGCGTCCACCATGGTCGTGGTGCTGCTGCTCTCGGGCGTGCAGCTTGCCATGCTGGGGATCGTAGGCGAGTATGTTGGTCGCGTGTTCCTGACCGCCAACCACAAGCCGCAAGGTATTGTGCGCGCCGTCCTCCGCTCGGAGCAGCGGCAGGCCGGTCGATCGTCGGAGACGCCTCGAGCATGAGTCCGCATTTTCTGGCCCTGTTCACCGCCATCATCGTGAGCGCCAGCGGCCAGCTCCTCCTCAAGGCCGGAGCCTCCGGCCAGGGCGGCTTCCTCGAGCAGCTCTTGCGCTGGCAGACCATCGTCGGGCTCGGCTGCTACGGTGCCGCCGCCATGCTCTACATCGTCGCGCTCCGGGCCATCCCGATGTCGGTGGCCCTGCCGAGTACGGCCCTCTCTTACGCCGTGATCGCGCTTTTGGGCTTTCTCGTCTGGAACGAGCCCGTGAGCTGGCAGCACCTCGCGGCACTGGCGCTGATCTGCTCCGGTGTCGTGATGCTCACCCGCGCCTGAGCGCCGAAAGCGCCGCGCATACGCGCTCGACCTGCCGGTCGTCGAGCTCGGGGAACATCGGCAGGCTCAGGACCTCCCGCGCCGCGCGTTCGGATTCGCGGCACGCGGCGGGTCCCAGCGCCACGCGCCCCGCATAGGCGGGCTGGCGATGGACCGGGACGGGGTAGTGGACGTTGGTGCCGATCCCGGCCTCGTGCAAGCGCGCCTGCACCGCATCGCGGTTCGGGCAGCGGATCACGTACTGGTGGAAGACGTGGACCGCACCTGCCCGGCGGCTGGGCGGGGCGAAGGGGCCGCCGGCGAGCGCTGCGTCGTAGCGGGCGGCGATCGCCTGCCGGCGGGCGTTGCCGGCGGCGAGACGGGCCAGCTTCACCCGCAGGATCGCCGCCTGCAGCTCGTCGAGGCGGCTGTTCACCCCGGCTTCGTCCGAGACGTAGCGCCGGCGCCAGCCATATTGCCGCAGCGCTCGCAGCCGCTCGGCGAGGGCCGGATCGCTCGTGGTCACGATCCCGGCATCGCCGATGGCACCCAGGTTCTTCGTCGGGTACAGGCTCCAGGCCGCGGCGATCCCGAAGCCGCCGACGGGCGTGCCATCGAGTGCCGCACCGTGCGCCTGGCTCGCGTCCTCGATCAGGAAGCATCCGTGCTCGCGGCAGAGCCGCCCGATCGCGTCCATGGCGGCGGGCTGGCCGTAGAGATGCACCGGCATCACCGCCTTGATGCGCTTTTCCGCGTCGGCCGCGAGCGCGGCCGCGAGATCGCCCGGATCCATCGTGTAGGCCTGGGGCTCGATGTCGATCAGCACAGGGGCGGCACCCACCATCTCGATCGCCGCCACCGAGGCCACGGCGGTGTGCGACACGGTCGCGACCCTGTCGCCCGGCCCGATCCCGAGCCCGCGCAGGATCAGTGCGATCGCGTCCGTGCCGCTCCCCACCCCGATGCCGTGGCCGGCAGCGACGAAGGCCGCGAACTCCCGCTCGAACGCCGCCACCTCCTCGCCCAGCACGTACCAGCCACTCGCGAGCACGCGCGCCACGGCGGCGTCGATCGCCTCCTTGTGGGCGAGGTAGGAGATGCGCGGGTCGGCCTGCGGGACGGGATGCATGGGACTCTGGTCTCGACTCAGCAATAGTCGGCGAGGCGGGGGCGGAAATAGGCCAGCGTGCGGGCGAGGCCTTCGGCGAGCGGCACCTTGGGCACCCAGCCCGTGGCGGCGCGGAAGGCGCGGTCGTCGGCCTCGAAGCTGCCGATGTCGATCGCGCGCTGCGCCTCCGGGAATTCCTTGACCACGTAGCAGCCGCCGCCATGGGCCGCGATCAGCCGCTCGGCGAGCTGGCGCAAGGAGACGGCCGGAAAGCCGCCGACATTGAACGGCCGGCCCACGGTCGCGGGCGATTCGGCGGCCGCGATCATCGCCGCCACCACGTCGTCCGCGTAAGTGAGATCGCGGAGCTGGTCGCCGCCCCAGACCTCGATCGGCTCGCCTTCCAGGATGCGCCGGATCCAAAGGCCGATGAAGTTCTGGCGCGCGTCCTTGATGCGCACGCGCGGGCCGTAGCAGTTGGTGAGCCGAAGCGCCGTGACCTCGAGCCCGTAGACCCGCCCGTAGAGCAGCCAGAGCCGCTCGCCCGCGAGCTTGGCAATGCCGTTGACGTCGGGCGGGTCGAGCGGGTGGCTCTCGTCGACCGGCAGCCAGCGCGGCCTGCCGTAGAACTGGCGCGTGCTGGCGTGCACCACCCGCGGGCGCATTCCCCCGTGGCGGAGCGCTTCGAGGAGCCGGAGCTGGGCCGCGGCGTTGACGGAGAAGTCCCGAAACGGGTCCTCCATGCTGCCCTTGTGAGAAGTGAGGCCGGCGAGGTTGAACAGGAACTCCTGGCCGTCGAGCAGCTCCGCGAGGTTCTCGAGCGTGCGCAGATCGCCTCGCACGAGGCAGATCTCGCCCTCGATGCCCTCGAGGTTCGCCGCGTTGGCGCCGCCGTCGGGCTCGAAGGAATCGACGAGGGTGAGCACGGCGCCCCGCCGTGCCAGGGCATGGGCGAGGTTCGAGCCCAGGAAACCCGCTCCGCCGGTGACGAGGACGCGCCGGCCCTGCCAGCTCATGGCGCTTCCTCCCGGTCCTGGCGCACGATCCGGCGGAGATAGGTACCGAGCTCGGTGCTGCGCAGGCCGTGCGCCAGACGCAGGAGCTGCTCCTCGTCGATGAAGCCCATGCGGTAGGCGATCTCCTCGAGGCAGGCGATCTGCAGGCCTTGCCGTTCCTGGATGGTCTGGACGAACACGCTCGCCTGCAGCAGCGAAACCGGCGTGCCGGCGTCGAGCCAGGCATAGCCGCGCCCGAGCTTCTCGACGTGGAGCCGGCCGCGGCGCAAGTACTCGGCGTTGAGATCGGTGATCTCGAGCTCGCCGCGCGCCGAGGGGACGAGCCCGGCCGCGATCTCGGCCGCGTCCTCGTCGTAGAAGTAGAGGCCGGTCACGGCCCAGTTCGAGCGGGGCGCTTCGGGCTTCTCGACCAGTCGCACCGGCCGGCCGGCGGCATCGAACTCGACCACACCGTAACGTTCGGGATCCTTGACCCAGTAGGCGAAGACGGTGGCACCCGTTTCCCGTGCGCGCGCCTGCTGCAGGACCGCACCCAGCGCATCGCCGTAGAGCAGGTTGTCGCCCAGCGCCAACGCGCAGCGGCCGCCGTTCACGAACGTCCGCCCGATCAGGAGCGCCTGCGCGATGCCTTCGGGTCGCTCCTGCACGGCATAGGCGATGTCGAGGCCCAAGGCCGAGCCGTCGCCGAAGAGACGCCGGAAGCCCGCCTGGTCGTGCGGCGTGGTGATCAGCAGCACCTCGCGGACGCCGGCCAGCATGAGCGCCGAGAGCGGGTAATAGATCAAAGGCTTGTCGAAGACCGGCAGAAGCTGCTTCGAGGTCGCGAGCGTCAGCGGATGGAGCCGCGTGCCGGCCCCACCGGCGAGAAGAATACCCTTCATGCAGGCACTCCCGCAGCGCTCAGGCCCAGCCGCTCGCCGCCGTAGCGGCGGGCGCGCACCTCCTGCCACCAGGAGCGATGCTCGATGTACCAGGCCACGGTGCGGCGCAGGCCCGAGGCGAAGCTCTCCGAAGGTGCCCAGCCCAGCTCGCGCCGCGCCTTCGCGGGGTCGATGGCGTAGCGGAAATCGTGGCCGGGCCGGTCGCGAACGAACGTGATCAGCCGCTCGTAAGGGCCCGCCGGGTCGGGAAGAAGCTCGTCCAGCACCTTGCAGATCGCGCGCACCACGTCGAGGTTCTGCCGCTCCTCTCCCGCACCGATGGCGTAGGTCGCGTGCGGCCGGCCGCGCTCGAGGACGAGGCGCAGCGCTCGCGCATGGTCCTCGACATAGAGCCAGTCCCGGACCTGCTCGCCCTTGCCGTAGACCGGCAGCGGCCGGCCTTCGAGCGCGTTCGTGATCGCGAGCGGGATCAGCTTCTCCGGGAATTGCCAGGGGCCGTAATTGTTGCAGGTATTGGAGACGATCACCGGCAGACCGTAAGTCTCGCCCCAGGCGCGCACGAGATGGTCGGAGGCGGCCTTGCTCGCCGCATAGGGACTGCGCGGACGATAGGGACTCGCCTCGGTGAAGGGCGGATCATTCGGTCCCAGCGCCCCGAATACCTCGTCGGTCGAGACGTGGTGGAAGCGGAAGCGCACCTTCGCCTCGCCCTCGAGCCCGGCCCAATAGGCGCGGGCGGCCTCGAGCAGGACATAGGTGCCGGTGATGTTGGTCGCCACGAACGGGGCCGGACCGTCGATCGAGCGGTCGACGTGGCTCTCGGCGGCGAGATGGACGACGGCATCGGGGCGGTACCGGGCGAAGATGCCGGCGATGGCCGCGGGGTCGGCGATGTCGGCCCGCTCGAAACGGTGGCGCGGGTCCGAGGCGAAAGCGCCCAGTGCCTCGGGGCTCGCGGCATAGGTGAGCTTGTCGACGTTGACGACGCTGTGGCCGCTCTCGGCCAGAAGATGCCGGACGAGGGCGCTGCCGATGAAGCCCATGCCGCCGGTGACGAGAATGTTCATGCCCGAGCCCGCTCTCGATCCTCTGCCGCTCGCCGACGGTCCGCATCGGCCGCCGGCCGAGGATGCATCACCCGCATGGCCGGTGGTAGGACCGGAGGCCGGAGCGCGCCATAGACGATGCGCCGCCGGGCGGCAAGGACGGACAGGATGTCGCAGCCGGCCCTGCCATCCACCGCGCTCGGCGCGGCTTGACCGGAAGGGGCGGCTTCTGATGGTGTCGCGGCGATGACGACCGCGCCGTTCTGTCCGCCGCTCCCGGAGCCCGTGCGCCGCCGTGTGCTGGCCGAGGCGGCACCGCTCGCGGTGCCGGCCGGGACGGTCCTGTTCCGGCCGGGCGATGCCTGTACGCTCTATCTCGTGCTGCTCCGGGGCATCGTGCGGGTGCAGCTCGTGAGCGCCACCGGGCACGAGATCGTGCTCTACCGGGTCGAGCCCGGCGAGAGCTGTGTCCTCACCACCGCCTGCCTTCTGGGCCACGACGCTTATGCGGCCGAAGGGGTGGCCGAGACCGCCATCGAGGGTCTCGGGCTCACGCCCTCCCTGTTCGACCGGCTGATCGCGGAATCGGCCGAGTTTCGCAGATTCGTGTTCGCCGGGTTCGGCCGGCGCCTCGCCGACCTCATGCTGCTCGTCAACGAGGTCGCGTTCCGGCGGATCGACGCGCGGCTGGCCGACTGGCTCCTCCACCGGTACGCAGCGGGCGAGGTGGCGATCGGCAGCACGCACCAGGCGATCGCGGTCGAGCTCGGCACGGCGCGGGAGGTGGTGAGCCGCCAGCTCAAGGAGTTCGAGCGGCGGGGGCTCGTGGCGCTCGCCCGCGGCCGGATCGAGCTGCACGATCCGGCGGGCCTGCGTCGGATCGCGCGGCTCGCCGACCGCTCCGGCCGAGCGTGACATAGTCACGGAACGGCATGTTCGTCCGTGCTCTGCTCCTCCTCGCCTGAAGGAAGCGGGGGGAAGAGGACGATGACGCGGAACGTCGGGACCATCGACCGGGTGGTGCGGATCGTGGCGGGGCTCGTGCTGCTGGCGCTGGCGCTGTTCGGCGGGCAGTGGTGGGGCTGGCTTGGCGTCGTGCCCCTGGTGACGGCGCTGGCCGGCTTCTGCCCGGCCTACAGGCTCCTCGGCCTCAGCACCTGTCCGCTGGCGCCGAGGAAGGCGACTTGAGCGGGCGATCCCGCCCCGGGCCGGCAGGGGCCCGAGGCGGGACGTTCCGGCTCACCCCGCGGGCGCGGTCGTGGCCGCCGGCGGCATGGGCGGCACCAGGCGGGTGAACGGGTCGACATAGGCCTGTGCCATCACGAGCAGGCCGACGAGGACGGCGAGCGCGATCGAGTGGAAGAACACGTAGCGCAGGATGCTGCCTTCGTGGCCGTACCAGCGCGTGGCGGTGGAGGCGACGACGATCGACTGGGCGTCGATCATCTTGCCCATGACACCGCCCGAGCTGTTCGCGGCCGCCATCAGCACCGGGTTGAGGCCGAGCTGCTGCGAGGTGACTTTCTGCAGGCCGCCGAACAGCACGTTGGAGGCGGTGTCCGAGCCCGTGAGCGCCACGCCGAGCCAGCCGAGCAGCGTGCCGAAGAGCGGATAGAGCCAGCCGGCCTGGGCAAAGGCGAGGCCCAGCGTGGCGTCGGTGCCCGAGTAGCGGGTGACGTAGCCCAAAGCCAGCATGCAGGCGATCGTGAGCAGCGAATAGCGTACGAGGTAGAGGGTCCGGCCGTACATGCGGATGAGGCCGAGCGGCCCATAGCCCAGGACGAAGCCGGAGATGATCGCCGCCACCAGGATGCCGGAGCCGGTGGCCGAGAGGAGGTTGAGGTTGTAGACCGCGGGTTCCACGGCGGGTGCGGCCACCACGGGCGGCACCTTCTGCACCAGATTGTGCAGGTGCGCCACCGGCAGCTTCGCGATCCAGATTCCATCGAGCCAGGCCTTCACCTGCGGCAGGCCCCACAAGAACACGAGCACGCTCAGGATGATCCAGGGCAGCCACGCCTTCATCACCGCGCCGCGCGATGTGACGTCGGCCGGGCGCGCGTGCGGCTCCTCGGGCCGGGACGACCAGTCGCGCGGGGTCTCGGTCATGACCTTGCGCGGATGCCAGACGCGCAGGAAAAGGGCGAGGCAGCCCATGGAGACGATCGCCGCCACGACGTCCACGAGCCACGGCCCGTGAAAGTTCGAGACCAGATATTGCGGGATCGCGAAGGCCACACCGGCGACGAGAAGGGCGGGCCAGACCTCGATCATGCCCCGGAAGCCGACGAAGGCCCAGATCAGCCAGAACGGCACGATCACCGAGAAGAAGGGGAGCTGGCGGCCGATCATGGCCGAGAGCTCCTGGAGGTCGAGCCCGGTCACGGCGGAGAGTGCTATGACGGGCGTGCCGAGGGCGCCGTAGGCCACGGGTGCCGTGTTCGCGATCAGGGACAGGCCCGAGGCCGCGAGCGGCGAGAACCCGAGGCCGATCAGCATGGCCGCCGTCACCGCCACGGGCGTGCCGAAGCCCGCCGCACCCTCGAAGAAGGCGCCGAAGCTGAAGGCGATGAACAGGAGCTGCAACCGGCGGTCGTCCGAGATGCCGCGGATGCTGCGTTGCAGAACGTCGAACTCGCCCTTCTTGCTGGTGAGCTGATAAAGGAAGATGACGTTCAGGATGATCCAGCCGATCGGCCACAGGCCGTAGCCGGCGCCGTAGACCGCGGCCATGCCGGCCATGCCGGCCGGCATGCCGAAGCCCACGATCGCGACCAGGAGCGCTGCGGCGAGGCCGAGGATGGCCGCGATGTGCGCCTTGATCTCGAGGATGCCGATGGCACCCAGGAGGACCACGACCGGGATCGCGGCCACGATGGTCGAGAGCACCATGCTCCCGGTAGGATTATAAACTTGCGCCCAGACCTGGGGCTCCATCACTGTTCCTCCCAATGGACGACGAGGCGAGGAGGGTGCCGGAGCCCGTGCCCCCGGCCTCGGTCGTGCCTTCTGCTACACCTTCCCGCGAGCGTGCGGGAGAGGCGCTGGCGGGCCGTTCCGAGATCGGTGCTGCGGAGGACCGGCCGGAAGGCCGGTGCAGGACTCAACCTTTGGTGGCGCCTTCCGAGGCGGCCACCGGCATCGTCGTCGGCTCGACCGATCGATCCTCGAGCTCGCGGCAGTTCGTCGCGGCGCAGTTCCTGAGCTCGGCGAGCCTGGTCGCGAGGGCCTGGAGGAGAGCGGGGTCCGCCGTCTCCGCCCGGTTGTCGAGCTGCCAGGGGTCGTGGGCGAGATCGTAGAGCTCGCGCTCGCCGGTGCCGTACTCGATATAGGTGTAGCGTTCGGTGCGGATGGCGTCGAACACGGCCTTGCCGCTTATCTCATGCGTCTCCATCTCGCGCCGCTCGAGGAGGAAGCTCTTGCGCCAGGGCACGTCGCGGCCGGCGAGCAGCGGCAGGAAGGAGCGCCCGTCGACGAAGCCGGGTGCGGTGGCTCCGCCTATCTCGGCGAAGGTGGGGGCGAGATCGTTGTTCAGCACCATCTGCCCGATGCGCACCCCCTTGGGCACACCGGGGCCGCGCACGATCAGCGGCACGTGGATGTCCTCCTCGTAGGCGCTGGTCTTGCCGACGAACAGGCGGTGCTGGCCCATGTGGAAGCCGTTGTCGGAGCTGTAGACGACGTAGGTGTCGTCGAGCCGGCCGACATCACGCAGCGCCTCGACCACCGTTTCGACCATGTCGTCGACCGCGCGCAAGGCGCGCAGCCGGTCGCGGTGGTGCGCGGTCAGTGCTTCCTTCTGCCAGGGCTCGAGCGGCGGCAGGTCGCGCACGTAAGAGGGCTTGTCGCTCACGTCGGCCTCGTCGAACGAGGGCGGGCGTGGCAGGGGCTCGTCCTCGTAGGCCTTCGCATAGCGCGGTGCAGGGGTCGCCGGGCTGTGCGGGTCGTAAGGGGCGATGTAGAGGAAGAGCGGCTCGTCGGGACCGGCCTTGCGGATGGTCGCCGCGGCCTTGCGTGCGAGCACGTCCGTCAGATGATCCTCGGGCTTCTGGCCGTAGGCTTTGATCCTGCCGTTCTCGTTGAGCGTGTAGTTGAAGTTCGCGAACTTCCCGCCGACTCCGTACCACTCGTCCCAGCCCGGCAGAGGCTCGTGCTTCTCCGGCTCGTAGCCGTTCATGAGCTTGCCGAAGAAGGCGGTATGGTAGCCGGCGCCGTCGAGCCAGGTGGCAATGGTCGAGCTCTCCGTGCCCATCGCACGGAACTTCTCGTAGCCGCCGGTCGGCCACTCGTTGCCCTCGATCCGGTGGTTGTGCGGGTACTGGCCGCGCATGATCGTGGCGCGCGACGGGCAGCAGAAGGAGTAGCTCACGAAATAGTTCGTGAAGACCACGCCCTGGTCCTCGAGGAGAGTCTTGGTCTTCTTCATCACCCGGTGCGAGGCCAGATCCTCGTCGTCGGTGAGGATCAGGACGATGCTGGGTTTCCTGGCCGGTGCTGCCGAAGTGCTGCCGGCGAACGACAGACCCAGAGCCAGAAGGACGAGCGCCAGCAGCCTCGTGCGGCGACGGAAGAGCGGCATGATCCACGTTCCCGTGCTGGGCGCCGGTCGGGTGCAGCGCCCGGTTGTCGTCACCTGCCGCGTCACGCGAGCCGGGCTCGGCTCGGGCGGTCGTGTTCCCCGCGAACGACGCGATCCATGCCGGAGCGGGATGCCTCGCAGGCTCCCGGTCACGGCAGGAGTAACATGCGCACGGCGAGGACCAGGGTCGAGGCGCATCGCGTCGCAGCGGCAGCGTTCCGGGTGCGATGCAATCGCCTGTCGCTCATTTCTGCGCCGACGGTGACCACATCGGCTCGATCCGCTGGTCCTCGAGCTCCTGGCAGTTGTAGGAGGCGCAGCTCGTGAGCTCGGCCAGGCGCCGGGTCAGCGAGTTCAGGAGAGCCGGATCGACCTGGTCGATGCGGTTGACGAGCTCGAACGGGTCGCGGTTCAGGTCGTAATATTCCGTCTCGCCGGTGCCGTAGCGGATCAGGATCGAATCGGCGGTACGGATCGCATCGAAGATCGCTGGCCCCGTGATCTCGTGTGTCTCCATCTCGCGCCGCTCGATCAGGAAGCTCCGGCGCCAGGGGAGCTTCCCGTCATGGAGCAGCGGCAGGAAGGAGCGCCCGTCGACGAAGCCGGGCGGTTCGACACCCGCCATGGCGGCGAAGGTGGGGGCGAGATCGTTGTTGAGCACGAGCTGGTCGCGCTTCTCCCCGGCCGGCACGCCGGGTCCGCGCACGATCAGCGGCGCGCGGATGTCCTCCTCGTAGGCCGTGGTCTTGCCGACGAACAGCCGGTGCTGACCCATGTGGAAGCCGTTGTCGGAGCTGTAGACGAGATAGGTCCGCCCGATCTGTCCGGTCGCCTCGAGCGCCTTCACGATCCGCTCGACCGTGTCGTCGACCGACTGCAGCGAGCGCAGGCGGTCGCGGTAGTGCTCCTCGATCGCCTTCTTCTGCCATTCGGCGAGCCGCGGGGTCTTGCGGATCGCCGCGGGCTTGTCACCGACGTCGGGCTCGTCGAACGAGGGCGGCTTCGGCATCGCGACATCGGCGAACAGGCCCTCGTGGCGCGGGGCCGGAGTCGCCGGGCTGTGCGGGTTGTAGGGAGCCACGATCATGAACAGCGGCTGTTCGTGGGCGGCCGCCCGCTCGATGATCCCCACCGCTTCGGTCCCGAGCACGTCCGTGAGGTAATCCTCCGGCGCGTTGCCGTGACGAATCAGCTCGCCGTTGTGGTTGATGGTGTAGTTGTAGTTCGAGAAGGTGCCGCCGGTGACGAACCACTCGTCCCAGCCGGGTGCCGGCTCGTGTCTCTCGGGCAGGTAGCCGTTCAGGTATTTGCCGAGGAGCGCGGTGCGATAGCCCGCGGCGTGAAGCCAGGTGGCGATGGTCGAGCTCTCGTGGCCCAGGGCGCGGAATTTCTCGAACCCGCCCGTCGGCCATTCGTTGCCCTCGATGCGATGGTTGTGGGGGTACTGGCCGCGGAGGATGGTGGCGCGCGACGGACAGCAGAAGGAGTAGCTCACGAAGAAGTTCCCGAAGCTCACCCCCTGCTCCTCGACGAGCGCTCGGGTCTTCGGCATGTAGGCGTGCGAGGCCAGATCCTCGTCGTCGGAGAGGATCAGGACGATGTTGGGGCGGAAGAAAGAGGCGGCCGGTTCGGTCGCTGTGGCTGCGGCAGGGGCGATGGCGGCCAGGAGCCAGAGAAGCGTGAGCGGGATCGGGCGGCCCGGATGGAGCATGGCGTGACCTCCGGATTCGTGCGGTGCTGCCTGCCGAGCAGGCGACCGGCAGGTACGGTTGCAAAGACGGAGACGGCTTGCGGGAATAAGGCTTCTCATCGGGACGTCTGGAAAACGCTCCTCGTCCCGGCACTGCCACGCCTGGATGACAGGCTTGCGCCGGTGGCGAGGAACCGCCTTCCATCTTCGGCGATTGAACCAGAGTTTTCCCGTCCGGCGGACGGGCTGATGACCAACGACGGTGATCTCGATGCCTGCGCGTTCGGAAAGTTTCGGCAAGGCCGCCTACATCGCCACCTGCTTCGCTGCGATCGGCTTTCTGAGCTTCGTGGCCGGCAGCGTCGCGACCTTGAGCGAGAGCAGGCCCGGACGCGTGGTCGAGGACGCCTATCGCGCCGGCACGGCTCTCTACAGCAAGCTCACCCAGTACCGCGATCCGCTCCAGTTCGATCTCTGGCGGCCGGCGCGTACCGAGGCACGCGGCACCACGGTCTACGTGCCGGGCAAGGTGCAGCCGGGCCTCACACTCTACACCTCGGGCCATGCACCCAAAGCTTTCCTGATCGACATGGAGGGGCGCATCGTCCAGGAATGGGGCGTACCGTTCAGCGCCATCTGGGACAAGTCGGCGGCGGTCAGGGCGCCGCAGCCCGACAGCCACGTCTACATCGAGAAGGCGGTGCCCTATCCCAACGGCGATCTCCTCGCGATCTACGTCGCGGTCGGCGACACGCCCTGGGGCTACGGCCTCGTCAAGATGGACAAGGATTCGAAGGTCATCTGGAAGTATCTCGCCCACGCGCACCACGATGTCAGCATCGCACCCGACGGGCGGATCTTCGCGCTGACCCAGGAGATCGGCAAGGACGACATCCCGCAGTTCCCGCACCTCAAGGCACCGCGCGTCGACGATTATGTCACGATTCTCTCGCCCGACGGTAAGGAGCTGAAGAAGATCCGGATCATCGACATGGTGTTGCGCTCGCCTTACGCGCGGCTCCTCGACATGGTGCCGTGGTACGTCTCGAAGGGCGCGGGCGACTATCTCCACACCAACGCGATCGAGGTGCTCGACGGCTCGGCCGCCTCCAAGCTGCCGCAGGCCAATGCCGGGCGCGTGCTCCTGTCGTTCCGCGAGATCAGCACGATCGCGATCATGGACGTGGAGCGCGAGGAGATCGTCTGGGCGATGCGTGGGCCCTGGCTGCGCCAGCACGACCCCGACCTCCTGCCCAACGGCAACATCCTCCTGTTCGACAACCAGGGCGGGGCGGGCAACCCCGGCGGCATGACCCGTGTGCTCGAGATCGACCCGCAGACGCAGCAGATCGTCTGGAGCTATGCCGGCACGCCCGAGCATCCCTTCGAGAGCGAGGTGCGCTCCTCGCAGGAGCGGCTCGCGAACGGCAACACGCTGATCACGGAATCGGACGGCGGCCGGCTGTTCGAGGTGACGCCGGACGGCCAGATCGTGTGGAACTGGGTCAACCCGGTCCGGGCCAAGCGGGCCAAGGACAAGCAGGAAGTGATCCCGATCGTTTCCTGGGCGCAGCGCATCGATCCAGCCATGTTCGACCCAGGGCTTGCTTGGGAGCCCTTGACGCCGGGGGCGAACCACGCGAGCGTCGGCCACCCGGCCGATGCCGATGCGGGCGGCTGATCCCGGACGAGGTGCTGGAGGGGCTCAGCGGCCCTTGGCGACGAGGCGGCGCGTGTTGGCGTCGTACTCGTAAATGCTGGGCGGTCGCCAGTCGCCGACGGCCGCTGGCAGGACCGGGTTCTCGTGCGCGAGCTTGCTCTCGCCGAACTCGCATACCCAGGAGCGGGTCTCGTGAGCCCGGGTCTGGCCGAGAAAACCGCCGATGACGAGGCAATGGACGTTCGGCGCGGTGCCGAACCAGAGCCGGTCGTTCGCCGTCTGGACGAGGCCCCAGACATAGGCCTCGTTGGTCTTGGGCGCCCCCCTCGAGGACAGGTGCCGTCCGGGCCGAGCGCCGGATGGTCCTTGCCGATTCCGGCAAAGCACTCGTCCGGATCGGCCTTGGCGAGCAGGCGGTTGGTGAAGGCCGGCACCGGCTCCGGCATGAGCCGCTTGCCGGCCAGGAGATTTCGGGTGACCGCGTCGGCGGCCGCGACACCCGTGCTGCCGGCCGCGAGGCATGCGGCAGCCAGAAATGCCAGGGGCTTCCAGCGCCCTCGCCTGAGCATGACGTTCCCCCTGCAGATTGTGCCGCCTGGTGCCGGTCATCGCTCTCGCGATGACCGGGCGTTCAGCTATGGCCGAGCCGGGCTGGGCAGATCTGTAGCAGGGGTTGAAAAATGGCAAAATCGCAACGCGCGAAAGATGAACTCCGGCCGCCTCACTCGAGCTCGTCGAGGGTCTCGCCGAGACGGTCCATGATCTGGTCGATCTCCTCGCGCGTCACGATCAGCGGCGGCGACATGGCGATCGTGTCGCCGGTGATGCGGATCATCAGCCCCTTGTCGCAGGCCTTGAGCATGGCGTCGTAGCCGCGCTCGCCGGGCTTGCCGGGGCGGGCGCTCAGCTCGACGGCACCCATGAGGCCGATGTTGCGGATGTCGATGACGTTGGGCTTGCCGCGCAGCGCGTGCAGCCGCTCCTCCCAGTAGGGAGCGAGCTCGGCCGCGCGCTCGAACAGGCCCTCCTCCTTGTAGGTCTCGAGCGTGGCGAGCGCCGCGGCGCAGGCGAGCGGATGGGCGGAGTAGGTGTAGCCGTGGAAGAGTTCGATCGCCTTCTCGGGGCCCGCACCCTCGCCGTTCACGATGGCGTCGTAGACGTGCTTCCTGGCCATCACGGCACCCATCGGCACGGTACCGGAGGTCAGGCCTTTGGCGGTGGTGACGAGGTCCGGCTGCACGCCGAAATATTCGGCCGCCGAGGAGGCGCCGAGCCGGCCGTAGGCCGTGATCACCTCGTCGAAGATCAGAAGGATGCCGTGCTTTTCCGTGATCGCGCGCAGGCGCTCGAGATAGCCCTTGGGCGGCGGGTAGACGCCGATCGAGCCCGCCACCGGCTCGACGATCACGGCGGCGATGGTGGAGGCGTCGTGCAGGGCGATGATGCGCTCGAGATTGTCCGCGAGCTCCGCCCCGTGCTCGGGCTGGCCGCGGCTGAAGCGGTTCTTCTCGAGGTCGAGCGTGTGCGGCAGGTGATCGACGCCGGTGAGCAGCGAGCCGAAATACATCCTGTTCTTGACGATGCCGCCGACCGAGATGCCGCCGAAGCCGACCCCGTGATAGCCGCGCTCGCGGCCGATCAGGCGGGTGCGCGTTCCCTGGCCGATCGCGCGTTGGTAGGCGAGAGCGATCTTGAGCGCGGTGTCGACCGACTCCGAGCCCGAGTTCGTGAAGAAGGCATGGTCGAGATCGCCCGGAAACAGGTTGGCGAGCCGGGACGCGAGCTGGAACGCGAGCGGGTGGCCCCACTGGAAGGTGGGGGCGAAGTCGAGCTCGGCCGCCTGGCGTTGGATCGCCTCGACGATTCTCGACCGGGCGTGGCCGGCATTGCAGCACCACAGGCCCGCGGTGGCATCGATGAGGCGGCGGCCGTCGGTGAGCGTGTAGTACATGCCTTCGGCACGCGCGATCAGGCGCGGATGCGCCTTGAAGTGCCGGTTGGCCGTGAACGGCATCCAGAACGCCTCGAGATCGTTCGGCGCCGCCAGCTCTTTCGTCAGCATGTCGAGATACCTCTCCCTGAACCGTGGCGCATCTTGAGTCGCGGCCTCTGCCCCTGTCAACGCGAGCCGGAGCGCAGGCCGTCATGCGGCAGCGGCGTGCCGGGCCGCTGCGCATCTCCCCAAGCAGGCGGGACAGCGCTATGGTACATGGCCCATCCGCGAGGCATCACGATCGGCAGGCGTCGACCATGTACACCGCCATCACCCGCTCGATCCAGGTGAGCGTCGAGCCGTTCTACCTCGCCGAGCAGTCCGAGCCCGAGAAGGAGCGCTGGGTGTTCGGCTACCGTGTTTTGATCGAGAACCGCGGCAGCGAGCCCGTGCAGCTCCTCACGCGCCACTGGCGGATCACCGACGGGCGTGGCCGCATGGTCGAGGTGCGCGGCGAGGGTGTCGTCGGCGAGCAGCCGCGCCTGGAGCCCGGCGAGAGCTTCCAGTACACGAGCGGCACGCCCCTGCCCACGCCGAGCGGCATCATGGTCGGGAGCTACCAGATGGTGACCGACGGCGGCGAGCGCTTCGACATCGCGATCCCCGCCTTCTCGCTCGATGCGCCGGAGGTGCGCGGCCGGGTGAACTGAGCCCGCCCGTGCCCGAGGTGCGCGGTCGGCGCCCTCGCCTCGGCGCCGCCTTTGTGCTAGGCACGCTGCCGCACCGCCTTTCCCCGCCAGCTTCCGCGAGAGCCTCGCCTTTGCCCGACAGTCCACGCTCCCCGCTCACGATCCTGCTCGCCCGCCCGCGCGGCTTCTGCGCCGGCGTCGACCGCGCCATCGCGATCGTCAAGGAGGCGCTGCGCCGCCACGGGCCGCCGGTTTATGTCCGGCACGAGATCGTGCACAACCGCTACGTGGTCGAGGAGCTCAGGGCGATGGGGGCGGTGTTCGTCGACGAGCTCGACGAGGTGCCGGACGACGGTCTCGTCGTGTTCTCGGCCCACGGCGTGCCCAAGGAGGTGCCGGCCGAGGCGCGCCGGCGCCGACTGCTGTTCGCCGATGCGACCTGCCCCCTCGTTTCGAAGGTGCACCGCGAGGTCGAGCGGCACCACAAAGACGGGCGCACCGTGCTCCTGATCGGCCATGCCGGCCATCCCGAGGTGATCGGCACGATGGGCCAGGTGCCGCCGGGCTCGGTGCTCCTGGTCGAGACCGTGACCGATGCGGAGGCCGTGAGCGTTCCCGATCCCGCGCGGGTGGCCTACTCCACCCAGACCACGCTCTCGGTCGCCGACACGGCCGAGATCGTGGCGACCTTGCGCCGCCGCTTCCCGCAGATCGCGGGGCCGCGCAACGAGGACATCTGCTACGCCACCACCAACCGGCAGCAGGCCGTGGCGGCGATCGCCCCCAGGGTCGACCTGTTCCTGATCGTGGGTGCCCGGAACTCCTCGAACTCGATGCGGCTCGTCGAGGTGGCGCAGCGGCACGGCCGTGCCCGGGCCGAGCTGATCGGCACCGCCGAGGACATCGACTGGGGCTGGCTCGAAGGGGTGAGGACGCTCGGTCTCTCGGCCGGCGCTTCGGCACCCGAGATCCTGGTCGAGCAGGTGATCGCGGCCTGCCGCGAGCGCTTCGCCGTCACGGTCGAGGACGTGCGCCTGACCGAGGAGAACGTCTCGTTCAAGGTGCCGCCGATCCCGCTCAGGAAGGCCTCCTGAGGAACCCTCCGCTTCCAGCCAACGATCCCATCGAGACAGCGCCGAGCCAGCCATGGCGGTCTATACCGACGTCCCACCCGAGGCGCTGCACGCCTTCCTCGCCGACTACGATCTCGGAGCCGTAAGGAGCCTCAAGGGCATCACCGAGGGGGTCGAGAACTCGAACTTCCTGCTCGAGACCGAGCGCGGCCGCTACATCCTCACGATCTACGAGAAGCGGGTCGATCCCGCCGATCTGCCGTTCTTCCTCGGCCTCATGGAGCATCTCGCCCGGCACGGGCTGCCCTGTCCGCTCCCGGTCCATGCCAGGGACGGGCAGGCGCTGCGCCGTATCCTCGGCAAGCCCGCCGCCATCGTGAGCTTCCTCGAAGGGCGCTGGCCGCGGCGGATCGAGGCCGGGCACTGCACAGCGCTCGGCGAGGCGCTGGCGGCCTTGCACCTCGCCGCCGCCGACTTCGGGCTCCGCCGCCCGAACGCGCTCTCGTTCGCGGGCTGGCGGGCGCTGTTCGCGGGCTGCCGCGGCAAGGCCGATGCGATCCTGCCCGGCCTCGAGGCCGAGATCGCGACCGAGCTCGAGGAACTCGCCCGGCTCTGGCCGAACGACCTGCCGGCGGGCGTGATCCATGCCGACCTGTTCCCGGACAACGTCTTCTTCGCGGGGGACAAGGTCACCGGGATCATCGACTTCTACTTCGCCTGCAACGACCTTCTGGCCTACGACGTCGCCATCTGCCTCAATGCCTGGTGCTTCGAGCAGGACGGCTCGTTCAACGTGACCAAGGCGAAGGCGCTGCTCCAGGGCTACCGCCAGCGGCGGCCGCTCTCGCCCGACGAGGTCGCGGCCCTGCCGGTGCTGGCGCGGGGCTCGGCGCTGCGCTTCCTCATGACCCGGCTCTACGACTGGCTGCACCAGGTCGAAGGAGCGCTCGTCAAGCCCAAGGACCCGCGCGAGTATCTGCGAAAGCTCCGCTTCCACCGCGGTGTGGCCGGCCCTAGGGCCTACGGCCTCGGCTGAGCGGCACGTGCATGGCGGACGAAGACGACGTCGTCGAGATCCACACCGACGGGGCCTGCAGCGGCAATCCCGGCCCCGGCGGCTGGGGAGCGATCCTGAGCTGGCACGGCAGGGAGAAGGAGCTCTCCGGGGCCGAGCCGCTCACCACCAACAACCGCATGGAGCTCACCGCCGCGATCGAGGCGCTGGAGGCGCTGAAGCGGCCGATGCGGGTGCGCCTTTGGACCGACAGCGAGTATCTCCGGCAGGGGATCACGACCTGGCTCGAGGGCTGGCGCGCGCGCGGCTGGCGCACGGCCGACAGGAAGCCCGTGAAGAACCAGGACTTGTGGGAGCGCCTGGATGCGGCGCAGCGGCGGCACCGGGTCGAATGGCGCTGGCTCAAGGGCCATGCCGGCCATGCCGAGAACGAGCGCGCCGACCGGCTCGCGCGAGACGCGATCAAGAGGCTGATGGAGCGGCAGTAGGGGCGGTGGCTCTCGCCGTTGGGAGCCGCTATCGCGGATCTCGTCGAGCCTCGCCTCGAAGTACGCCAGCAGATCGTCGCAGGCCGGGCACAAGATTCTCGAGCCCGCGATGCTCGTCTTGTCGCTGCGCCATTCGAAGCGGCCTCTCTCGGTGGGGCCATCGAGGCGTTGCGGCCGCAGACGACGACATGGAGCTCGCTTATCCGCTCACAGCCGAAAGCATTCTTGCAGATGGTCATGTGCTGGGCATCGTTCTTCGCCCAAGGACCAGTCCACTGTCTGGCCGATGCCGCGTGGATCTTCGGCTCATCCGAAACGTTTCCCTGACGGCTGCGGCGATGCCATGGGAACCTTCCTTATTGGATCGCTGCTCGCGCAGCAACCTTGGCGTGAACAGTAGGAGCGCCGCTTCCCGCTTGCGCAAGAACGGGCCTAAGAATCGCCCGCCGTCTTCTCCACCGGCACGAGCCGGCTGCGGCGCAGCAGGTTGCGGCGCTCGAGGAGCGGGTGAGCGGTAGCGGCGAGATGCGCCTCGATCCGCTTGAGGTCGCGGATCACGTCGAGATGGAGCGCCCCCGTCTCGGCCGCCGTACCACCGTTCTCGCGCAGCCGTGCGTAATGGCCGGCGGTGGCGCTCCGTTCGAGCTCGCGCAGGCCCTCCTTCTCCTCGACGAGGCGGATCGCCGCCTGCAGGTCGTCGGCCATGAACACTGCCACCGCGAGCCGGAGCTGGCTCAAAAGATGCGCGTGCACCGCCCGCGCCTGGGTCAGCTCCTCTTCGCCGAAGCGCAGCCGCCGCCGGATGCGCTTGGCGGCGAGCGGCATCAGCCCCTTGTCGACGATGTCGCCGGCATGCTCGAGGTTGAGCGCCACCACCTGGATCTGCGCCAGGCGCTGCCGCTGCTGCGGGTCGAGCCCGCTCCGGTCGAGGGCGCTGAGATAGAGCTCGATCGCGCGGCGCAGCCGGTCCAGCACGTCGTCCATCCGGCGCACGCCGGCCACCAGGGCCTCGTCGTCGCGGGAGAGGAGGCTCTGCGAATCCCGCAGCATGGCCTCGACCACGTCGGCCATCCGCAGCGTCTCGCGCTCGGCGTTGGCCAGCGCTACCGCCGGGGTGTGCAGCGCGTCCGGATCGAGATAGAGCGGGTTGCCGGGATCGGCCGGGTTCGGCCGACTGGGCAGAGCGCGCTCCAGCGCCCGTGCGATCAACGGCAGCGGCAGGAGGAAGAGCACGGCCAGAGCGGCGTTGAACAGCAGGTGGAAATCGACCGCGAGCCGGCCCGGCCCGGACGAGAAGGGCCGCAGCAAGCCCTCGATCTCGGGCAGGAACGGCATCGCTATGGCGCAGCCGATCAACCGGTTGAGCAGATTGCCGAGCGGCAGGCGGAGCGCCGCCCGGTCGCCGTGAGCGGCGCTCAGAGGATTGAGGGCGCTGCCGAGATTGGCACCCAGCACCATGGCGAGCGCCGGCTCGGGTGCCAGGATGCCGGCCCCGGCGAGCGAGGCGATGACGAGCACGACCGCGAGGCTCGAATGCGCCGCCCAGGCGACGGCCGCGGCCAGCACCAGATCGGGCAGGGGCTCGCGCGTCAGGGTGGCGAGAAGCTCTCTCGCCTCGGGTGCGATGGCGCCGGGAGCGATCGTATCGACCAGGAGATGGAGCGCCAGGAGGACGAGGCCGAGCCCGATCAGAGCCTTGGCGAGATTCCTGAGATCCGAGCGGGTGACGGCCTTGAACAGGAGATAGCCCGCAAGCAGGAGGACGGGAAAGACCAGCGCCACGTCGAACGCGAGCAGCCGGGCGGCCAGCGCCGTGCCGAGATTGGCGCCCAGCATCACCGCTAGCGCCGGCACGAGGTCGATCACCCCGCCCGAGAGGAACGAGGTCGCCATCATGGCCGTGGCGGTGCTGCTCTGGAGGGTGAGCGTCACGCCTGCGCCGGCGAGGCAGGCCGCGAGCCGGTTGCGCAGGCAGGCCCCGAGCGCGCGGCGCAGGCTGCTGCCGAAGGCGTTCATGACGCCGCCCCGGACCATGTGGATGCCCCAGAGCAGAAGGGCTACCTCGCCGAGAAGGTTGATCAGGGCATGGGTGGCGGGCATCGCATCACGGCTTTTTGCGTCGCAGGGCGTTCCGGTGAGCTAAGGCTGTTCACGCCTCGCGCGCAACACCGCGCGGGCTCGTGGCGGGTCAAATCCTGGTATGGCCGTAGGTTCCGCGGTCTATGAGCCCGCGTGCCGGCGGGCATGGCCGAAGACAGGCGATCCGTTCACGAAGTCGTGAAGAGCCTGTGAGCCGGTGCCGCCCGTTGCTGGACGGATCACGTCGGGCAACCTTTCTGGGAGGCGACGGACAATGGCGATGGCGACGACGATCGTTCAGGTCTGCGATGCGATCACGGCAGCGTTGCGCGGCGAGGGCTTCTTCGATGCGGAGCGGAACGACGGCGAGCGGGCGGCGATGATCGGGCCGGCCCTGGAGCGGGCCTCGGGCGAGCTGGGCTGCAGGCTCGCGGTGAGCGAGCATCTGCCCGACGGCGGCTGCACCGTTCTGGCCGAGGACGTGCCGGGTGTCGTCACGATCGTCGCCCGGCGCGAGGTCGACCATCACGGCAAGGGTGCCGCTGCCGACAGCGTCGACCCCGATTTCGGCGTCACCTGGGCGCTCACCTGAGGAGCGCTCCGAGCCTCAGGGCACGACGGTCTCGCCCGCCCGTGCCTTCGCGATCGGCTTCGCGTACTGGGGCTCGGTGTCCCAGGGGAACAGGATCCAGGTGTCCTGGCTCACCTCGGTGACGAAGGTGTCGACCACCGGCCGGCCGGCGGGCTTGGCGTAGACCGTGGCGAAGTGCGCCTTCGGCAGCATCTCGCGTACGATCCGGCCGGTCTTTCCGGTGTCGACCAGGTCGTCGATGATGAGCCAGCCCGTGCCGTCGCCGCCGACCGACTTCAGCACGCTGGCATCACCCTGGGTCTCCTCGTCGTAGGAGCTGATGCAGATCGTGTCGATGACGCGGATGTCGAGCTCGCGGGCGATGATGTGCGCGGGCACGAGTCCGCCGCGGGTGATGGCGACGATGCCCTTGAACGGGCCGCTCTCGGCGAGGCGCCAGGCGAGCGCCTTGGCGTCGCGGTGGAGCTGCTCCCAGGACACGGGATAATAGCGCCTGCTGGTTTCGCTCAAGGTGGGCCTCCGGGAGGTGGCGTGACGGTGCGGGGCGGACGGGTGCGGTGAAGTGGTCGCGCGCGCAGTCGCTTGTCAAGCGGTGCAAC
Organism: Benzoatithermus flavus; assembly: GCF_037908215.1. Taxonomy (NCBI): domain Bacteria; kingdom Pseudomonadati; phylum Pseudomonadota; class Alphaproteobacteria; order Geminicoccales; family Geminicoccaceae; genus Benzoatithermus; species Benzoatithermus flavus. The sequence goes on along the minus strand of NZ_JBBLZC010000001.1, from coordinate 428,065 downwards.
CGTAGGGCCGCCGAGCGAAGGGACGCAAGCGATGCCACGGGCGGCCCGCCTTGCGCAGAGAGCAGTTTCTAGGATATTATTCCGAATCAATCCCGACATGGCCATGCTGCGGGCAGCGGCGACCTTGCGAAGCGCAATTGCACGAACGATTTCGAGAAATCCGATGATTTCAGCAACCAACACATGAAGTGTCGAGTGCGCCCGGCCCGAACGCCTGCGTCACCCGCGCTGCCGAGGCCGTCGGGCAAGGAGGAGTGGGCATCGGGCGAGGCCCTTTCGCCCGATGGCTCCCTCGCTTGCCGAGGCTTCGGCTGCGACATAGTCTCACCCGGCACGGTCCAGCCGTGAAGGAGGGACGCATGGAGGAGGAGCCGAGGCCCAAGCCGTCCACGAGCGTTCGCCGCGACTTGCGCTCGCTGTCGGTGGCCGACCTCGAGGCCTATATCGCCGAGCTCAAGGCCGAGATCGCGCGGGTCGAGGCCGAGATCGCGCGCCAGCGCGACGTGCGCAGCGCCGCCGAGGCGCTGTTCCGGCGGCCGCCTGCCGCCACCGGGTCGGGCGAGCCGGGCTGATGCGCTTCTGCCCGAGCTGTGGTGCCGCGGTCGAGTTGCGCCGCCCCGAGGGCGACGACCGGGATCGTCACGTGTGTACGGCCTGCGGGACCGTGCACTACCACAACCCGAAGATCGTCGTCGGCAGCGTGTGCACGCTCGGGGACCGGCTGCTCCTGTGCCGGCGGGCGATCCCGCCGCGGGCGGGCTTCTGGACCATCCCGGCCGGCTACCTGGAGCTGGGCGAAACCGCCGAGGAGGGGGCGAGGCGCGAGGCCTGGGAGGAGGCGCGCGCCCGGATCGAGATCCAGGGCCTGCTCGCGGTCTACAGCGTCAAGCGAATCGACCAGGTCCAGCTCCTCTACCGGGCGCGCCTGCTCGACGAGAACGTGGCGCCGGGGCCGGAGAGCCTCGAGGTGCGGCTCGTGGGCTGGTCTGAGATCCCCTGGGACTCGCTGGCATTTCCCACCGTGGACTGGATTCTGCGCCGAGCACTCGAGCTGCGCGGCCTGCCCTGGCCGCAGGCCGTGGCGAGCAATCCCGAAGAGCGCCAGCCCGAGCCGATACCGGGCGAGGGCGCCATCTGAATTGACACGCGCCACCCGTCTGTTATGCACCGAAGCATGATGCTGAGCCTGCACGAATCGGCCGCCTTCGCCATCGACCGACGACGACGCGCGCGTTGCCGTTGCCGCGCGCGCGTCATCCGTGCGCTCGCCGACTGAGGAGCAGCCACGGGGTCGGCAGGGCACGGGTGACGGTCAGGAACCGTCCACCTGGAGACCCTGCATTGCTCGTCATCGCCCCCGAAGGCCCGCTCGACGCGCCCGCCATCGAGATCCTGCTCGACCTCTCCTTCGGCCCCGACCGCTTCCGCAAGATCTCCTACCGCTACCGGGTCGGCATGGCGCCTTTGGCCGAGCTGTGCCTCGTCGCGCGCGAGGCGGGGCGGCTCGTGGGCGCCATCCGCTACTGGCCGATCCGGCTCGGTGACCGGCCGGCGCTCCTGCTGGGTCCGCTCGCGATCGACCCCGCCCGGCGCGGCCAGGGCATCGGCCGGGCGCTTCTGCAGGCGAGTCTCGCCAAGGCCGAGGCCCTGGGCCACCGGCTCGTCTTTCTCGTCGGCGATCCCGCCTACTACGCGCAGCACGGCTTCGAGGTGGCACCCGCCAGCGTCGTGATGCCGGGCGAGGATCCCGCCCGGCTGCAATACACGGCGCTAGGGGGTGCCGTGCTGCCGCCCGAGGGCGGGCTGCTCTTGCGCGAGCGCGTGCCGGGGCTCCTCGGCCAGCCGGTCGAGCCAGGCGAGGAGCGGCCCACGGAAGGCCGGCAGGCCCTTGTAGGCGGCCATGGCGTCATCCATCTCGCGGATCCGCGCCGCCATGGCGGCGGCGACCCCGGGCCGGTGCACGACCTCGGCGAGCGGCTCGACCAGGGTGCGGATGGTGAACACCACGGCCCGGGTCTCGGGCAGGCGGCGCAGAGTCTGCCGCTCCACGCGCAGCCATAGGCGGGAGCCGACGTTCTCGGCCGAGAGGTCCGGGATCGGCTCGCGCGGGTGCGGATGGAACAGCTCGGGGCTCTCGACCAGCGTCCAGTTCGCGCGCCACACCGGCCGGTCGGGCTGGATGCTCGCCATGAACCGGTCGGCCGCCCCACCCAGCCGCGCGCCGAAGCCCGGCACGGGCGCGTGGATCTCCGCCATCGGCCGGCCCAGCTTCTCGTGCAGATGCCAGTGCGACGGGAAGCACAGGATGGCGCCGGTGAGCGCGTAGCGACCGTCCGTCCGTTTCTGCATCAGGCAGAAATCCTCCTGGGCGAGGGTCGCAAGGGCCACGAGCGGCGGAAGGTCCGGAGGAAGGCTCGCCGGCGCGCGCTCGGGAGCGTATCGGACGAGGTGGTCCAGCACCAGCGCCAGAAGCTCGCGCGCGGCGGGCTCCGCTTCCGGCAGCATGGCATGGACCTCCTGCGCCCGCTCGGCCACGAGGGCCGCGCGCGCCGCGGTCTCGGCGGAAAAGCGCTCGTCCAGCCACAGCCAGTCGGCCGGGTCGAGCGCGTTCAGGCCCATGGACAGCTTCCAGGGACCCTGGAGGAAGACGAGCGGGGTCTGCATGGGCGGCAAAGAAGCGGAACTGGCAGCGCCGTCAAGGTCCGACGGTTGCAGAACGGCCACGACATGCCGTAGAAGAGGCCCCCGCCGGGGTGTAGCTCAGGCTGGTAGAGCGCTTGCTTTGGGAGCAAGAAGTCGCTGGTTCGAATCCGGCCACCCCGACCACGCATCCACGAACGGTAGCCGAGGGCCACATCGATCACGGCCGCGAGGCTGCCGGCGCACCGTTCAGACCGAACGACCACAGGCTGCGCGATCCAGATCGCGCAGCCGCCGCTGAAGGCTCGTCCGGTCGAGCGAGCCAGCTTCAGCCGCCAGCCAGAGCATCCAGGATGGGGCACTCCGATCTGCCACCACCCTGGCATCGGGCGATGGTGGCGGCGAGCATCCGCTCCATCCGGCGCAGGTCGGCGATCTTGGCCCGGATGTCATCCAGGTGAGCGAGCGCCATGGTCTGCACCTCGCCGCAGGTATGTTTGCCCACCATCAGACCCAGCAGATCGCGGATCTCGTCGAGGGTGAAGCCCAGCTCGCGCCCGCGCCGGATGAACACCAGCCGCTCGAGGTGTTCGCCGCTATAGAGGCGGTGGCCACCCTGGCTGCGCGGCGGCGCGGGCAGAAGGCCGATCCGCTCGTAGTAGCGGATCGTCTCGATGTTGACGCCGCTGCGCCTGGACAGCGTACCGATGGTCAGCTCCCGACCCACCCGCAAATTTCCCCCTTGAACCTGTAGCCGCTACAGGTCCTAGGCTGCTTATCAGCAGCAAAGCCGGGATGCAAGCCGTAGCCATGGACGAACAGAGCGATACCCTGAAGACGATCGGCGGGCGGATGACCGGAACGACCGGCACGGCCGGGCGGCAGGAGCTGGCGGCGGCCGGCGGGCTGCTCGGCGCGCTGGCGGCGGCATCGTGCTGTCTCCTGCCGTTGGCGCTGTTCAGCCTCGGTATCGGCGGCGCGTGGATCGGTAACCTGACGGCGCTGGCACCTTATCAGCCGATCTTCGTGGCGATCACGCTCGCGCTGCTCGGCTACGGGTTCTGGCTCGTCTACGGCAGGCCGAGGCGGGCCTGTACGGACGGCACCGCCGCCTGCGCCCGGCCACTGCCGCAGCGGTGGGTAAAGGCGACGCTCTGGGTTGCGACCGCACTGGTCGCGGCGGCTCTGGCCTTCCCCTACGTCGCACCCCGCCTGTTCGGGGTCTGAAGCCACAGGAGGATAGCTCGATGAGGCGCATCCCGATCCTGGCCATCACCGCCCTGGGCCTGCTGCCCGCCGCCGGGGACGCAGCCGAACGGACGGTTACGCTCGCGGTCGAGAACATGGACTGCGCCGCCTGCCCTTACATCGTGCACAAGGTCATGGCGGCCGTGCCCGGTGTCAGCAATGTCGCGGTCTCTTTCGAGCACAAGGCGGCGGTCGTCACCTTCGATGACACCAGGACGACGGTCGAGGCCGTGGCGGCGGCCAGCGCGAACGCCGGCTTTCCGGCCCGGCCCGCCGGAGCGGGAAGCTGAGATGACCGATGCGGCCCTCCTGTGCACCGGCATTCTCGGCAGCGTGATCGCCGCCCCGTGCTGCTTCACGCCCGTTCTCGTGGCCCTGCTCGGTGCGGTCGGCCTCTCGGCCAGCGTGGGCTGGCTGGATGTCGCGCCGCTTCCTGCGCTGGCGGGGGTTGTCGGCATCACGGCTTACGCGCTTTGGAGAAGGCGACGCACGGCATGAGCGAGCTGCAATCCACCATCACTTGCCCGCATTGCGGGCATCGGCATACCGAGGTGATGCCGACCGACGCCTGCCAGTTCTTCTACGATTGCAAGGGCTGCGGCGCGCTGCTGCGGCCCAAACCCGGCGACTGCTGCGTGTTCTGCTCGTACGGCTCGGTGCCGTGCCCGCCCGTCCAGGAGGCGCGCAAGATGGGACAGCCAAGCGCATGCTGCACGGGATAGGAACGAGAGATGATGCCCATGGCCGTCTTTCTCCACGGTGTCGGGCTTTTCCCACTCGACCGGCATGGGTGGATGTGGCACGGGGGGGGGGATTGCCGCAGGTGCAGCCCTCCTGTGGTTTGTGTCGGAAGCGCTTTGGGACCGGTATCTGCGCCATAGGGCACGTTCATCATGACCAAGAGCTACGACCTTGTCGTCATCGGCACCGGCACGGCGGCCGGGGTCGTCGCGAACCGGTGTCGCAAGGCGGGCTGGTCGGTCGCCGTGATCGACAACCGGCCTTACGGGGGCACCTGCGCCCTGCGCGGTTGCGATCCGAAGAAGATGCTTCGGCGAGGCCCGGAGATCGTGGATGCGGCAAGGCGGATGGAGGGCCGGGGCATCGCACCGGACGGGCTGCATATCGACTGGGCAGCCCTTCAGACGCACAAGCGCGGCTTCACCGATCCGGTCCCGGCAAAACGGGAGCGCGGGTTCGCGGAACAGGGCATCGCCACCTTCCACGGCACGGCCCGCTTCCTCGACCAGACGACCATTGCCGTCGGCGATGACCGGCTCCAGGGCCGCCGGATCGTGATCGCGACCGGCATGAAGCCGCGCCCGCTCGGGATTCCTGGCGAGGCGCTGGTGACGACGAGCGACCAGTTTCTGGAGCTGGAGCACCTGCCGCGGCGGGTGCTGTTCATCGGTGGCGGCTACATCTCTTTCGAGTTCGCACACATGGCGGCACGCACGGATGCCGGGGTCACGGTGCTGACGCGCGGCCCGCGTCCGCTGACCGCCTTCGATCCCGATCTGGCCGGTCTGTTGGTCGAACGCTCGCGTGCCATCGGTATCGATCTGCATACCCGTGCCACGGTCGAAGCGGTCGAGAGGGATGAGGCCGGCCTGCGGGTATGGGCCTCGGTCGGCGGCACGAGGCGCGCTTTCGAGGCCGAGCTGGTGGTGCACGGCGCGGGCCGGATACCCGCCATCGACGAGCTGGACCTTGCGGCGGGCGAGGTGCGCGCGGGCAAGCGCGGCGTCGAGGTGAACGAGCATCTGCAGAGCACCTCCAATCCCGCCGTCTACGCCGCGGGCGATGCCGCCGCCACGGCCGGGCCGCCGCTGACGCCGGTATCGAGCCTGGAAGGCAAGGTGGTGGCGGCGAATCTGCTTCAGGGCAATCACGCGACCCCGGACTACACGGGCGTGCCAAGTGCCGTATTCACCATCCCGGCGCTGGCCAGGGTCGGACTGCTGGAAGAAGAGGCGAAGGCGCAGGGACTCGATGTCGAGGTGAAATTCACCGATATGCGCGGCTGGTACACGGTGCAGCGCGTCGGCGAGACCCACGCGGCGGCCAAAGTGCTGGTCGAGAAGAACACCGGGCGGATCGTCGGCGCGCACCTGCTCGGCCCGGAAAGCGTCGAAGCGATCAACCTGTTCGCGCTCGCCATGCGCAACGGCCTGGGGGCTGATGCCCTGAAGAATTTCGTCAGCGCCTATCCTTCGGCCGGATCTGATCTCGGCTATCTGGTGTGAGATCGGGAGGCGCGGCCTGCGGTGACGACGGCGGCGCCGCCGTCGCCTCACGGGCCGTAGGCCGGTCCAGATCGCGAAGCCGCCGCTGAAGGCTCGTCCGGTCGAGCGAGCCGATGGGCAGGCTGGCGAAGATGCCGACCCGGCGCTGGATCATGCGGAACACGCCCGCCGTGAACGCCGCCTTCTCGGCGTCGCTGCCCTCGAAACTCGACGGGTCGGGAAAGCTCCAGTGCCCCGTGATGGGCTGGCCCGGCCACACCGGGCAGACCTCCCCGGCGGCGCTGTCGCAGACCGTGAAGACGAAGTCCATCTTCGGCGCGTCCGGCCGGGCAAGCTCGTCCCAGCTCTTCGAACGCAGGTCCGCGGTGTCGAATCCCAGCCGTTCCAGCAGGTCGCGCACGAACGGGTTGATCCGGCCCGAGGGCCGGCTGCCCGCGCTGAACGCCCGGAAGCGGCCCCGGCCCTCGCGGTTCAGGATGCACTCGGCCATGATGCTCCTGGCCGAGTTGTGCGTGCACAAGAACAGCACGTTGTAGACGCGGTCGGGCGTCATGGCGCTCCCCCGGACCTCAAGCCGCCGGGGTGCAGCAGGCCCGCGTGGCGGGCCGCTCGGGCTTGCTCTCGGAGGTGCAGCAGACCGACGCGGGAAAGCGGGGCTGCGCGTTCCGGCCGCCTTCGGCGATCTCGCCGCCGCCGTAGACCGCGCTCGCGCCGTAGCTGCGGAACACTTCCCACGGGATGCCCGCGGGGTCGGTCACCCACGACTTCTCCGACTGCGCGTAGCAGCAGGTCGTGTGGCCCTCCTCCAGCACCGGCCGGTCGGCGGCCACCAGCCGGTCATAGACCTCGTGCAGCTCGGCCTCGTCCTCGACCTGGATGCCGAGATGCTCGACGCCCACGGCGGCCCCGCGCGCACTGATCGCGAAGTTCATGCGCGGGTCGTCGAGCATCCACTTGGCATAGTCGGGCTTCAGAACCGTCGGCTCGGCCGCGAACAGCGTGCTGTAGAATCGCACGGCCGTGGCGAGGTCATCAACCGCAACATGGACGTGAAAGCGCTTCATCGTCGGCTTCCTGCTCGTTGCCGGTGGGATCGTCGGGCGGGCACGCAGGCATGGCAAAGCCGCTGCCGCAAAGGCTCGGGTGGCCGCGGCAGCAGTCCTCCACGAGGAAGGCTAGCAGCCGCCGGGTGCCCTCGTAATCGGTGGCGTAGATGATGTTCCGTTCCATGCGCGTGGAACGAAGAAGCCCCGCCTGCTTCAGCTCCCGCAGATGGTGGCTCAGCGTGGACGCGACGACGCCGAGCTGCTCGGCGATCTCGCCCGCCGTCAGGCCGTTCGGTCCGGCGGTCACGAGCAGCCGGAAAATGCGAAGGCGCGTCTCCTGTGCCAGCGCCGCCAGCGCCGCGACCGCCTTCTCGTCGCTCATAGGTTCGAGTGATGATTCCATGATTGGAGAATCATCGAAAAAATGGCTCTTGTCAACACTGTTTCGATGATCGTCGAAAAGACCGCCCGCAGCGTATGGCGGTGTGCGGGTGAGCTGGCGCGACGGAAGGTCGAGCCGGGCGGGAGAAAGCTGTTGACATGGACCATGTTTTCGATGATTCGCAAATCATCGAATTAATGGCCGATTGCATGAACGACGTGGATACGATGATGACCCGGGCACGCCCAGGTGCCGCCACCGGCGCGCAGGCCACCGACCGGCCGCTGCGCCCGGCCGCGACGCTCGGCACGTTCGAGCGCTACCTGTCGGTCTGGGTGGCGCTGTGCATCGTCGCCGGGATCGTCCTCGGCCGCCTGCTGCCCGGTCCGTTCCAGGCGCTCGGGCGCGCGAACGTGGCCCAGGTGAACCTGCCGGTGGCGGTGCTGATCTGGCTCATGATCGTGCCGATGCTGCTCAAGATCGACTTCGGCGCGCTCCACCGCGTCACCGAGCACTGGCGCGGGATCGCTGTCACCGTCGGGGTGAACTGGCTGGTGAAGCCGTTCTCGATGGCGCTCTTGGGCTGGCTGTTCGTCGGCTGGCTGTTCCGCCCTCTGCTTCCGGCCGAGCAGATCGACAGCTACATCGCGGGCCTGATCCTGCTGGCTGCGGCACCCTGCACGGCGATGGTGTTCGTCTGGAGCAACCTGACCGACGGCGAGCCGCATTTCACGCTGTCGCAAGTGGCGCTGAACGACACGATCATGGTCTTCGCGTTCGCGCCCATCGTGGCGCTGCTGCTGGGCCTGTCGTCGATCACGGTGCCCTGGGAGACGCTGCTGCTTTCGGTGGTGCTGTACATCGTGATCCCCGTGGCGGTGGCTCAGGTCTGGCGGCGCTCGCTCCTCGCGCGCGGCGGCGCGGCGGCGCTGGCGCGGACGCTCAAGGCGCTGCAGCCGGCCTCGTTGCTGGCGCTGCTGGCGACGCTCGTGCTGCTGTTCGGCTTCCAGGGCCAGCAGATCATCGAGCAGCCGCTCGTGATCCTGCTGCTGGCGGTGCCGATCACCATTCAGGTCTACTTCAACGCCGGGCTGGCGTACCTGCTGAACCGCTGGCTGGGCGAGGCGCACTGCGTCGCCGGACCGTCGGCCCTGATCGGGGCCTCGAACTTCTTCGAGCTGGCCGTCGCCGCCGCCATCGCCCTGTTCGGCTTCCAAAGCGGCGCTGCCCTGGCCACCGTCGTGGGTGTGCTGGTCGAGGTGCCGGTGATGCTGTCCGTGGTACGGCTCGTGATGCGCTCGCGTCGCTGGTACGAGCGGGGAGCCGCGCAGTCGTGCTGAACGGCGGCACCGAGCCGGTCGGGACCGACCGGCTCGGTGCCGATGCGGCTCGGTGCTCGGCGCGCTCGGCGGAGGTCGGCGCGCCAGGGTCACGGCCGCTCGTTCCCGATATGCCCGGGCGATTCCTTGGGGCATGCCCTGGTCGAACGCATCGACATCGCCGGTTCGGAGCGTCAGCGGCTCGCGCACCTGCTTGCATGCAGCCCGGCTCGCGGCAGCGGACTTCATTTTTAGAGCACCATCGCGGCCGGACCGTGCTAAAAGGCCGAGCCCGAGGACCGGCACGCATGATCCATCGGCCTCTCCGCAAACCTGGGTACGACAACTGCGATGACGACGCTCGCCGCGCCTGCTCGGCGCGCTGCGCATCGTCCTCACCGCCGTCCGCCCACGCGTTCTCATCCGGAGAGCCGTCATGTCCCGGTGCTCGTTCGGCATCTCGCCGATTGCATCGCTCGTTCTGGCAAGCGCCTTCTGGGGCGTCGCCACGGTCATCAGCAAGAAGCTACTGGCATCCGTCCCGCCGATCACGCTCCTCGTCGTTCAGCTCGCACCGAGCGTGCTTCTGCTGTGGCTCCTCGTTTTCGCTCGCGGTGCCCGGCCTGTGCAACGGTACGGGCTGCTCGCCGTGGCGCTGATGGGGTGCTTGAACCCAGGCCTTTCCTACACCCTGAGCATGCTCGGGCTCGCGCGGACGACCGCGAGCGTGGCCACCCTGCTATGGGCGGCCGAACCGGCCTTGATCGTCGTCATGGCTTGGCTGGTGCTCCGCGAGCCGCTGACGATCCGCCTCCTGGTCGTGACGGCCACGGCGGCTGGCGGCGTTCTTCTGGTGAGCGGCTTCCCCGAAGGAGCAGGTGTCGCGGGTGATCGATGCGGCGACGTTCTGATCTTGGGAGGCGTACTCTGCTGTGCGCTTTACACGGTGCTGTCGCGGAAGGTGGCACCGAGCGCCGATCTCCTGTTCACCGTCGCCTTGCAGCAAAGCGCGGGTTTGCTCTGGGCTGTGGCGCTCTGGTCCGTGACGTTGCACCGGACCGATGGCGAGCCCGTGCTGGTGCCGTCGCGGAGCGAATGGCTCGGGGGTGCCGTCTCCGGCCTGATGTATTACGCCGCTGCTTTCTGGTTCTACCTGACGGGCCTGCGGTCCGTTCCGGCCGCCATTGCGGGTGGCTTCCTGAACCTCATCCCCGTTTTCGGCATCACCTCGGCTTACGTTCTCCTCGGCGAGCGGCTGACCCTGACCCAATCGGCCGGTGCCGCGGTCATTCTTTGCTCCGTGTCGGCCCTGCTGATGTGGAGCGCGCCAGCGAGAGCATCCGAGCCGACAGGCTGATCGCCCTTGGTCGCCTGCGCGTCGAGTCGTGGCGCGTAGGCGGCGCTCCTCGAAAGGGCGAGCCTCGCCCCGTCGTGGCGAAGCCGGGGCCGGTGCAAGGCACGGAGGCTCCTGGCGCCATCCGCGGTCGCTTCGGCGGCGAGGCCGATACGTCCGACGACCTCGCGAAGGCTCCCATGCTTCTCATCGGGTTCGCCCCTGTCACGGATCGCGACATCTGCGCGTTGAATCGCGGTTGCTATACTGCGATATGAGCACAAATGGACGGGAGGCGGCGATGCAACGATGATACGCGTCGCGTACGGCAAGCACGCATCGGCACGGGAGGCGGTGGAGCAGTGCCGCCGGACTCTCGGCGTGACCCGTCCGTGCGTGCTTCTGGCCTTCTGCGGCGGCAAGCACGATCCTGCCGTCATGCTCTCGGCGCTCCGCGGCGCGTTCGGGCCGGACGTGCCGATCGTGGGCGGCTCGGCCGCGGGCGTGATCTGGCGCGAGGGCTTCGGCTACAGCGGCCTCGAGCTCGGCCTCGCTGCTTTTTCCGATCCGGCCGTGGCACCCCGGATCGTGGCGGTGCGAGGGCCGCGGCAGAACGAACGCGCGCTCGGGCGCGAGCTGGGGGCGCGCATCGCCGAGACGGCGAGCGAGGGTGCGACCGTCCTCATGCTCTACGACAGCGTCGCGAGCACGGCACCGCTTCGGCTGCATCCGGCCAGCGCCATCGTCGAGGGCGTGCAGGCCGGGCTGGGCCGGCGTTCGGTGCGCCTGATCGGCGGCGGCACGCTGACCGACATGAACCTGTCCGATAGCTGGATCTTCGATGGAGCCGGGGTGGCTAAGCACGCCGCCGCGGCTCTGGTTTTCCCGTCCGCCGTCGTCGACGAGACCGCGATCCTGCACGGCTGCCGGCCGGTCAGCACCTTCATGAAGATCACCCGGATCGACGGCGCCGAGGTCTACGAGCTCGACGGCGAGCCGGCGCTCGCGGTGATCGAGCGGATGCTGGGCATCTCGCTCGGGAAAGGAGGGGGGGAGGATCTGTCGCTGATCGCGACCCTCGGCGAGAAGCAGGGCGATCCTTACGGTCCTTACGACGAGAACAGCTACGTCAACCGGCTGATCCTGCGGACCGACCGCGCCACGGGCTCGATCACGCTCTTCGAGCCCGATTTCCGGCGCGGCACGCGCGTCCAGATCATGAGCCGCGACAACGCCCTGATGTTGGACAGCGTGCGCAGCGGTGTCGCCGCCATCAACCGGGCGATCGCCGGCCAGGAGATGCTGCTCGGGCTCTACATCGACTGCGCCGGGCGGGCGAGCGCGCGCAGCGGCGCTCCGATCGAGGAGGCCGATCTGGTACGAGAGGCGCTGGATTCTGCTGCGCCTCTGCTCGGCTTCTATTCGGGTGTCGAGATCGCTCCCTTCGCCGGCTACAGCCGCCCGCTCGACTGGACGGGCGTGCTCACCGTGCTGCGACGGCGATGACGCGTCCGCTGAGCCCGTCGCACGCCGCCACGCTCGGCCGGCTCGAGCGGGAGCTCGCCTACTACCGGCGGGAATGCAACGATCTCGGCGCGCGGCTGCTCCGCCTGCAGGAAGAACAGAGCAGCGCGTTCCGCGAGGCGCGCCGCAGCCGGACCGTGGCCAAGCTGATCCGCGAGGCCCACCGCCTGGCCGACACCGGCGTGCCTTCGGACGAGCTCGCCGGGCCGGTCCTCGAGATCATCGTCGACAACACGATGTGCGACCGGGCGGCCCTCCTGTCCGAGAGTCCCGTCGGCAGCGGCCGCTTCACCGTGCTGCGCGCCATCGGCCTCGGCGAGCAGCCGCTCGCCGTGAGCGTCGTGCCCGATCCGCCTTCGTTCTTCTTCACCACGGCCCAGACGCCGCTCGAATCACCAGCCTACGAGCTGACCGGCATCCTGCAGCTACCCTACGTGCTCTGGGCCTATGACCGCTCGACCGGCTATGCGCTCATCATCGGCAACCGGCTCGAGGCCAACGTCAGCCGGCCGTTCGAGCCGGGGGATCAGGAGCTGATCGAGGGCGGTCTTTCCGTCTATCTCGACGTGCTCGCCCGCAGGCGCGCCGAGGAGGCGCAGATCCTGCTCATGGACGAGCTCAACCATCGCGTGAAGAACATCCTCGCCACCATCGAGGCCATGGTCGGCTGCAGCGCGGCCGAGGCCGGGTCGCCGGAAGAGCTGGCGGAGGCTCTTGCCGGTCGCATCGCGGCCATGGCGCGGACCCACGATCTCCTGACGGACGCGCGCTGGCGCAGCGCTGATCTCGGCGATCTCGTCGAGGAGGAGATGCGGCCCTATGCGGTGGCGGACCGGGTGCGGATCGCTGGCGAGCGGCAGCCCCTGAACCCGCGTGCGGCCCTGTCGCTGAGCCTCATCCTGCACGAGCTCACCACCAACGCCGTGAAGTATGGCTCGCTCAGCGTGCCGGAGGGGAGAGTCGACCTCTCCTGGTCGCGGCAGGTCCATGCCGGCGGCCCGACGCTGCGGTTGGTCTGGCGCGAGAGCGGCGGACCGAGCGTGACCCCGCCGGTCCGCCGGGGATTCGGCACCACGCTGATCGAGCGGGCGGCCGCGCGCGATCTGAACGGTGCGGCACGGCTTTCGTTCGAAACGGCGGGCTTGCGTTGCGAGCTGGAATATCCGCTGGCACGGATCTCGCCTCCTGCGGCCGCCATGGCGCCGCGGATACCGGCCCGCCAGCGCGTCAGGGATAGCGTGCGCGAGGATGTGCTGGCTGGAACCCGCGTGCTGGTGGTCGAGGACGAGCTGATGCTGACGATGACGCTCGAGCGCATCCTGAAGGGCGTCGGCGCCGAGCCCGTCGGGCCGGCCACGACGGTGCCGGAGGCGCTCTTCCTGGCGGGATCCGAGCGGATCGATGCGGCGGTGCTCGACGTCAACGTCGCCGACGAGCCGGTCTTTCCCGTAGCGGACATGCTGCGGGAGCAGGGCGTGCCGTTCATCTTCGCCACCGGCTATGCGACCGATTCCGTCATACCGGCGCGGCACAAGGACGTTCCGCGCCTGCCCAAGCCCTACCGGCAGGACCGCCTGCTCCAGATGCTGGCCCGAGCGCTCGCTCGCGAGTCCGCATCCGGCGACGGCTAGGAAGTGGCCGGCCTCCCGGCCGGGCGATCCAGGATCCGGGAGCCCGGTATTCGCAAGGTGCAGATCAGGCCACTCCGTTCCCAATCCATGATCGCCCGGCCGGCATAGCGGCGTGCCACGACGCGATCGAGCAGGACCAGGCCGAAGCCCTGCCGTGTCGGCGGGACGACGCGCGGGCCGTCTGCTTCCCGCCAGACCACCACGAGTTCCTCGCCCTCGATTCGGCTCTCGAGCCGCACGGACCCGCCCGGCACCGACAGCGCCCCATGCTCGAGCGCGTTCGTCGTCAGCTCGTGCAGGGCGAGCGCCAGATTCTGGGCCGCCTCGGGCAGGAGAGGCGGCAGGTCTCCGATCTCGATCCGGATCCGGCTGCGCGTGGTTTCCTCGTGCTCCTCCAGGACGGCGCGGACGAGCTCCCCGAGCGGGAAGCTGCCCCAGCCGTTTCTGGCGAGGACGTCGCTGGCCGCGGCGATCGCGCGCAGTCGACCGTCGAACAGCTTCAGGAAGTCTTGAACGTCGACCGCACCCAAGGCGGTCTGCCAGGCCGTGGCCTGGATCAGGACGAGGGTGTTCTTGAACCGGTGCCCCAGCCTGTCGAGCAGGCGGGCGGCATCCTCTGTCGTTCCGGCCGGCTCGGAGGCTGTGCCCGACGATGCTGTCTGCCCGAGAGCCTGCCGCAGCAAGGCGGCCTCCCGCTCCAGCTTCCGCAGCCGGATAAGCATCTCGGACGTGCTCGCCGGAGACTGCTTCGCGGGCAAGCGGTCGATCCCTCCAGCTCGATATGTGGGCGCGACGATGATGGCGTCGCGCGGTTGCCGTGCGGATAGCTGAACAGAGCCGGCGCCGCTCGTCCAGCTCTTCGTTCCCCGGGGAAGATCGCATCATGCCGCGCAAGGGAGAGATGGAATAATCGGCATATTAGGATAAAACAGCTAAATCGCAAAGAGACTTGTATAGTCATTATAAGAAATGGTCGTCCGGCCTGTCTCGGTCTTGGCCAAGCCGACCAGCCCTCGGGAGGAGTCGATGGATGCTCATGAGCTGAGCAAGACCCGAACCGAGTCCTAACCTGCGTGCATCCACCGCCCGGCCCGGATCACTCGTCCATGCCGGGAAAAGAGCGGACGCAACGAGTCTTCCAACCAGGAGGATATCATCATGGCTCATACTGCTATCGCAGCGCCATCAGCGGCACTGTCGGACGCAGGAGCGACCGATCGCCGCGACCCGCGCGCCCTCATGGCGGCCCGCCTGCCCATGGCGGTTCAGCCGTTCCTCACTTGGCTGACGGCGCGGCCGGCGCCGGGCGAGGCGGAGCGCAGCCGGCCGGCCTGGACCTATGTCAGCGAGGCACTCTTGTGGCTCGTGGTCGGCGTGGCGCTGGGCGTGCTGGCGCTCGATTCGGCCCCCCCGCTCGCCGCGGTGCTGCTGCCGATCTCGCTCGTCGTCACGAGTTCGGGTCTGGGCCTGTTCCAGGTCGTGGTGTTCCATCACTGCTCGCACGGCACCGTGTTCGCGAAGCCCGAGCACAACCGGAACGTCGGACGGCTGATCTCGGCGCTCCTGCTGTTCAAGCATTTCGACGCCTACCGGCGCGAGCACATGCTCCACCACAATGCGAGAAAGCTCCTGACCGAGGAGGACGAGTTCGCCGATTTCGTCCTCGAGATGTGCCGGCTGGCGCCGGGCCTGCCCAAGCGCGAGCTCTGGCGCCGGGTGCTCGTCAACGTGGTGTTCTCGCCCGCCTTCCACCTGCGCTTCCTGCTGCGGCGCCTGCGTGCGTCGCTGTGCTCGCCGGATACCCTCCACAACCACGTCGGCATCGCGGCCTGGCTCACCGCGTTCGTGCTCAGCGCCGCTTCGGGCCGGCTCGTCGCGTTCCTGGTCCTCTGGGTGCTGCCGGTCACCCTGCTCCTGCAGGTGGCGACCGTCGGTCGGATCCTCTGCGAGCACCGCTTCCCCGAGCCGGCGCTGATCGCAGCGCGCGGCCGCGAGTTCGTCTGCCGGGCGACGGCAGGCGTGTTCCCCGGCGTCGTGCCGCCTGCCGCTTCCGCGGGCACGCTCGCCGGCTTTCTCGCCTGGGCGGCGTGGTGGCTCAACATGCTGACCGTCCAGCTCTTCGTGCGGGTGTTCGTCCTGGTCGGGGATGCGCCCTGCCACGACTTCCATCATCGTCGGCCGGCGACGAAGGCCTGGACCGACTATATCCATGCGCGGCAGCGCGACGTCGACGCCGGCTGTCCCGGCTATCCCCTGAACTATGGCGAGACCTGGGGCCTGTTCCGGGCAATCGACGAGAATCTCGCCACACTGTCGCGCACGCCGCCGGAGGTCATCCGACCGGGGGCGCGCTGACAACCGGCAGCGGCATGGGCCGGCCCGTCAGACCGAGTGGCGGGCCTGGCTTTCCCGAAGTTTGCGCCGGACCGGCATCGTGGTGCTCTCGACGCCATGACCGTCGAGAGCGCCCGTCGCGGTGAGGTGAGCATCGACCTGGGCCTTGATCGCGCGCAGATCGGCGAGTGTCGCCTCGAGATCGCGGTGCTGCTGCTCGAGCTGGCGCAGACGGGCCTCGATGCGCCGCGCAAGGTGGCGGGTCTGGGCCACCTGCATCGGGTCGGCATCGTAGAGGTCGAGCCACTCCTTGATCTCGGCCAACGAGAAGCCCAGGCGCTTGCCGCGCAGGATCAGGATCAGCCGCGCCCGATCGCGGCGGCTGTAGATCCGGTTCTGTCCGGCGCGGCGGGGCTGGATCAGGCCGCGATCCTCGTAGAAGCGGAGTGCCCTGGGTGTGACCTGCAGCTCGCTCGCGAGCTCGCCCACCGTGAAGAGAGGCTCGTCCATCGCTCCCGACCCGTCTCTGTTGCTGCCGACCTCTGCCTCGACGTCATCCGGCTGACCTTTACGTCAAGCCCGGTCCCGGTGGAAGTCGAAACGCCCGTCCGGCGGGCGCCGGTCGGTTCCTCTTGACCCGAAGCGCCGGAACGGCGCTCATAGCGATGGGTGCGACCAACGACAACATGCCGGAGGCCCGGCCATATCGAGCGAGGAGGGAGCGATGGATCTGGACGACGTCTTCTGGGCCGCCGGTGTCTGGCTCGTGCTCCTGGCGCTGCCTGTCCTCCTCGCGCTCTGCATTGCGTGACAGCGCTCGTGACTCAGCGCTCGGTCAGTGCCCGCGCCCTTGCCTTCAGGATCGGCTTCAGGAGGTAGTCGAGCACGGTTTTCTGGCCGGTGAGAACGTCGACCTGGGCCGTCATTCCGGGGATGATCCGTAAGGGCTTCTCTTCCGTGCCGAGATGGTTGCGCTCGGTGCGCACCCGGACCCGATAGAAGCTCTCGCCGCGCTCGTTGGTGATGGTATCGGCGCTGATGTCCTCGACCACCCCCTCGAGCCCGCCATAGATCGAGAAGTCGTAGGCCGTGATCTTCACCTTCGCCGGCAGGCCCGGCGAGAGGAAGGCGATGTCGGCCGGGCGGATCTGCGCCTCGACGAGGAGCGTGTCCTCGAGCGGGACGATCTCGATCAGATCCGCGCCGGGCTGGACCACGCCACCGATCGTGTTGACCTTGATCGTCTTGATCGTGCCGCGCACGGGCGAGCGGACCTCGGTGCGGCGTACCCGGTCCTCGCCCGCCGTCACCACTTCCTTGAGGCCCGCCATTTCGGCTTCGATCGCGTTCAGCTCGCGCTGTGCGTCGGAGCGGAAGGTGCTGGTCGCGTTCTCGATCCGCTTGCCCGCCTCGCGGAGCGCGGTCTCGGCGCGGGGAATGGCGAGCCGCGCCTGCTCGAGCTCGCCCTTGAGATCGCTCACCTGCCGCTGCAGCCGGAGGAGATCGCCCTTGGGCACGACGCGCTGGCCGCCGCCCACGCTCTGCATGAGGTCGAGCTCCTGGCTCGCGAGCGCGAAGGAACGCTCGGTCTGGACCAGCCGGCTCTTGAGCTCGACGAGCTCCTGCTGCCGCTGCTCGGCCTGGCGGCGCAGGATCTCGAGCTCGGTCGCGAGTTTGTCCTGGCGGGAGCGGAAGAGGGCCCGCTCGTTCTCGGCGAGGCCGGGTGCTTCCGCCTCGACCTCGGGCGGGAAGACCGGGGCCGCCTTGCCGTCGATCTCGGCGCGGAGCCTGGCCGAGGCGGCGAGGAGGGCGAGGAAGCGCGCCCGCTTCTCGCGGTAGTCGCTGGCCGCGCGGATATTGTCGATCCTGGCCAGCACCTGGCCTTCGTCGACGATCTCGCCCTCGCGGACGAGCATGGCGGCGACGATGCCGCCTTCCAGGTTCTGCACGACCTGCACCTGACGCGAGGGAATCACCTTGGCCTCGCCGCGCGTGACCTCGTCGAGGCGCGCCCAGCGCGCCCAGAGCAGGAACACGACGAAGAACAGGAGCACGGTGAAGAGCAGCACGTGGGCCATGCCGCGTGGCCGCAGCCGGTCGGCGGCAGCGGCGCCGACAAGGAAATCGGCATCGTCCGGACTCCAGAAGCGGCGGCGCCGGAAGCGGGCGGTTGCAGCGGTCATCGTCACCGGCTCCCTTTGGCCTGCGCTTCGGCCAGCATGGCGAGCACCTGCTCGCGCGGTCCGTCGACGACCACCCGGCCGCCGTCGAGCACGATCAGCCGGTCGACCAGCGAAAGCAGCGAGACGCGGTGCGTGATCAGAAGAAGCGTGCGGCCGGCAAGCTCCTCGGCGAGCCGCGCCTTGAGCCGGCTCTCGGCCGTGTTGTCCATGGAGCTCGTGGGCTCGTCGAGGACGAGGATCGGCGGGTCGAGCAGGAGCGCTCTCGCCACCGCGATCGCTTGGCGCTGGCCACCCGAGAGCGTGTCGCCGCGCTCGCCGATCGGCAGATCGTAGCCCAGAGGATGACGGCGCGCGAAATCGTCGACACCGGCGATCCTGGCCGCGCGCAGGATGGCGGCATCGTCCGCGTGCGGCGCGCCCAGGGCGATGTTCTCGCGCAAAGTACCCTGGAACAGGAACACGTCCTGCGGCACGCAGCCGATGTTGCGGCGCAGGTCGGCAGGGTCGATCTGACGCAGCTCGGTCCCATCGACGAGGACGAACCCGCTGTCGGGTTCGTGCAGCCCCAGGATCAGCTTTTCGATCGTGGTCTTGCCCGAGCCCACCCGGCCGATCAGGCCCACCCGCTCGCCTCGGCGCACGCGGAACGAGACGTCGACGAGGGCCGGCAGCTTCTGACCCGGATAGGTGAAGGTGACGTTCTTGAGCTCGATCTCGCCCTCGAGCCGCGGCCGATGCAGGAACCGCCGCTCGGGCGGCCGCTCGACGGGCAGGCGCATCACGGCGTCGAGATGATCGAGCGCCCCCTTGGCCTGATGGTAGCGGCTGAGCACGCCCGCCACCTGTGCCAGGGGCGCCATGGCGCGGCCGGAGAGAATGCTGCAGGCAACGAGCGCACCCGTGGTGAGCCGCCCGGCGGCGATGTCGTACACGCCGACGATGACGACCCCTACCGTGACCAGGTTCGAGGCGAGGCTCGTGAGGTGGACGGTGAGCGTGGAGAAGAAGCGCGAGACATTGGCCGAGCGCGCCGAGAGGGCCACGAGCCGCTCCCAGGCGGCCTGAAGGCGGCCTTCGGCACCGATGCTCTTGATGGTCTCGAGCCCGTTGATGGCCTCGACCAGGACGCCGTGCTTCTGCGCCGACTGCCGCAGGCTCGTGCGCACGGCCCGGTTCAGGGGAAGCTGGAGGAGGAGGCCCGCACCCAGGACGAGCGGCACGGCCGTGGCCGGTACCACCGCCACCCGGCCGCCGATCAGCCAGATGGCGGCGATGAACAGAAGAAGGAACGGGAGGTCGACGAGTGCCGTGATCGAGGCCGAGGAGAAGAAGTCGCGTATGGTCTCGAGCTCGCGCAGGTTGTTCGCGAGCACCCCGGCCGAGGCGGGCTTCGCCACGAGCCTGAGCCCCATGACCTGCTCGAACACGGCGCTCGCGAGCTTCATGTCGCTCGCCCGACCGGCGACGTCGACGAAATAGCCGCGCAGGACCTTGAGCAGGAAGTCGAACCCGAACACGATGAGCGCGCCGATGGCGAGCACCCACAAGGTCTCGATCGCGTTGTTCGGCACCACGCGGTCGTAAACGTTCATCACGAACAGAGGGCTCGCGAGCGCGAACAGGTTGATCAGAACGGCGGCCAACGCCACCTCGCCGTAGACCGGCCACTGCCTGAGCACGGTGCCCCAGAACCAGTGGCCTCGGCGCTCTTCCTGGAGCTCGCCTGCACGGGCCGGGCGGGCGAGCTCGGGCCGGGCGAAGAAGGCATGACCCGTGTAGCGCGCCGCGAGCTCCGGCAGCGGCAGCTCCATCCCGCCCAGGCCCGTTTCCGGCAGGACGACGAGAGCCCGGTCGTCCGCGAGGCGGAGGAGAACGCAGGCCTGCCGGCCCACGAGCAGCAGCACGCAAGGCAGTGCCAGCGGGTCGATCGCCTCGAGCGGACGGCGCAGGAGCCGGGCGCTGAGACCCGCCCGTGCCGCGGCACGGGGGAACAGCTCGGGCGTGAGCCGGCCCTGTACGAGCGGGAGGCCGGCCGTCAGGGCCTGGGCGCTTGCAGGACGATCGAGCAGCCGGGCGAGGGCGACGAGGCTGTCGAGCAGCGGATCGTCGACGGCGCTTCCGTCGGCGCGCGGGCACCACGACGCCGATGCGGCATCGTCCTCATTGGCCGCCGGTTCGGCCACCCGTGCCGCGAGGGCGGTGGTGGCGTTGCTCATCGATGCCTCCTCGGTGGGTGAATGGCCCTGCCGGAAGAGAAGATAGCGGATCCGCCTCCCGCAGCATTGTGTCGTATACGCAACGGCAAACGTGCCACACCGACGCCGACACGGGCAGGGATTGCGTTCGAGACCGTTGCTCTCCTGCCATCGGCAGGGATATGAACGCAAGACGCTTCCATAAGCGTGAGCTATGCGAACCCATGCGCAAGGATTGACGATGGCGCATTAGGGGTCTTATTGAACCGTAGGAAATTACACACTTTCTGACGCGCCGACGTCGGACTCCGGGATACGGGCGAGGAAACTCCCATGGCGAAACACCCGAGCGTTGGGCTCTTGGGTCGGGTCGTGCTGCGCACGCTTCTGACCTCTGTTGCCTTGGTTGCCGGATCGGCTCTGGCCGAGGCCGGGTCGATCCGCGACACCGTGCAGGCCACGCTCGACACCAGCCCCGAGATCGGAGCGCTCAAGGCCAACCGCCGCGCGGTCGACCAGGAGCTCCGGCAGGCACGGGCCAAGTACTATCCATCTCTCGACGCGCGGGCGGCGATCGGCCCGGAATATACCCGCTTCTCGGGCGACCGCCGGCGTGCCGCTCTCGGCCGCACCGATGACGACGACAACCTCCTCCTGCGCAAGGAAGTGGAGCTCACGCTCTCGCAGATGCTGTTCGACGGCTACGAGACGCGGAGCGAGGTCGAGCGGCAGACGGCCCGGGTCGACAGCGCCGCGCACCGGGTGCAGGAAGCAGCCGAGTTCACGGCGCTCGATGCGATCGAGGCCCATCTCGAGGTGCTGCGGCACCAGGACCTGATCAAGCTCAACGAGGCCAACCTGCAGCAGCTCGAGCGCTATCTCGGTCAGGTACGGGGCCTCGAGCGCGGCGGTCGGGCCGATACCGCGGACGTCCAGCAGACCGAGGCGCGAATCGCCGAGGCGCGGGCCAATCTCGCCCAGGCGAGAGGAGCGCTCGCCGATGCGATCGCCAACTACCAGCAGATCGTGGGCCAGAAGCCGGCCGGCCTCACGGCCGAGCCCTCGCCGGTGCGAGCGCTGCCACCCGGACCCGAGGAGGCGGCCGATGCCGCCTCGGTGAAGAGTCCGACCGTGCTGATCGCGGCTGCGGACGTCGACGTGGCGGAGGCCGAGCTGCGCGGTACGCGGGCCAACTACCTGCCACGGCTCGACGCGGAGCTCGCCGCGACCGCTGCCGACGACGCCAATGGCGTCGAGGGCGAGAGCGTGGGCGCTCAGGCGATGCTCGTGATGCGCTACAACTTGTTCCGCGGTGGTGCCGATATCGCGCGCGAGCGCGAGGCGTTCCACCGACAGAACCAAGCGCGGATCGAGCTCGAGCGCGCCCGCCGCAAAGCCGAGCAGGAAGCGCGGCTCTCCTACAACGCCTACCAGACGGCGAGGGCACGGGTGGTCGATCTGCGCGCCGAGGCCGAGGCGCAGCGCCGGACCCGCGACGCCTATGCCAGCCAGTTCGAGCTCGGCCTGCGTCCGCTCCTCGACGTGCTCGACGCCGAGAACCAGCTCTTCACGGTGCGCGTGGCGCAGACCACGGCCGAGTACACCGAGCGCTTTGCGGTCTATCGGGTGCTGGCGGTGACGGGAGCGCTGCTCGACACGCTCGAGATCGTCCGCCCGCGCGAGGACATCTCGATCTACCGTACCCCGGCCGACCTCCAGACGCCGCAGGCGGTCAGGGCCAAGAGTCGCGAGCTGCTCGAGCCCAAGGCCGAGCCCCGGCCCTTGCGCGGCTACAACGCGGGCGAACCGCCCTACGATGCACTGGACGCGGCCAAGGCGGTACGCTGATCACGCCATCGGCATCGGCCCGAACGCCTCGTACTTCCGCCTCGGCCGGTCTTGATCGCGGCCGGCCGGGGCGGGTATCATCAACCGCTTGCCGGTAAGCTGCCGCTTGACGCCGATCCAGGCGCGAGCGTAGTTGCCGGACGGGCTGTTGGCGAAATTCGTCGCCCAAGGGGATCGCCCGCTCGTCCCGGCGGGGAAGCCCGAAGCGTCCGGGACCGGTTCCGGTCCCGCTCCTGGTTGGCGGCACGTGAGGACAAGGTGCGCGGTTGATGCCGAGGTTCGCGGTCAAGCTCAGCATGGTGGCGACAGCCGCTTTCGTCGCCGGCGTCGCGGTCGGTCCGGCCACCGATCTCGTGGCGCAGGCCGGGTCGAGCGACACGTTCCGCCAGCTCAAGCTGTTCGGTGACGTTTTCGAGCGGGTGCGAGCGGAGTATGTCGAGGAGGTTTCCGATCAGAAGCTGATCGAGGCCGCCATCAACGGCATGCTGACCTCGCTCGATCCCCATTCGAGCTATCTCGACGCCGACAAGTACCGCGACATGCAGGTACAGACCCGCGGCGAGTTCGGCGGGCTCGGGATCGAGGTCACCATGGAGAACGGCCTCGTCAAGGTTGTCTCCCCGATCGACGACACGCCCGCCGCCAAGGCCGGCATCGAGACCGGCGATCTCATCACCCACATCGATGGCGAGCCGGTGATGGGCCTCACGCTGAGCGAGGCGGTCGAGAAGATGCGGGGGCCCGTCGACAGCAAGATCGACCTTCGGATCATGCGCAAGGGCCGCGAGGAGCCGTTCGATGTCACCTTGAACCGCGCGATCATCAGGATCTCGCCGGTGCGGGCACGGCTCGAAGGCGATGTCGCCTATATCCGGCTCACCACGTTCAACGAGCAGACCAGCACGGAGATGCGCGACAAGTTCGAGGACCTCAAGAGCAAGGCCAAGGGCAAGCTCACCGGCCTCGTCCTCGATCTGCGCAACAATCCGGGTGGGCTGCTCGATCAGGCGGTCGCGGTGGCCGATGCGTTCCTCGACAAGGGTGAGATCGTCTCGACCCGCGGCCGGCGATCGGATTCGATCCAGCGCTTCAACGCCCGGCCCGGCGACATCGCCGACAACCTGCCGATGGTTGTCCTGATCAACGGCGGCTCGGCCTCGGCCTCGGAGATCGTGGCGGGTGCGCTTCAGGATCAGCGGCGCGCCATCGTCATGGGCACCCAGTCCTTCGGCAAGGGCTCGGTGCAGACGATCATGCCGCTTCCCGGCAACGGCGCCATCCGCCTCACCACGGCCCGCTACTACACGCCCGCCGGCACCTCGATCCAGGCCAAGGGCATCACGCCCGACATCGAGGTGCACCAGGCCAATGTCGAGCAGATCGACGACACGCCCGACCGGCGCGAGGCCGATCTGCGCGGCCGGCTCAAGAACGATCAGCAGGACGAGCAGATGGGCGACCGCGAGGCCGCGGTGGCAAGCGAGGGCGGCGAGCCGCCGGCCGACAGCGGCAAGGACTACCAGCTCTCGCGGGCGATCGATCTTCTGCGCGGCATCTCGCTCTACGAGGGCCGCTCGACGGTGGCCGGCTCGCGCGGCTGACCGGCCGGGTGGTCGCATCCGGTATCCTGCCTGCACGGCGCGGCCGTGCAGGCTCGCTGCGGTGACAGCCGTGAGAGGGTGGAGCAGGGGGATATGGGCCCCCGGCCTTGCGGCCCTTGCCCTGACCGTTGCAGGTGCCGTGGGTGCTTGGCTGCTGCCGAGCGGGGGTGGGATGGGTCGTCGCGACACTCCCTCGATCGGCTTGCCGATACCGCCGCTCTCGGCAGCGAGTCCGGCAGGACCGCCGGTTGCGCTCGACCCGACCTTGATCGAGCGTACCGAGCCGGGCGATCTGCCGCGCATCGCCGCCGACGGCAGGACCTCGCTGTGTCACTACGCCCGAAGGGGCGATGCGCCGTGCGAGCGGGCGTGCCTTGCCGTCGTCGTTCTGGGCCTCGCGCGCGAGCCGTCGGCGTGGGCCCTCGACCTGCCGCCGGTCGTCGGGCTCGCCTTCTCCACCTACGCCGAGGGTCTGCCGGACTGGCAGGCCCGGGTACGGGCCGCCGGGCACGAGGTCCTGCTCGAGCTGCCGCTGCAACCCCGCCGCTTTCCCGAGGCCGACGCCGGGCCTTCGGTCATCTCCTGCATCGCGTCGGCCGAGGCGCAGGTGCAGACCCTGCTCGAGGTGCTCGCGACCGGCGCCGGCTACCTCGCCGTGACCGCCCCCGTCGGCGCCTTCGCCGCCGAGCCGGCGCGGTTCGCACCCATCGCACAGACGCTGCACGCGCGCGGACTCGGCTTCGTCGAGTTCGGCGCCGGCACGCTGCGGGAAACGGCCGGCGAGACGGCGCTGCCATATGAGAACGCCCTGGCGCCGGATGGCGACGAGGCCGCGAGCGATCGGACGTTCGCCGCCGAGGCCGAGGCGCTGGGCATCGGTCGAGCGCTTCTGACCGTTCCGCCGACGCCGGCCGCCCTCGAGCGGCTCGGAGCCTGGCTCGGAACCCTGCCCGGCAAGGGGATCACCCTGGTGGCACCCAGCACGCTCCTCGACGGTGCCGCGAGCTCGACCCGGATCAGCGAGGCGCAAGCGCCATGACCTGCATCGAGACCCCCGAGCCGCTGCCCGGCTACCGACGCTGTGTCGGAATCTTTCTCCTCAACGCTGACGGCCGGGTGTTCGTCGGCGAGCGGCTCGACGCGCCGGGCGCCTGGCAGATGCCGCAGGGCGGGATCGACGGCGACGAGGCGCCCGTGCTCGCTGCCCGGCGCGAGATGCGCGAGGAGATCGGAACCGATCGGGCCGAGCTTCTCCAGGAGAGCCGTATCTGGCGCGCCTACGACCTGCCGCCCGAGCTGGCCCGGCGCATGTGGGGCGGGCGCTACCGCGGCCAGACCCAGCGCTGGCTCGCCTTCCGCTTCCAGGGCGAGGACCGGGACATCCGCCTGGACGGGACGCATCCGGAGTTCGGCGCCTGGCGCTGGGTCGCGCCCGAGCAGCTTCCGATGCTCATCGTGCCGTTCAAGCGCGACGTCTATCTCAGCGTCGTCGACGAGTTCCGTCCCCTATGGGCTTGATCATGATCGTCGAGGGGATGGGCCGAGGTGTTCGGCGCGTGTCCTCCACGATAGCATCCGGCAGGAACGGCATGGCCGGCTCGGCGTGACTCACGGGAGGCGCCGGTGGAGGCAGCGGGCCCGCCGGCGGCAGGGAATCGACCACGGCGAGCGGGACCGGGCGCGGCTCAAGGGTGGTGGTCTGGCCATGGGCCGGTGGCGGAGAGCGCTCCGGCTTGCCCTCGCGCGGCTGGGTCGACTCTTGCCGCATCCCTCTGGCCAGACCGAGATCGCGGACCGGCTCCGGCCGGCCGATCTCGCGGCCGAAGTGCGGCGGCAGGCGCGGGATCGTCTCCTCCACCGTCGATGCCGGCGCCGCGGCGATGCCGGGCGCTGCCTCCGCCGCGACCTCGGCCGCAGCGCCGCGACCCCATTCGCGCATCGCCGGCAGGCTCATCATGTGCGCCACGTAGGCGGCGCAGACCGGGTCGAGCGGCACGGCGTAGGTGGTGAAGCGCGAGCAGACGGGCGCGAACATCGCATCGGCGATCGTGAACGAGCCGAACAGGAACGGCCCGGAGCGGCCGAAGCGCTGCCGGCACTCGCGCCAGATCGCGACGATCCGCTCGATGTCGGCCTCGACCGAGGAGAGCAGCTTGCCGGGCGGGCCGAAGCGGGCGGTGAAGTCCATCGGCATGAAGGTACGCAGCGCCTGAAAGCCGCTGTGCATCTCGGCGCTGATCGAGCGTGCCATGGCGCGCGCCCGCGATTCCGGCGGCCACAGGCCCGGATCGTGCTCGGCCAGGAATTCGGCGATGGCGAGGGAATCCCAGATCCTGACCTCGCCCACGATCAGCACCGGCACGCGGCCACTCGGCGAATAGGCCAGGATGCGCTCGCGGCTGTCCGGCCGGCGCAGCGGGATCAGGATCTCCTCGAACGCGAGGCCGATCTGCTTCAGCAGTAGCCAGGGCCGCAGCGACCAGGAGGAGCTGTTCTTGCTGCCGATGACGAGCTGCAACGTGCTCATGGGCGCGCCTTTGCGCGGGATCGGGCGACCAGGGGGAGCATGACGCCGAATGCTTTAAGCAACACTAATGGCTATGCCGCGTCGGTTGCAGGTGCAAGCGGCGCGCGCGCATTTCCGGCGTGTGTTGCACCGCTGCCCGAGGACGGATCTCAAGCGACCGTGACGACGACCTTGCCGATGCTGCGCCGCTCCGTGAGCAGACGGATCGCTTCGGCGGTCCGCTCGAGCGGGAGCGTCGTCCCGACATGCGGCCGGATCCGACCCGCCCGATACCAGTCGAACAGCTCGTGAAAGCCCGCCCGCAGCCGCTCGGGGTCGTGCTTCCGGTAGCTGCCCCAGTAGAAGCCGAGCACGGCCGCGTTCTTGACGAGGAGGATGTTGGCCGGGATCTGCGGCACCGTGCCCGAGGCGAAGCCGATGACGACGATCCGCCCCTCCCAGGCGATCGCGCGCAAGGAAGCGTCGAACATGGCCCCGCCCACGGGATCGTAGACCACGTCCACGCCCATCCCGCCCGTGAGCTCCTTGACGGCAGCACGGATATCGTCCGCCTCGCTGTCGAGCACGTGGTCCGCACCGTGCTCCTTGGCGACCTTCAGCTTCTCCGCACCACGGGCGGTTGCGATCACCGTGGCGCCGATGGCCTTGCCGCACTCGACCGCAGTGAGCCCCACGCCGCCCCCCGCGCCGTGGACGAGAAGCGTCTCGCCGGCATGGAGGTCGGCGCGCCAGCGGAGCGCTCCGTACGCGGTGCCGTAGGCGATGGCGAAGCCCGCCGCCGTGACCGCGTCCATCTCGTCGGGCAGGGCGACGACGTCGTCGGCGCGAGCCACGACCTTCTCGGCGAAGCCGCCGTGGCTCACGACCGCGAGCACCCTCTGCCCCGGCACGAGGCCGCGTACGGCGGCACCTACCGCCTCGATCTCGCCGGCGACCTCGAGGCCGGGCGTGAAGGGGAGCGGCGGCTTCTCCTGGTACTGACCCTTCAGCATCAGGCTGTCGGCGAAGTTGACCCCCGCCGCTCGCACGCGGATGCGCACGCCGCAAGCGCCGGGCTCGGGATCGGGCAGATCGGCGAGCTCCAGCGATTGGGGGCCTTCGAGCGTGCGGCAGACGATGGCTCGCATCCGGATCTCCCTCGGGTGGCGGGCCGAGCCTAGTGGAGACGATGCCGGCTGAGAAGCCGATCGCGCAGATTCCCGCCCAGACCCTGGCGCGATGCGGCGAATGGCCCTATCTGAGGCGCGCCATGTCCGAACCATCCATGCGCGGCTATTTCGCCATTGGCGCCGAAGGCATCAGCAAGCCCATGAACCTGGGCAACCTGGTGCGCTCGGCGCACGCCTTCGGCGCCAGCTTCGTGTTCCTGGTCGATGCCGACTACAGCGTGCGGAAGGCCCGCTCCGACACCTCGCAGGCCGAGTTCCAGCTTCCGGTCTACGACTATCCTTCCGTCGAGGCGCTGCAGCTCCCGCGCGGCTGTCGGCTCGTCGGCTGCGAGCTCGTGGACGAGGCCGTGGATCTGCCGAGCTTCCGTCATCCGTTGAACGCGGCTTACGTGTTCGGGCCGGAGCGGAGCTCGCTCTCGCCGGCGATGCTGGCACGCTGCCACCACGTCGTGAAGATCCCGACCCGGTTCTGCATCAATCTCGCGGTGGCGGGTGCGATCGTCATGTACGACCGGCTCGTCAGCCTCGGCCGCTTCGCACCGCGGCCGGTCCATGCCGGCGGCCCGATCGAGCCCCTGCCGGCGCACGTGCACGGACCGATCAAGCGCTTCGGCCGCCGGCCGCCCGAGGATCTGGCGTCATCGTGAGTCTAGGCCGGCCGGTCAGGCGCTTCCGCTCGCATGAACGAGCCATTATGGTGCCGCGACCATCCGACAGGCTTCAACCGGCTGCAAGAACGAAGGAGACCAATGCGACATTCGCTGCGTTGGACGCTGGCATGCATCGTGGTCGCGACGGCGGCGCAGACGGCGTCCGCCTCGGCCGAGGCACCGAAGTTCGTCAGCAGCTTCAAGGATTGGACCGTTTACGAGGTCGCCGACGGCAAGGGCAAGATGTGCTATGCCGCGAGCGAGCCGACGAGCCAGGACGGCAACTTCAAGAGCCGCGGCAACCCGGCGGTGCTCGTGGCCCGGCTGCCGGGCAGCCCGCCGAGCGAGCAGGTGAGCGTTCAGCCCGGCTACACCTATCGCAAGAACAGCTCCGTCGAGGTGAAGATCGAGAACCGGACCTTCCAACTCTTCACCAAGGGCGAGCATGCCTGGGCCAGGACCGAGGCCGACGACAAGGCGCTGATCGAGGCCATGAAGCGCGGCTCGAGCATGACCGTGCGTGGCACCTCGACGCGTGACACCGTCTCCATCGACACCTATTCTTTGAATGGTTTCAAAGCTGCCTACGACGCGATGCGCGATGCCTGTGCCAAGTAGCCTCGCCCTGCCGAAGCCTCTTGCCGCCGATGGGAAGCCGAGCCTGATCGGGCTCGACGTGCAAGGACTCGCGGCCTGCCTCGAGTCCTTGGGCGAGCCCGAACGGCAGCGGGATTTGCGCGCGCGTCAGCTCTTCCACTGGATCTATCACCGGGGCGCCGCCTCGTTCGAGATCATGAGCACGCTGCCGCAGGCTCTGCGCGCCCGGCTCGCCGATGCCTATTCGGTGGCGCGGCCCGAGATCGTGGCCGAGCAGCGCTCTTCGGACGGCACCTGGAAGTGGCTTCTGCGCTTCGCCGATGGGCAGGAGGTCGAGGCCGTGTTCATCCCCGAGGAGGATCGGGGGGCCTTGTGTGTCTCGACGCAGGTGGGCTGCACGCTCACCTGCAAGTTCTGTCACACCGGCACCATGCCGCTCGTGCGCAACCTGGGTGCCCCTGAGATCACCGCTCAGATGCTGGTCGCCCGCGATGCGCTTCGCGAGTGGCCGACCGCGATCGAGGGCCGGCTGTTCACGAACATCGTCGTCATGGGCATGGGCGAGCCTCTGTTCAATTACGACAATCTCGTGGATTCGATG
This sequence comes from Benzoatithermus flavus, assembly GCF_037908215.1. Classification (NCBI taxonomy): domain Bacteria; kingdom Pseudomonadati; phylum Pseudomonadota; class Alphaproteobacteria; order Geminicoccales; family Geminicoccaceae; genus Benzoatithermus; species Benzoatithermus flavus. Next base: position 398,991 of record NZ_JBBLZC010000001.1, on the reverse strand, counting down.
CGCCTCGCCATGGACGAGCAGGGGCTCGGCCTCTCGCGCCGGCGCATCACGGTTTCGACCTCGGGTGTCGTGCCCAGGATCGACCAGCTCGGGGCCGATCTCGGCGTCGGGCTCGCGATCTCGCTCCATGCGGTCCGGGACGATCTGCGCGACGAGCTGGTTCCGATCAATCGCAAGTGGAAGATCGCCGAGCTGCTCGATGCGTGCCGCCGCTACCCGACCCGGCGGCGGATCACGTTCGAGTACGTGATGCTGAAGGGGGTGAACGACAGCGACGCCGATGCGCGCGAGCTCGTGCGCCTGCTCGAGGGCATTCCGGCCAAGGTCAACCTGATCCCGTTCAACCCCTGGCCCGGCGCACCCTTCGAGTGCTCCTCGAACAACCGTATCCACGCCTTCGCCGCGATCGTCGAGGCGGCGGGTTACGCCTCGCCGGTGCGGACACCGCGCGGCCGCGACATCCTCGCCGCGTGCGGCCAGCTCAAGACCGAGAGCCAGCGCCTGCGCCGGCGCCTCTCGGCCGCGGCGGCCTGATCCCTTGCGCCGTTTTCTCGTCGGGGTGCTCGCCGCCATCGGCGTCGTCACCCTCGTGATCGTGGGTCTGGTGGGAGCGCTGGTCTGGCGCTTCCTGCCGGAGCGGCATGCATTTCCGGCGCAGTTCGTCCTCACGGCCGACTGGAGCCAGGCGCTCGCGGAGACCGCCGGGCCACCCGACCTCCTCGACTTCCGGCTGACGCCGGCGCCCACGGTGAGCGACATCGTGCTGGCGCTCGATGCCGCCACCAGGGACCCGCGCGTAAAGGGCCTCGTGGTCCGTCTCGCCGAGGCGCGGCACGGCTTCGCCGCGGCCCAGGAGCTGCGCGATGCGGTGCGCCGCTTCCGGGCGAGCGGGCGCTTCGCCATCGCTCATGCCGACAGCTTCGGCGAGCTCGGCCCCGGCAACGAGGCCTATTATCTCGCCACGGCCTTCGACGAGATCGACCTTCAGCCCGTGGGCCTGGTCGGGCTCACCGGACTCATGGCCGAGGTGCCGCTGGCGCGCGAGCTTCTGGCCAGTCTCGGCGTCGAGCTCGAGGTGGTCAAGCGCGAGGAGTACAAGACCGCCCTCGAGAGCTTCACCCGGAGCGAGCTCTCGCCGGCCAACCGCGAGATGCTGGAAGGCCTGCTCGACGGGCTGCAGCGGCAGCTCGTGGCCGGCATCGCCGAGGGCAGGAAGTTGGATCCGGTCGAGGTGCAGCGCCTGATCGACCATGGCCCGTTCACGGCCGACGAGGCGCTGGCCAACCGGCTGATCGACCGGATCGCGCATGCGGACGAGGCCATGCGGGCTGCTCGCGAACGAGCCGGACCGGGAGCCGGCAGGGTCGATCTCGCCGACTACGCGGCACAGCGGCCGACGGTGGAGGCGGGAGCCGCCAAGATCGCGCTGATCCGGGCAGCCGGGCTGATCCGGCGCGGCGAGGACGGTGTCGGCTTCGAGATCGCGGCCGGGGATCTCGCCGAGGCCCTGGCCGATGCCGCTGGGGACGACCGGATCCGGGCCGTGATCCTGCGCATCGATTCCGGCGGCGGCTCGGCCGTTGCCTCGGAGACGGTGGCGCGAGGTGTCAGGCGCGTGCGCGAGGCCGGCAAGCCCGTGATCGTCTCGATGGGCAACACGGCGGCCTCGGGCGGCTACTGGATCGCCATGGACGCGACCCGGATCGTGGCCCAGCCCGGCACGATCACGGGCTCGATCGGGGTCATCGCCGGCAAGCCCATCCTGAGCGGCGTCTGGGACAAGATCGGCGTCAACTGGGCCGAGATCGCGCGCGGCGCCCATGCCGGCATGTGGTCCGTGAACCAGCCCTTCTCACCGGAGGCGCGGGCACGGGTCGAGGCCGTCCTCGATTCCATCTACGGCACGTTCAAGGCAGGGGTGGCGCGCGGCCGCTCCATGACGCCCGAGCAGGTGGAGGCGGTGGCGAAAGGCCGGGTCTGGATCGGGGTCCAAGCCAAGGATCTCGGCCTCGTCGACGAGCTGGGCGGCCTCGATGCGGCTCTCGCGGCAGCGCGCCGCGAGCTGCACCTGCCCGACGGCGCCGCGCTCGACATCGAGATCCTGCCGCGGCCGAGAAACCCGCTGCTCGCCGCTCTGCGTTGGCTCCGGCCGCAGGCCGGCGCCTTGGCGCAGGCGGCGGCGCTCGTTCGTCAGCTCGGCGCTGCTACCGGCACGGCGACGCTTCCACCCTTGGGCGTGCACTGACGCCGCCGGCATCCGCCCCGTCCGCAGGCTCGATCGCGAGCTTGCGGTCGAGCGAGTAACCTTCCGCTCGGACGGTGCGCAGGAGGTCGGCCTCGCCGCCGGCGTTCAGCGCCCGACGCAGGCGGCGGATGGTGGCATCGACCGTCCGAAGCTCGATGTCGAGATCCGTTCCCCACACCCGATCGAGGAGCTGGGTGCGGCTGAAGACGCGGCCAGGATGCTCGAGGAAGTGGCGCAGGAGCCGGAACTCGGTCGGCGAGAGCTGGACCTCGCGCTCGCCCCGGAACACCCGATGCGCGGCGAGGTCCATCCTGATGTCGTGGAAGCTCAGGACCTGCTCGACGAAGGCGGGTCGTACCCGGCGCAGCACGGCGCGGATGCGCGCGATCAGCTCGGCCGGCGAGAACGGCTTCGTGACGAAGTCGTCGGCCCCGGTGTCGAGCCCGCGCAGGCGGTCCGGCTCCTCGCCGCGCGCGGTCAGCATGATGATCGGCAGGTGCGCCGTATCCGGGCGGCGCCGCAGCCGGCGGCAGATCTCGAGGCCCGAGAGCTGGGGCAGCATCCAGTCCAGAAGAACGAGGTCGGGGGCGCGCTCCTCGACGAGCGTCATCGCCTCCTCGCCGTCATAGGCCTGGACCACGGCGAAACCAGCAGCCTCGAGGTTGTAGGCCAGGAGCTTCTGCAAGGGTGGCTCGTCCTCGACGATCAGGATGACTGGCCTCATGGCTGCCCTCCGCCTCAGCCCACCTCGTGGCGGGGCCGGTTGATCTGCGAGCCGTGGATCATGTAGTGGATCTTCTCCGCCACGTTGGTGGCATGGTCGCCGATCCGCTCCAGGTTCTTCGCGATGAACAGGAGATCGATGCAGCGGCTGATCGTGCGCGGGTCCTCGAGCATGTAGGTGATCAGTTCGCGGAACAGGCTGTCGTAGAGCTCGTCCACTTCGTGGTCGCGGTTCCACACCGCCATGGCCTTGTCGGCGTCGCGGTCGACATAGGCGTCGAGCACGTCCTTGATCATGGCGACGCAGGCGCTGGCCATGCGCGGGATGCTCGCGATCGGCCGCAGCTCCGGCTGCTCGGCCAGGCGCTGGGCGCGCTTGGCGATGCTGACGGCGTAGTCGCTGGTCCGTTCGAGGTCGTTGCTGATCTTGAGCGCCATGGCGATGATCCGGAGATCGACCGCCATGGGCTGGCGCAGGGCGAGGAGCCGGATGACGTGCTGGTCCACCCGCTCCTCGAGTGCGTCCACCTCGTCGTCGCGCTGGATCACGGTGGCGGCGATCCCGACGTCGCGGCGGAGCAGAGAATCGACGGCACCCGCCACCTGTTGCTCGGCGAGGCCGCCCATTCGGCAGATCAGGGTGGTAAGCTCCGCCAGCTCCTGGTCGTAGGCGCGGACGGTGTGGCCGCGGGCCAGGACGTCCGGTTTCGTCGTGTCGGCCATCGAAGTCCTCCTCAGCCGAAGCGGCCGGTAATGTAGTCCTGTGTGCGCTGGTGCCGGGGGTTGGTGAAGACCTGGTCGGTCTCGCCGAACTCGATCAGCTCGCCCAGGTACATGAACGCCGTGTAGTCGGAGGTGCGCGCCGCCTGCTGCATGTTGTGGGTGACGATCGCGATCGTGTACTCGGCCTTGAGCTCGTCGATCAGCTCCTCGATCTTGGCGGTCGAGATCGGATCGAGCGCCGAGCAGGGCTCGTCGAGCAGGATCACCTCGGGCCGCACCGCCACGCTGCGCGCGATGCATAAGCGCTGCTGCTGCCCGCCCGAAAGCCCGAGCCCGCTCTGGTGCAGCTTGTCCTTGACCTCGTCCCACAACGCCGCCTTCTGCAGCGCGGTCGCCACGCGCTCGTCCATCTCGGCCTTGGGCAGGCGCTCGTAGAGGCGGATGCCGAAGGCGACGTTGTCGTAGATCGACATCGGAAACGGCGTGGGCTTCTGGAACACCATTCCGACCCGTGCGCGGAGCAGGTTCACGTCCTGGCTCGGGCTCAAGATGTTCTCGCCGTCGAGCAGGACCTCGCCCGTGGCGCGCTGGCGCGGGTAGAGGTCGTACATCCGGTTCAGGATGCGCAGAAGCGTGGACTTGCCGCAGCCAGAGGGACCGATGAAGGCGGTGACACGGTGCTCGTGGAGCGGCAGGCTGATGCCCTTCAGGGCGTGGAACTTGTCGTAGAAGAAGTCGACGTTGCGGATCGACACCTTCTCCGGGAGCGCCGCCGTGGGTGCCCGGAAGATGCTGGCGGCGGATGCGGTCGCGATCGCCATCGGGGTCAGCCCTTGTTGGTCACCGCCGCGAGCGCACGGGCGATGATGTTGAGGGTAAGGATGGTCGCGGTGATGAGGAGCGAGCCGGCCCAGGCCAGCCGCTGCCAGTCCTCGTAGGGGCTCATCGCGAACTGGAAGATGGTCACGGGCAGGTTGGCCATGGGGGCGTTCAGGTCCGTGCTCCAGAACTGGTTGTTGAGCGCGGTGAACAGGAGCGGCGCGGTCTCGCCGCTGACCCGCGCCACGGCGAGGAGGACACCCGTGATCATGCCGTTCCGGGCCGCACGGTAGGAGACGAGCGTGATCACCTTCCAACGCGGGCTGCCGAGTGCCGCCGCCGCCTCGCGCAGGCCGACGGGCACCAGGTTCAGCATGTCCTCGGTGGTGCGGACCACGACCGGCACCACGATTACCGCCAGTGCCACCGCCCCGGCCCAGGCAGAGAAGTGCCCCATCGGCAGCACGAACAGCACGTAGACGAACAGCCCCACGACGATCGAGGGCGCGCTCAAGAGGATGTCGTTGATGAAGCGGACCGTCTCGCCGAGCGGGCTGTTCTTGGCGTACTCGGCGAGCCAGGTCCCGGCCATGATGCCGACGGGTGCCCCGATCAGGGTGCCCACCACGGTCATCACGAGGCTGCCGAAGATCGCGTTGGCGAGGCCGCCGGCGCTGCCCGGAGGGGGGGTGGTCTGGGTGAAGACCTCGACCGTGAGCGCCCCGGCGCCGTTCACGACGAGCGTCCACAAGATCGCGACCAGCCAGAACAGGCCGAAGGCAGCGGCCGCGAGAGAGAGGCCGATCGCGATCCGGTTCTTGAGCTTGCGACGGCGATAGAGATTCGTGGGCCGCATCGGCTCAGCCTCCCGCCTTCTTCTGCATGCGCAGGAGCATGAACTTGGCGCAGGCGAGGACGAGGAAGGTGATGGCGAACAGAAGGAGGCCCAGGGCGATCAGCGAGGAGGTGTACGTCTCGCCCACGGCCTCGGTGAACTCGTTGGCGATCGCGGCCGAGATCGTGGTGCCTGGCGCCAGGATCGAGCCGCTGATGCGGTGCGCGTTGCCGATGACGAAGGTGACGGCCATGGTCTCGCCGAGCGCTCGGCCGAGCCCCAGCATGATGCCGCCGGTCACACCCACCCGGCTGTAGGGCAGCACCACCTTCCACACCACTTCCCAGGTGGTGGCGCCGAGCCCGTAGGCCGATTCCTTCAGGATCGGCGGCACGGTCTCGAACACGTCGCGCATGATCGAGCTGATGAAGGGCAGGATCATGATCGAGAGGATCAGGCCCGCCGTGAGCACCCCGATCCCATAGGGTGGCCCCTTGAACAGGAAGCCGATGCCGGGAAGTGTCCCCAGCGTGTGGATCAGGAAGGGCTGTACGACCGATTGCAGGAAGGGAGCCAGCACGAACAGGCCCCAGATGCCGTAGATGATGCTGGGAATGCCGGCCAGGAGCTCGACCGCGATCCCGAGCGGCCGCTTCAGCCACATCGGGCACAGCTCGGTCATGAAGAGCGCGATACCGAAGCTCACCGGCACACCGACCAGCATCGCGATCAGGGAGGTGACGAGCGTGCCGTAGATCGGGGCCAGCGCCCCGAACTCCTCGGTGACCGGATTCCAGACCTCGGCGGTGACGAAGCCGAGGCCGAACTTCCGCAGTGCCGGCAGCGCCCCGTCGATCAGCGAGACGATGACGCCGCCGAGCAGCGCCAGCACGAGGATCGCGAAGAACAGGCAGGCGAGATGGAACCAGCGATCCTGAACGCGCTGCCGGCGGGCGATCTTCAGGATCTCGCGTGGCAGGGCACTTGGCACCGCCTCGGTCACGGTTGCGCTAGCCATGGAGTTCGTCCGCAGCTTCCGGCCACGAAGAAGGCTGCCCCACGGAGCAGCCTTCCCATGCGCCGGTCGTCAGCCAGGAATGCCGCTCACCGGGACGCGGTCCAGAGCGGCTCGCCGCCCGTGCCCTTGATGCTGGCCCGCCAGCTCTCCTGGATCTGGCTCACCACCTGGTCCGGCATCGGCACGTAGTCGAGATCTTGCGCCATCTTGTCGCCGCGGGCGAACGCCCAGGCGAAGAAGTCGAGCGCCTGCTTGGCCGCGGCCGGATCCTTGGGCTCCTTGTGCATCAGGATGAAGCTGGCACCGGTGATGGGCCAGCTCTTCTCGCCGGGCTCGTTGGTCAGGATTTCGCCCATGCCGGGGGCGGCGGCCCAGTCGGCGTTGGCGGCTGCGGCCTGGAAGCTCTCGGCGCTGGGCTCGACCGGCTTGCCGGCCTGGTTCACGAGCTTCGCGTACGTCATCCTGTTCTGCTTGACATAGGCGTACTCGACATAGCCGATCGCGCCCTCGGTCTGCTTGACCATGTTGGCGACACCCTCGTTGCCCTTGGCGCCGATGCCGACCGGCCACTGAACCGAAGTGTTCGAGCCGACCTTGGACTGAAAGTCCGGGCTCACCTTGGCGAGATAGTTCGTGAACAGGAAATTGGTACCAGAGCCGTCGGAACGGTAGACCGGCGCGATCGCCGTGTCGGGCAGCTTCACGTCCGGGTTGAGTTTCTGGATCGCCGGATCGTTCCAGGCCGTGACGTTGCCGAGGTAGATATCGGCGAGCGTCCTGCCGTCGAGGACGATCTGGCCCGGAGCGAGGCCGGGGACGTTGAGCGCCGGCACCACGCCACCCATGATCTGCGGCCACTGGATAAGGCCGTTCTTCTCGAGATCGGCAGCTTTCATCGGCATGTCGGAGGCGCCGAAGGTCACGGTCCCGGCCGTGATCTGCTTGATGCCGCCGCCCGATCCGATCGACTGGTAATTGAGGCCGATCCCGGTCTCCTTCTTGTAGGCTTCGGCCCACTTGGCGTAGACCGGGTAGGGAAAGGTGGCGCCTGCACCGGAGATATCGGCCGCGGTCGCGGCATGCGCACCGATGCCGACCATAACGGCGGTCGCCAGCGCTCCAGCAAAACGCTTCATGGCTGCCTCTCTCGTTCGCTCGCAGGGCGCGAGGCGCCGGTCTCACGTTCCGGCGCCCGCGCACCGCCCGGTCTAGCCGGCCCGTGCGCGACTCCTATGGCAATTCCGTGACAGCTTCGTGACGGCGGTCAGCTTTCCTCCACGGGCAGATAGACCGTGAAGCGGCTGCCGCGGCCGAGCTCGCTCTGAATCGCGAGATGGCCCTCGTGGCGGCGGAGGATGTGCTTGACGATGGCGAGGCCCAGACCCGTGCCGCCGACACGGCGCGAGCGCGCCTTGTCGACCCGGTAGAACCGCTCGGTGAGCCGCGGGATGTGCTCGGGCGGGATGCCCTCGCCGAAGTCGATCACCGCAACCCGCACGGCGGCCCGCCCGCTGAGCGGACCGGCCTCGGGCGGGGCCATGGGCAGCGCTTCGGCCTCGATGCGCACCCGCTTTCCCGAGGCGCCATATTTGACGGCGTTGTCGAGGAGGTTGCCGAAGAGCTGATGGAGCTGGTCGGCATCGCCGCGCACCGGCGGGAGCGGCGCCAGAGCGAGCTCGAGCGCGACCCCGCTGCGCTCCGCGACCGGCCGGAGCGTTTCGGCCATCCGTGCGAGCAGCTCGGGCAGCTCGATCCGCTCTTCCGGGCGGCGGCTCTCGGCGACCTCGATCCGGGAGAGCGAGAGGAGATCGTCCACGAGCCGCGTCATCCGGGCCGCTTCCTCGGCCATGGTGGCGAGGAACATCTCGCGCGCTTCCTGGTCGTCGCGCGCCGGCCCGCGCAGGGTCTCGATGAAGCCGATCAGCGAGGCGAGGGGGGTTCTGATCTCGTGGCTCGCGTTGGCGACGAAGTCCGAGCGCATCCGCTCGATCATCACCTGCTCGGTCTGCTCGCGCAGCGCCAGGATCACGCCACGGCCGCCGTCGCCGAGATCGACGGGCTCCACGCGCGCCGCGAACTGCTTCAGGCGGTCGCTCACCGGGTTGTAGACGACGCTGCCCGAGATCCCGCCGCCGAGCGCCGCCTGGACCGCGCCGAAGATGGCCGGGTCCCTGAGCGCCCGGCCGAGAGGGACTTCGCCGGGAGGCAGCGCGAAGCCGCGCCGTGCGGCCCGGTTGGCGAGGCGGACGACGAGACTCTGATCGACGAGAAAGACCGGGTCGGGGAGGGCCTCGATCACGGCCGCGAGGAGCCGCTCCTGAGCCGCGGCGTGCCGGCGCGTGCGGGCGAGCGTGCGCATGAGCTCGAGCACCGGCCAGACGATCCACTCGAGCGCGTAGACGACATAAGGCTCGGGCGGATCGTCGGCGCGCTCCTGACCGGCCAGCCGTAATACCCAGGCAGCGAAGTGTCGGACTTGGCGGATCCAGGACCAGGCGACGAGGAGCGCTGTCACAGCACCGATGGCGAGCGCCAGCAGGAGCTGCCACCAGCGCAGCTCGGCCGTGAGCTCGAGCACTGCCACGGCCGCGAGCGCCGGCAGCGCCCCGACCAGGGCGTCACGCAGAAGCCGGAGCAGGTTCGGCGAGCCGAGCGCCGGCATCGGCGAGGCGGTCGTGCTCAAGCGCCGCTGCGCGCCCTGTGCGCCGGGAACAGGAACTCGCGGCCGACCTTGACCCGGTACTCGCCGTTATAGGCGATGATGTCGGCGGTGGCGTAGGTCTCGGTCCAGCGCTCCGGCAGATAGGAGCCCGTGCCGATGATGTCGATCGGGGCCCTCACGCTCGCCATCAGCTTACACTTGGATGGACCGAAGCCGGAGGAGGCGATGATCTTCACCTTGTCGAAGCCGGCGGCGTCGAGCTGCTCGCGCATGTGGTAGATCGCGGCCGCCGTGACGCCCGTGCCCGTGAGCCAGCTCAGCTCCTCGTGGGTGCGGTAGGTGCGGATCGCGTGCGGGACGTGCCGCTCGAGCACGGCGTAGGATGCCGCCACGTCCAGGCCTTCGATGAACCGGCCGCCATGAGTATCGAGTCGCACGCCGAGACGCCCCTGTGCGGCGAGCTCGGGAAAGCGGCGGCATACCTCGAGCGCGTCCGTGATCTCGCGGCCGAAATAGTCGACCAGCACGTAGAGCGGATCGTCGGGGAAGGTCTCGTGGAACATCTCGGCCGCGCGCACCGTGCTGCCGGCATAGCCGATCAGCGCGTGCGGCATGGTGCCGAGGCCGGTGGGCTGGCCGAAATAGTGCGCCGTGGCGTCGGTGGCGTTGCCGATGAAGCCCTTGGCCCCGGTCTCGCGCCGCGCCCGCGCCGAGCCGACCGAGGCGGCATAGGCCATCATCTCGGCCATTTCGGCGCCCGCGCAGTGGCGCGCGTCCATGGCGAGGAAGGCGACGTAGGGCAGGTCGGTCGCCATGGTGTAGGCGTTGTAGGCGGCGACGCAGGCGGGGCCGAGTCGCTGCAGGAAGATCGTCTCGAGATCGACCAGGTGGCGGAACGGGCCCGTGATGTAGAGGAGCGGCTCGCCGGCGCCGACCCAGTCGCCCTCGGCGTGCAGCAGGTCGATCTCGGCCTCCGTCCCGCGCTCGGCCAGCACGCGCTGCAGCCATTCGACCGCGAGCCGTGGCGTGAACACGACCGGGCGGCGCATGAACACCGCATAGGTCACACGACAATCGCCGAACCGCTCGACGATCGTGCGCGTCTTGACGAAGTACTTGTCGGAGTAGCGCCCGACCTCGCCGTCACTCGGCGCCATGCTCGGCTTCCCCCAATCCACCAGAGGCAGGAGCTAAGAGGGCAGGTGCGACGGTGTCAATCGGCGGGTGAGGGGCGGGAAGGGAAGTCCCTGCGCGGACCTCCCTTCGCGAGGATCGCCTACGACGCCGCGCGCAGGAGCTGGCGCTCCTCCTTCAGCGCCTCGGCCATCAGGAAGGCGAGCTCAAGCGCCTGCTGCGCGTTGAGGCGCGGGTCGCAGTAGGTGTGATAGCGATCCTGCAGGCAGGCGTCCGTGATCGCCTGAGCGCCGCCGGTGCACTCGGTCACGTCCTGGCCGGTCATCTCGAGATGGATGCCGCCGGCGTGCGTGCCCTCCGCCTTGTGGATGGCGAAGAAGCTCCGCACCTCGGAGAGGATGCGGTCGAACGGGCGGGTCTTGTAGCCGGTCGACGACTTGATCGTGTTGCCGTGCATGGGATCGCACGCCCAGACCACGTTGCGGCCGTGGCTCTTGAGCGCGCGCACGAGGATCGGCAGGTGCTTCTCGATCTTGTCGTGGCCCATGCGGCTGATGACGGTGAGGCGGCCGGGCTCGTTCTGCGGGTTGAGCACGTCGCACAGACGCAGGAGGTCCTCGACCGTCATGGTGGGACCGGCCTTGACTCCCAGAGGATTGGCGATCCCGCGACAGAACTCGACGTGCGCCCCGTCGAGCTGGCGGGTGCGGTCGCCGATCCACAGGAAATGGGCGCTCGTGTCGTACCAGAGGCCCGAGGTCGAATCGACCCGGGTCATGGCCTGCTCGAAGCCCAGGAGCAGGGCCTCGTGCGAGGTGTAGAGCTGCGTGCGGGTGATCTCGGGCGTGGTGAGATCGGTGACGCCACAGGCCCGCATGAAATCGAGCGCTTCCGTGATCCGGTGCGCCATGTCGCGGTAGCGCTCGCCCTGTGGGCTCCGGTCGAGGAAGCCCAGTGTCCACTGGTGCACGCGCGTGAGCGAGGCGTAGCCGCCCTGGGTGAAGGCGCGCAGGAGGTTGAGCGTGGCCGCGGCCTGCGAGTAGGCCTGGAGCTGGCGGTAGGGGTCGGGGACGCGCGCCGTCTCGTCGAAGTCGATCGCGTTGACGATGTCGCCGCGGTAGCTCGGCAGCTCCTTGCCGTTCACGACCTCGGTGGGTGCCGAGCGCGGCTTCGCGAACTGACCGGCGATTCGGCCGAGCTTCACGACCGGCATGCCGGCACCGAAGGTGAGGACGACCGCCATCTGCAGGAGCACGCGCAGCGTGTCGCGGATCTTGTCGGCCTGGAAATCGGCGAAGGCCTCGGCGCAGTCGCCGCCCTGGAGGAGGAAGGCCCGCCCGGCGCAGACCTCGGCCAGCCGCTCCTTCAGCGTTCTGGCCTCGCCCGCGAACACGAGCGGCGGATAGCTCGCGAGCCGACGCTCCACCTCGGCCAGGGCCGCCGCATCCGGATAGGCCGGCATCTGCTGGACAGGTCGGCTGCGCCAGGAATCCGGCTGCCAGTCGCGTGCCATCGGTAGAATTCCCTCGAGAAGACGATCCATCCGGCCTTCTAGCTCTGAGCCGGCTGATACATGGTGACGAACTCTTCGGCGGCGGTGGGGTGCAGCGCCACGGTGGCGTCGAAGACGGCCTTGGTGGCGCCCGCGGTGAGGGCGACGGCGAAGCCCTGGATGATCTCTGCCGCGTCCTCCCCGACCATATGGCAACCGAGCACGCGATCGCTCGCCTTGTCAACGACGAGCTTCATCATGGTCCGGCCGCTGCCGCCGGTCAGCGTGTGCACCATGGGCCTGAAACGCGTGCGATAGATCGTCACATCGTAGCCGAGCGAGCGGGCACGGGCCTCGCTCAGGCCCACCGAGCTCGCCTGCGGCAGGGCGAACACCGCGGTCGGGATGGTCTCGTAGGCGACGGTCTGCGGGTTGTCGTTGAACTGGGCCTCGGCGAGCGCCCGGCCTTCGGCGATCGCCACGGGCGTCAGATCGAACTGGGCGGCACCCAGCCCGTGCCCGCCGTGGTCGCTGCAGTCGCCGACGGCGAAGATCCCCTTCACGTTGCTGGCATAGCCGCGATCGACCTGGATGACGCCGATGTCGCTCATCCTCACACCGAGATCCTCGAGCCCGATCCCGCGCGTGTTCGGGATGGGGGCACGGCCGGTGGCGTAGATCACGCGATCGCACGCGATCACGCCGCGGTTGGTGTGGAGGGCGAAGCCGTCGCTCGTGCGCTCGATCCGCTCGACGCGGGTGTCGGGCTGGATCTTCAGGCCATGCGCCCGCATCTCGTCGGTCAGATGCCGGCGGAGATCCTCCTCGAAGCCGCGCAAGGGCAGATCGCCGCGCAGCACCAGCGTCGTGTCGGCGCCGAGCGCTCGGAAGATGCTCGCGAACTCGACCCCGATATAGCCGGCACCCACGACGACGAGCCGGCGGGGCAGGGGATAGACCTGCTCCAGCACCTCGTCCGAGGTCATGGCATGCTCGATGCCGTCGATCTCGGGCAGGCTCGGATGGGCGCCGACGGCCACGAGGATGCGCCGGGTGTGGATCTCGTGCTCGCCCACGGCGACGACGAAGCCGTCGCCCGACCAGCGTGGCTGGACCCTGGCCCGACCCGTGAACAGCTCCACGCCGGCCTTCTTCAGCATGTCGATGTAGATGCCGTTGAGCCGGTCGATCTCCTGGTTGCGCGCTCGGCACAAAGCCTCGAAATCGAGCGGGGGGCGCTCGCCGATCTGCCAACCATAGGCCCTGGCGTCCGCGAGCGCCTCGCCGAAATGGGCGCCGTAGTGCATCAGCTTCTTCGGCACGCAGCCGCGGATCACGCAGGTGCCGCCGACACGGCGCGCCTCGGCGATGCCGACCTTGGCGCCGTAGGAGGCGGCGCGGCGCGCGCACGCGACGCCGCCGGAGCCGGCGCCGATGATGAAGAGATCGAACGTGGTCATGGACCTCAGCCTATGCCGCCGAGGCTGACGTACTTGATCTCGAGATACTCGTCGATGCCGTACTTCGAGCCCTCGCGGCCCATGCCGCTCTCCTTGACGCCGCCGAAGGGCGCCACCTCGTTCGAGATGACACCGTCGTTGACGCCGACCAGGCCCACCTCGAGTGCCTCGGCGACCCGGAACGCGCGGCCGAGATCGCGGGTGTAGAAGTAGCCGGCGAGGCCCACGTCGGAAGCGTTGGCGAGCCGGATCACCTCCTCCTCGGTCTCGAAGCGGAAGAGAGGAGCGACCGGGCCGAAGGTCTCCTCGTGCGCGATCTTCATCTCGGCGTTGCAGTTCGCGAGCACGGTGGGCTCGAAGAAGTGGCCGCCGAGCGCGTGGCGCTTGCCGCCCAGGAGGATCGAAGCGCCCTTGGCGGTGGCGTCGCCGATGTGCTCCTCGACCTTCTGCACGGCGTTCTCGTCGATCAGCGGCCCGATCTGCACGTCGGCACCGGTGCCGGGGCCGACCTTCAGCTTCGCCGTGGCGGCCGCGAGCTTCTGCGCGAACGTGTCGAACACGCCGGCCTGGACGTAGATCCGGTTGGTGCACACGCAGGTCTGGCCGCAGTTCCTGAACTTGCAGGCGATGGCACCTTCCACCGCTTTGTCGAGATCGGCATCGTCGAAGACGATGAAGGGAGCGTGGCCGCCGAGCTCCATCGACACGCGCTTGACCGTGTCGGCGCACTGCTTCAGCAGGATCTTGCCGACCTCGGTCGAGCCCGTGAACGACACTTTCCGCACCTTCTTGTTGGTGCAGAGCTCGGTGCCGATGGTCCCCGCACTGCCGGTGATCACGTTGAACACGCCCTTCGGCACGCCCGCCCGCTCGGCGAGCTCGGCGAGCGCCAGGGCGGAGTAGGGCGTGGCGCTCGCGGGCTTGACCACCATGGTGCAGCCGACGGCGAGCGCCGGGCCGGCCTTCCTCGTGATCATCGCCGCCGGGAAGTTCCAGGGTGTTATCGCCGCGCACACGCCCACGGGCTGCTTCAGCACGAGGATCCGGCGCGAGGCCACGGTCTGCGGGATGACGTCGCCGTAGACTCGCTTCGCCTCTTCCGAGAACCATTCGAGGAACGAGGCGGCATAGGCGATCTCGCCCTTGGCCTCGGCCACGGGCTTGCCCTGCTCGCGGGTCATGAGATAGGCGAGATCGTCGGCGTGCGCCATGACGAGCTCGAACCAGCGCCGGAGGATCTGGGCGCGCTCCTTGCCGGTCTTGGCGCGCCATGCCGGCAGCGCCCGCTCCGCGGCCTCGATCGCGCGCCGGGTCTCGACCACGCCCAGGCTCGGCACGGTGCCGATGATCTCGCCGGTGGCGGGATCCGTCACCTTGACGGTGCGGCCGTCCTCCGCTGCGATCCAGGCACCGTCGATGTAGCAGTGCTCGCGGAACAGGCGCTGATCCTGGAGCTGGATTCGCACATCCTTGAGTGCCGTAGCCATGGTGCCTTCGTCCTTGCTGGTCCGGAGCCGGCACGCTCCCGAGGTGCCCAGGTCCGATCCGGGTGAGAAAGTGCGCGGAGTATACCGCCGGGACGGCCTCCGGCAAGCCGCCCGCCGAAACGGCTATTCTCTGCCCGGACGCCAGCTCGGAGGCGCGAAGCGGGCGCGGGGCGCGTCCTCGAACGCGTCCTCGATCAGGATGCGGGTATGCGGCGCCATCGGCAGGGCGAGGGCGGCATCGCGCTCGAACCAGCCGAGGCGGTCGACCTCGTCCTGGCAGGGACGCTCGGCCCCGCCCGTCGCCCGCGCCGCGAACGCGATCCCGACATAGGACACGACGTCGCCGTTCGGGTAGGTCAGGCAGAAGAGCGGGCCGCCATAGACGCCGATCACGCGCGTGAGCTCGACCACGAGCCCGGTCTCCTCGAACGCCTCGCGCACCGCGGCATCGGCCGGCTGCTCGTTCGGGTCCATCCCGCCGCCCACGGTCTGCCAGGTGCCGTCGTCGCGGTTGCGCACGAGCAGCAGCCGGCCGGCATCGTCGCGGATCATCACGGCGACGGAGGGCAGGAGCACGAGCTCGTGCCCGATGCGGCTGCGCAAG
Organism: Benzoatithermus flavus; assembly: GCF_037908215.1. Lineage (NCBI taxonomy): Bacteria > Pseudomonadati > Pseudomonadota > Alphaproteobacteria > Geminicoccales > Geminicoccaceae > Benzoatithermus > Benzoatithermus flavus. The sequence goes on along the minus strand of NZ_JBBLZC010000001.1, from coordinate 383,789 downwards.
CGCCGCAGGTAATCCGAGATCGCCATCGCCTCTCCTGCCGCTCCACCTCGTCGGTGGTTCTAGGCGGCGCGCGCCCTCGTGGGAAGCAGGTGCTACCCGGAGCGTCAGGCCGCGGCCCGCTGCTCCAGCACGCGCTCGTACACGGCCTCGATCCGGCGCACGGTCTCGTCGAGATCGAAGGAGCGGCTCGCCGCGGCGGCACCGGCGGCCAGCCTGCGGGCGAGTCCCGGCTCGCGAACGAGCCTCGCGATGGCTGCGGCCAGGGCGCCCGAGTCCTCGGTCGGCACGATCAGGCCCGAAACGCCATCGGTGATCACCTCGTTCGGCCCGCCGGCGGCGCTGGTGACGATCGGCAGACCGCTCGCCATGGCCTCGAGCACGCTGAGGCCCGCGGCCTCGCTGATCGAGGCCTGGGCATAGATGTCGAAGGCGCGGTAGACGGCCGGCATGTCGAGATGCCGGCCGACCAGGAACACCCGGCCGTCGAGGCCGAGCGCGGCGCATCGCGCCTCCAGGTCCGCGCGTACGGCACCCTCGCCGACGACGACGAGGCTCGCCTCGAGCCCGCGCTGCAGGAGCTCCCGAACCGCCTCGATCAGGAAGCGATGGCCTTTGTTGGGGTGCAGCATCCCCACCGTGCCGACGACCGGCCGATCCGGCGGCAGGCCCCACCGCTCGCGCAGCCGCACGCCGGCGGCAAGTGGAGCCGAGGCGAACCGCTCGACCGGGATGCCGTTCCAGATCACCTCCACCTGCGCCGGGTCGAAGCCCTTGGCCTCGGTGAGGAACCGGCCCGCGTAGGCCGAGACGGCGATGGCCGGCGAGCGCGCCACCCGCGCCAGCGTGCGCTCGAGCAGCATCTGCGGCCGGGTGATGCCGGGATCGACATAGTGCTCCTGCACGATGGCGGGCACGCCCGTGAGCAGCCCCACGATGCGGCCGATGGTCGTCGAGGCGTAGCCGTTCAGGTGCATGAGGTCGATGCGCTCGCTGCGCACGAGCTGCATCACCCGCAGGACCGCCCGCGGCTGGTACTTGCCGAGGCCGAGAAAGCGCACCTCGAGCCCCAGCCGGCGCAGGACCTTTTCCGCCGGGCCGGCCGCGCGCAGGCTGCAGACGACCGGTCGGAAGCGGCGCCGATCGAGCCGCTCCACGAGCCAGGAGAAATATCGGACAGGCCCGCTGACGGAAGAATTCCAATAGTCGAACTTGTCGATGAGGATCAGAAGATTTACAGGCCCTTTCCTGGTGCTTCCTTCAGTTTTGTTCGCGGCAGACAAACGTGCCGTCACCGATCATGTCCCCGAATCTGGATCGAACCTCATCACGCCCAGTCTATCACGCAGGACCCAATAGGCGATGTCAATGCTGCCGTGGCATGGGCTCGGGCGCACCGACATGGTCGGGAGAAGCTCGAGGCATCCATGCGGCTTGCCAGCACCGGCCGATTTCGTGAGACTGCCGGGCCGGACTTGCATCATGGCCGTGATGCCGACTTCGGCTCGGCGCGGCTGCAGCGCGCGCTGCAAGGAAAGCGGACGATGGATAGGACGAAAGCATGCCGGTGGACGGCGGCAGCATGATCATGAATGCCGGCGCGGTGTCGGGCCGGTCCGAGGCTAAAGGCCGGCAGCGCTCGCTCACCGCGATCCTCGTGGGCGGTGGAATCTGGGCGCTCGGCGGCAAGTGCATCGGCGCCGCGCTGGGCCTGGGGATCACGGCCATGCTGGCGCGCCTGATGCCGCCGGCCGAGCTCGGCATCTATCTGCTCGCCTTCAGCATCGTGGCCGCCGCCGCCACCGTGGCGCGCCTCGGCCTCGAGCAGGTCGGGCTCAGGCTCGTGGCCGAACATCTCGGGTGCGACGACGTCGTTGCGGCCGCAGCGGTGGCCTGGCGTGCTCTCGCGGCCGTGGCGCTCGCCGGGCTCGTGATCGGGGCAGGTGGGGGCGTTCTGCTCGGCCCGTGGCTGGGGTATCGCGTGTTCGGCTCGGCCGCTCTGGCCGAGGCGATGCCGGCTGCGGCCGCCTGGCTCGCCTGCTTCGCCGTGCAGCTCACCCTGGCCGAGCTGTTCCGGGGCTGCCGCGACATCAGGCTGGCGAGCCTTTTCGGCGGCACGGCCTTCGGCGGCGTCCTGTCGACCGGCCTGCTTGCCGCTACCGTCGGCGGTGCCTGGGCGCTGGGCATGAGCCTCGATGCGCGGCGAGCGCTCCTGATCTCGGCTGCCGCGACGGCCATGGCCACGATGCTGGGAGCAGCGCTTCTCGCGAGAAGGCTGCCACCCTCCTGGAAGCCGGCACCGCGTGGTCCGGGCTGGTGGCCGCTCGTCCGGCTCGGCTTGCCGCTGCTCGTCTCGCAGCTGGGGATGCTGATCGTGCTCCAGGCCGACATCTGGATCCTGGGCATGTTCCGTTCCGAGAGCGAAGTGGCGCTCTACGGGGCGGCGAGTCGGGTCGTGAGGCTGCTCGCTCTCCTCACGGTGGTCAACGACGTGACGGCACCCGAGATCGCGCGCCTCAACGTGCGCAGGCAGCACGAGCGGCTGCAGACGCTCCTCCAGATGACGGCGACGGTCGCCGCCCTGCCTTGCCTCGTGGCGCTCGTCGTTCTGGCAGTGGCTCCGGGCGAGCTGCTGACACTGCTGTTCGGCCCGTTCTACCGCGACGGCGCCCCGATCCTCCTCGTGCTGGCGCTGGGAACGGCGTTCGTCGCGTTCGTGGGCTCCGCACCCTACGTGCTGATGATGACCGGGCACGGGGCCGTGCGCATGGCGGTGGCGCTGGGCGGCACGGCGGCCATGCTCGCGGGCGGCTTGGCGCTCACCCCCGCCTTCGGCGCGATCGGCCTCGCAGCAGCCGTGGCCGGGGCTCTGGCGGCGCAGCAGATCGCCGCCTGGCTCTGCGTGCGGCGCTGCTGCGGCATCTGGACCCATGCCGACCCGGTCAAGGCCGCGGGCCTGCTGTGGCGGTTCCTGACAGCACGGACGAATTCCTCGCATGCGGCGTAAAATCGATTTCTTCCTCGTGGGTGCCCAGAAGAGCGGCACCACCTCGCTTCACCGCTACCTGCAGCTTCATCCGCGCATCTTCCTGCCTTTTCGCAAGGAGATCGCCTGCTTCGTTCTGGAGGAGCAGTACCGCCGGCTGGAGCAGGAGCTGGCCCTCAACTACCCCGAGACCATCGACGCCGAGCTCGTGGGCCTCTCCAACGTGGAGCTCCTGTTCTTTCCTTACGTGCCGGAGCGGCTGCGCCGCTACAATCCCGATGCCCGGATCGTCGCGGTGCTGCGCAACCCGATCGACCGGGCCTATTCGGCCTACTGGTACCAGCGCTCGGTCGGGGTGGAACCGGCCGGCTCGTTCGAGGAGGCGCTCGCGCGCGAGCCGGCGCTCGACCCTACGAGCACCCACGACCGCGCCCAGCGCGCCTATCTTGAGCACGGTCATTATGCCGAGCAGCTCGAGCGCTTCCGGCGCTGGTTTCCACCGGAGCGCATCCACGTCCTGCTCTACGACGACATGCAGCAGGACAGCCGTTATCTGTCGCGGCTTCTGGGCTGGCTCGGCATCGACGATCCCACGTTCGAGCCGCCCGAGGAACGCCACAACACGGCGAGCGTGCCCCGCTTCCCACGGCTCCAGCGCATGCTGCGGGCACCGGATTCGCGCGTGAACCGGGCCTACAAGGCCGTCGTTCCGGCGCGCCTGCGCTATTTCCTGTTCCGCCACGTCGTCGAGCCCCTGAGCGAGGCCAACGCGCGGCCGTTCCGCTACCCGCCGATGCACGAGGAGACGCGCGAGCGCTTGCGCGCCTACTTCCGCCCGCACAACGAGCGGCTCTCGGCCCTTCTCGGCCGCGACCTCGCCCACTGGGTATGAGCCCGGTCGCGGCCGTCGTGTGCGCTCAGGCCGCGAGGCCCTTGGCGAGGAAAGTGCTCATCCGTCGCGAGAAGGCGCCGGGATCGGGAATCGGCTCGCCCTCGACGATCCGCGCCTGGTCGAGCAGGAGCCGGGCCAGCTCGTCGAATTGCAGCCCCTTGGTCTCGTCCTTTGCCATCTCGGCCATGCGCCGGATCAGCTCGTGCTGGCCGTTGATCTCGAGCACGCGCTTGGAGAGCCGATCGATCTGGCTGTGCTGCTTCAAGAAGCGCTCGAGCCTGAGGTCGAGCCCGTGCTCGTCGGCGACGAGGCAGACGGCGCTGTCGCGCAGGCGCTTGGACGAGCGGATGTCGGTCACCTCCTCGCCGAGCGCCGTCTTGAGGCGGGCGATCAGACGCTTCAGCGCTTCGTCGTCGAGCTTCGGCTCGCTCTCCTTCTCCGCCTCGCCCTCGGCCTTGATGGCGGAGAGGTCGACCTCGCCCCGGGTCAGCGAGCGGAACGGCTTGCCCTGGTAGTCCTTGACCTCGGGCAGCCAGAAATCGTCCACGGGATCGTCGAGGAGCAGCACCTCCACACCCTTGGCCAGCGCCTGCTCGAGCTGCGGGCTCGTGCGCAGCGCCGTGTGGCTCTCGCCGCTGATATAGTAGATCGCGTCCTGGCCCTCCTTCATCCGCGCCACGTAGTCGGCGAGGCTGGTCCAGCCGGCCCCGTGCGTGCTGCGGAAGCGGGCGAGCTCCAGGAGCTTCTCGCGGTTCTCGGCGTCTTCGTAGAGACCTTCTTTGAGGACGGAGCCGAACTCGGCCCACCAGTCCTCGTAGCTCTTGGTTTTGGCCTCGCCGTCGGGCTTGGCCTCGCCATCGGCCGATGCCGCCGTGCTCGCCTTGGCCTTGGCCGCGATCTCGTCCAGAAGCCGGCGCACCAGCGCCTTCTTCATCTTGGCGATCACCGCCCCGTGCTGCAGCGTCTCGCGGCTGACGTTGAGCTGGAGATCCTCGCTGTCGACCACACCGCTCACGAAGCGCAGATAGCGCGGCATCAGCGCCTCGAGGTCGGACGTGATGAACACGCGGCGCACGTAGAGCTTCACGCCGTGGCGGCGCTTCGGGTCGAAGAGATCGAACGGACGCGTGCTCGGGACGAACAGGAGTGCCGTGTAGGAGAGGACACCCTCCGCCGTGAAGTGCAGCCGCGCGAACGGCTCGTCGAAGGCGTGGGCGACGTGGTGGTAGAACTCCCGGTACTGGTCCTCGCTGATTTCGCTCTTGGGCCGGGTCCAGATGGCGCTGGCCTCGTTGATCTGCTGCGGCTCCTCGGCCTTCGCCTTGCCGTCGCCCGCCTTCTCGCGCACCTCCAGGAGGATCGGGATGCCGATATGGTCGGAGTAGGTCCGCACGATCTGGCGGATCTTCCAGCCGTCGAGATATTCCTTGGCGTCGGCCTTGAGATGGAGCGTGATCGAGGTGCCGCGCGGGACCGTGGCCGGCGCCTCTTGCACCGTGTAGCCGCTGCGGCCGTCGGAAGCCCAGATCCAGCTCTTGTCCTCGCCCGCCTTCCTGGTCTGGACCACCACCTTGTCGGCCACCATGAACACGGAATAGAAGCCGACGCCGAACTGGCCGATCAGCTTCAGGTCCTTGTCCTTGTCGCCCGAGAGCTGCTCGAGGAACCGGGCCGTGCCCGAGCGCGCGATGGTGCCCAGGTTCTCGCACAGATCCTCGCGGTTCATGCCGATGCCGTTGTCGGTGACCGTGAGCAGGCCGAGGGCCGCATCGGCCAGGATGCGGATCTTGAGATCGGGATCGGTCTCGAGGAGTTCGGGCTGGCTCAGGGACTGGTAGCGGAGCTTGTCGCACGCGTCCGACGCGTTGCTGATCAGCTCGCGCAGGAAGATGTCGCGCTCCTTGTAGAGCGAGTTGATGACCAGATCGAGCACACGGCTGACATCGGCCTCGAACGGCTGCACGGTCTCGGTCATGGCGGCTCGGATTTCCCTGTGGTGACGGCAGGTTGAAAGGGCTGCGCCCGATTTGGGGATGGCAGCGCGGAGGTTCAACGGCCGGGGGCGCCGTGCTAATCCTGGCCCGTTCGAGCGGAGGAGTGCCACATGGGCGAGCCGGCCCGGCGGATGACGATGACCGTAGGCGAGTTCCTGGCCTGGGACGACGGAACCGACACGCGCTACGAATTGGTCAACGGCGAGATCGTCGCCATGGCGCCGCCGAGCGAGGCCCACGGCACGATCGCAGGCAATTGCTGGGGCGAGATCGACCGGCGGCTGGAGCGCCGCCCGCCCTGCCGGGCGATCGTCGAGGCCGGAATCCGGCTCGACGATTACAACCACTACAAGGCGGACGTCGCTGCTTCGGGCCGGGAGCCGGAGGGTGCCCCTTATGTCGAGGAGCCGTTCCTGATCGTCGAAGTGCTGGCCGAGAGCACGGCGGACCACGATCTCGGCGGCAAGGTGCGCCGCTACATCGAGCTGCCGTCGGTACGCGAGATCTGGCTGGTCGACAGCCGCGAGCGCTGGATGCAGGTGTGGCGCCGCGACGCCGATTGCTGGATCGTCACCATGCCGCTGCGGGGCGCAGCCGGCTTCTCGAGCGAGGCGTTGGGCGACCGGATCGAGCTCGACCGCCTGTATCGCAACACCGGCCTTTGACGGCCGCTCTTCCGGACAGCAGCACCCGAGCATGACCGCCCCCGCGCACCACGCCCACCATCGTCACGACCACCACGACCATGTCGAGGCCGGCAACGAGCGCCGGGTCTTGTGGGCGCTCCTGCTCACGGGTGGTTTCATGCTGGCGGAGGTGGCGGGCGGGCTCCTCGCCGGCTCGCTGGCGCTTTTGGCCGATGCCGGCCACATGCTCACCGACACCGCCGCCCTGGGCCTTTCCTGGTACGCGTTTCGCGTCACCCGCCGCCCGGCCACGCCGGAGCGCTCCTACGGGCATGGCCGCATCCAGGTCCTGGCGGCGCTGATCAACAGCGGTGCTCTCATCGTCATCGCGATCTGGATCACGGTGGAGGCGGGGCAGCGCCTCCTGGCACCCGTGCCCGTGCTCGGCGGGCCGATGCTCGCCGTGGCGGCCTTGGGACTCGTCGTCAACATCGCCGCCTTCTCGATCCTGCACCGCCACGAGGAGACCGATCTCAACCTGCGTGGCGCAGCCCTCCACGTCGTGGGCGACCTCTTGGGCTCGATCGGCGCCATCCTGGCGGCGCTCGTGATCTTGTGGACGGGCTGGACCCCGATCGACCCGATCCTCTCCGTGCTCGTGGCCCTTCTCATCCTGCGCGGCGCCTGGTCGAACCTGGCGCGCGCTTGGCACGTGCTGATGGAGGGTACGCCCGAGGATATCGACGTCGACGCCTTGCAGGCCGAACTCGCCGACTCGGTCCAGGGCGTCCTCGACGTGCACCACGTCCATGCCTGGTCGATCCTGCCCGGCCGGACGCTGATGACGCTCCATGCCTCGATCGCCGAGGAGGCCGACCACGACACGGTGCTTCACGAGCTCCAGCATGCGCTCGCCGAGCGGTTCGGCGTGACCCACGCCACGATCCAGATCGAGCGCAACCACTGCACCGACCGGCCGCACGGAAGCCCGCCCGCCCACGCCTCAGCCGCCACCTGCCACCGCACCGAAGCGTAGCCGGACGAAGGCGGCAGGCTCGGCGAAGCCGCGCAGCCGGGCCGTCTCCTCGACCGGGGCGTGGGCGGCGAGAAGGCGTTCTGCCCCGGGCGTCGTCGCCAGCGTTCGCGACAGCACGACGTCGCCGCCGCGGCTCTCGCCCTGGAGCCGGGCGGCGAGGTTCACCGTGCCGCCGAAATAATCCAGGCGCTCGTTGAGGGTGACGGCGATGCAGGGGCCTTCGTGGAGGCCGAGCTTCAGCACGATCGGCGCGCGCGCCGTCGCGTTGAAGGCCGCGATCCGCTCCTGCATGGCGATGGCGGCGGTGAGCGCCTGCAGCGGGTCGTGGAAGGCCGCCATGACCGCATCGCCGATCGTCTTGACGATCGCGCCGTCGTGCTCGCGCACGATGCCGGCGAGATAGGCGAAGTGCTCGCGGACCAGGCGGTAGGCCGCGGCGTCGCCGATGGCATCGTAGAGCGCCGTGCTGCCCTTGAGATCGCTGAACAGCAGCGTCACCCGGCGGATCGCGACTTCGTCGCCGGGCCGGAGAACCTCGGCCGAGAACAGGTCGCGGAAGGCCTGAAGCGTAGCGACGCGGTCCGCCGTGAGCGCGTTCCGCACCCAGGCGCGCTCCTCGATCACGACGGTGCGCTGATGCGAGAAAGCATTGCGCAGGCGCACCCGTCCCGGCGGCGAGGGTTCACCGGCCGTGATTCCTTCGGCCGTCAGGCTCACCGTGGGAAAGGGGCCGGACCCGTGCTCGATGTCGGCCTCGGGGCCGGCCTCGAGCGTGCGCAGGCGGTAGAAGCTTGGCGGAAGCTCGAGCTCGATGAGCCGCTCTTCGCCTGGGGCCAGTGTCACGTGTGCCCAGATGTGCGGCGTGCTCATGGGGCCGAGGAGGCAGAACTCGCCGTCCCCGAGCGGCCGGATGGCGGCCGCCGGGCGGAAGGTCAGCTCGACGTTGCGCGAGAAGTCGCGACCATACGCGATGTTGCAGGTGCCGCAATGCGCTCCTTCCGGCAGCCGGTCGAGGCTGCCCGTGCTCGCCTTCGCTCCCCGGCAGCGTGGGCAGAGCAGGTCCCAGCGCAGCTCGAGCAGGCCCAGCCGTGTCGCCTCCAAGCAGGCCTCGATCACGTGCCGCTCCGGTATTACCCAGCGCCGTGCCAGCTCGAGCGGCCGGATTCGCTGCGCATCGATCTCGCCGGCCTCGATCAGATACCGGGCGAGGAGCTCGCCCAGCTCGTGGCCGTAGGCCGACCGGTCGAGCTCCTGCGCGAGCCGCGTCAGACGCTCGCGCGCGGCCGGCCTCAGGGCGGGCGGGGGAGGGGTGAAGGCGACGGGCCGCCCGCCCAGCGCGAACCGGTCGGCCTCGGCGGCGAGCCTGCGGACCACGCGCTCCCCCGATGCCAGGAAGCCGCCTGCGAGGAGGGAGCCGGGAAGGCCGCGCGGCTCGACCTCGAGCGTGTACTCGCCGCGGCAGCCCCCGCCCTCGGGATGAAGCTGGCAGCGGGCGTAGAACGTGCGAAACGGGCCGCTGCGGAAGGCGCGCCGGTGCTCGAACCAATGCCCCCGCACCCAGTTGGAAGGCAGGTCCTCCCATTCGAGCCGCAGCGGGCCCATGCGGGCGCTGCCGATGAAGGTGATGCTGCCGTCCGGCCCCGGCAGCTCTCGGATCTGATGCCGGGGCAAGCCTGCCGCCTCGTTGAAGCGGGCGGTATCGGCCAGCGCCTCCCAGACCGCATCGGGGGCTCCCTCGAACAGCAAGGAGATGATGCGCCGGCTCGGCTCCATGCGCACGCCATTGCCGCTCGGGATGAGCGGACCTGCCACCATATCTAGCGGCCGCTGCCGCTTCCGACCACTCACGCCGGTGCGAACCTCTTGCCAAGCGACCTGCCAGGGGCAACATTGAGCCCATGGTTCGACAGCCTGCGTCCCCTGGCCGGGTGGTGGCGGTCTTAGGGCCGACCAATACCGGCAAGACCCATTTCGCCGTCGAACGCATGCTCGCCCACCAGTCGGGCATGATGGGCTTCCCCCTGCGGCTCCTCGCACGCGAGATCTACGATCGCGTCGTCGCGGTTCGCGGCAAGGATTCCTGCGCTCTCATCACCGGTGAGGAGAAGGTGGGCAGGGACGACGCGCGCTACCTGATCTGCACGGTCGAGGCGATGCCGATGCATCGCGAGGTCGCGTTCCTCGCCGTCGACGAAATCCAGCTCTGTGCCGACTACGAGCGCGGCCACATCTTCACCGACCGGCTCCTGCACGCGCGCGGCTACGAGGAGACCATGTTCCTCGGCTCGGACACGATCCGGCCGATCCTGAAGCGGCTCGTCCCTTCCGCCGAGATCGTCACCCGCCCGCGCTTCTCCACCCTCTCCTTCGCCGGAGACATAAAGCTGCACCGGCTGCCGCGGCGCAGCGCCGTGGTCGCGTTCTCGGCGGCCGAGGTCTACACGCTGGCCGAAGTGATCCGCCGGCAGAGGGGCGGTGCCGCGGTCGTGCTGGGGGCGCTCTCGCCGCGCACCCGCAATGCCCAGGTCGCGATGTACCAGGCCGGCGAGGTCGAGCACCTCGTCGCCACGGATGCCATCGGCATGGGCCTCAACATGGACGTGGCCCACGTCGCCTTCGCCGACCTCACCAAGTTCGACGGCCGTGAGAGCCGACGCCTCACCACCACCGAGATGGCACAGATCGCGGGCCGTGCCGGCCGCCACATGGCGAGCGGCACCTTCGGCGGCACGAACGGCTGCCAGCCGTTCGAGGAGCGCGAGATCGAGGCCATCGAAAGCCATACCTTCCCGCCCTTGAAGGCGCTGCGCTGGCGCAACAGCGATCTCGACTTCCGCAGCGTCGACACGCTGACGGCGAGCCTCGACCGGGCACCGGAGCTGGACTGTCTCGTCAAGGTGAGGGACGCGCTCGACCACCGGAGCCTCGTCCTTCTCTCTCGCCGCGACGACATCCGCGCCGCGGCGCAAGGCACGGAGCGGGTCCGGCTGCTCTGGCAGGTCTGCCAGATCCCCGATTTCAGGAAGACCCTGACCGACGCGCATCTCCACCTTCTGGCCACGGTCTACAAGCACCTGACCGGCCCCGAGCGCGTTCTGCCCAACGACTGGGTAGGGGGCATGATCGCGCACCTCGAGCGGACCGACGGCGACATCGACACGCTCGTCAACCGGATCGCGCATATCCGCACCTGGACCTACATGTCGCACCGCACGGCCTGGCTGCGCGACGCCGCCCACTGGCAGGAGCGGGCGCGCGAGGTCGAGGACCGCCTCTCCGATGCGCTGCACGAGCGCCTGATCCAGCGCTTCGTCGATCGCCGCACCTCGGCTCTCCTGCGCTCGCTCCGTGAGCGGGGGGAGCACGCGGCGCTCGTCGAGGCCGACGGCGAGGTCGTCGTCGACGGCCATCTGGTCGGCCGGATCGAGGGCCTGAAGCTCGCCATCGCCACGCCCGACGCCGATGCCGACCGCCGTCTGCTCGCGGCTGCGGCACGGCGTGCTGCCCAGCCGGCGCTGCGGCGCAAGGCGGGCGAGCTGGCAGCAGCGGACGACGACGCGTTGTCGCTCGACGAGCAGGACTGCATCCTCTGGCGGGGGGCTGTGGTGGCCCAGCTCCGGCGGGGGACCGGCATCCTGCGGCCCCGGATCGAGCTCGAGGTGGACGGCGGCTTCGATGCGGCCGGTCAGGAGGCCGTCCGCAGGCGGCTCGAGCGCTGGCTCGAGGACTGGATCGGCCGGCGGCTCGAGAGGCTGAAGGCACTGGAGCTGGCCTCGCGCGGCGCGGAGCTCGGCGGCCCCGGCCGGGGCATCGCTTTCCGGCTGGTCGAACATCTGGGCAGCATGGCGCGCGAGGAGGCGGAGAGCCTGGTCGCAGGCCTCGACGAGGCCGACCGGCGGATGCTGACCAGGCTCGGCGTGCGCTTCGGCATGCTCCATCTCTACGTGCCCGACCTGCTCCGGCCCGCCGCCAACGAGGCGCGCGCCCGGCTGCTGCGGATCTTCCATGGCCGGGCGGTCGCCGTGCCGCCGCCGGGGCGCACGGTGCTGCGGCCGGCTCCGGCCGGCGAGCGGCACGACGTGATCGCGGTAGGCTTCGCGAGCTTCGGCGGGTTCGCGCTGCGCGTCGACATCCTCGAGCGGCTCGCCGCCCGGATCCGTACCGCGGCGCGGGGGACGCGGGTCTTCACCGTGCCGGCTGCGCTCGCCGCCGAGGCCGGGCTCAGCCGTGCCGAGCTGTTCGCGGTCGTGGAGGCGCTGGGCTTTCGGGCGGCGACCTCGGAGAACGGCGAAGAGGGGACGTTCACCCGCCCGCCCCAGCGGAAAGCCCCGCGGCACCGCCCGAAGGCGGAGCGCCACGAGAAAGGACGCCGCGCCGCCGCCGGCCGCACCGGCCCGTCGCCGTTCGCTGTTCTGGCGCAGCTCAAGGTGTCGACGTGACCGACCCGAACGCGCTCCGGCTCGACAAATGGCTGTGGCACGCGCGGTTCATCAGGCATCGCGGCCTCGCCGAGGAGATCGTGGCGGCGCGCCGCGTGCGGCTCAACGAGCAGATCGTGCAGAAGACCCACCAGCTCGTCCGTCCGGGCGACGTCATCACCCTGACCGAGCCCATGCGGGTGCGCGTGCTGCGAGTCCTGGCGCTCGGCCAGCGCCGCGGACCCGCGAGCGAGGCACGCCTGCTCTACGAGGAGATCACGCGGATCGACTGAGCCGCTCCGCGTGATCGCCCCGGACGAGGCTCACTTCGCCGTCGCCTCCTTGAGATAGGCGATGACGTCCTCGCGCTCGTCCTCCTTCTTCAGCCCCGGGAACGCCATCTTGTTGCCGGGGATGTAGGCCTTCGGGTCCTCGAGATACTTGGCGAGGGTCTCCTCGTCCCAGGTGAGACCCTCCTCGCCCTTCTTCTTCATGGCCTCGGAATAGTTGAAGCCTTCCTTCGTGCCGGCCTTGCGGCCGAACAGGCCGTGCAGCGAGGGGCCGACACGGTTCTGATCGGCGTTGGCCACGTGGCAGGCCTGACAGCGCTTGAACACCTTCTCGCCGTTGGCAGCGTTACCGTCCGCCATGGCCGTGCCGGCCGCGAGCACGGCGAGCGAGCAGCCGAGCATCCATGCCTTGAGCATTCTGCCTCCCACAATGAGGGGTGAAAGCAAACCGGTGCGACCAACGCCGCGCCGCAGGGGACCGTTTCCCCGGCCGCTCGCCGCGCGTCGCGCCCGAGAAGTGTCACAGAAGGCGACGAGGGTACAGAGGTTCTAAAGTGGGATCCTCGAACGGTGGCGCATGGCTCAGGCCCGCCTCGGGCTGCGCGCGCCGAAGATCGCCGTGCCGACCCGGACATGCGTGGCGCCGAAACGGATTGCGGTCTCGTAGTCGCCGCTCATCCCGATGCTCAGGCTCGCGAGCCCGTGACGTCGGGCGAGCTTCGCGAGAAGGGCGGTGTGGAGCGCCACGTCCTCGTCCTCGGGCGGAATCGCCATCAGCCCCTCGACCACGAGATCGAGCTCGCCGCGGCAGAGCGAAAGAAAACCGTCGAGTTCGCCGGGCGCCACGCCCGACTTCTGCGGCTCCTCGCCGGTGTTGACCTGGACGAACAGGCGCGGGTGCTTGCCCTGTCGCGTCATCTCCTTCGCGAGCTCGCGCGCAAGCTTGGGCCGGTCGAGTGTCTGGATGACATCGAACAGCGCTATGGCCTCGGCTGCCTTGTTGCTCTGGAGGTGGCCGACGAGGTGCAGCTCGATGCCGGAAAAGCGCTCGCGCAAGGCGGGCCAGCGTCCCTTCGCTTCCTGCACGTAGTTCTCGCCGAAGATGCGCTGCCCGGCGAGAAGCGCTGCCTCGATCCGCTCCGGTGGCTGCGACTTGCTCACCGCGATCAGCGTCACCGAGCCGGGATCGCGCCCCGCCGCCACGGCGGCCGCCGTGATCCGCCGCCGCACCTCGGCCAGGTTCTCCGCCACCTCCGAGGCCGCCTGTTGACCAAGCTCCACCATCGTCTACTAGCTCCGGTACGTTTCGTTCGGGACGGCACTCGGGAGGCCGGTCATGACCTTCGACGACATCCTGGCGCCACTCGGCGCCGAGGCTTTCCTGCGCGACTATCTGGGGCAGCAGCCTCTCCACCTGCAAGGCCCGCCCGAGAAGTTCCGGGACGTCATGAACTGGGACGTCCTCAACCGCCTACTCGGCATGACCACGATCTGGGCTGCGCCCTCGATGTTGCTCGTGCTCGACAAGGAGCAGATCCAGCCGCCCGCCTACTGCCAGCCGGCGCCCGGCCGCGACGGCGGCACCGTGCTGCGGCCCGATCCCGCGCGCGTCAAGCAGTTCCTGGCCAAGGGTGCGACCCTCGTTCTCAACGACATCGACCAGCTCACACCCGAGCTCTCGGCCGTGTCGCGGGCGATGGAGCAGGCGCTCGGCGGCAAGGTCCAGGCCAACCTTTATCTCTCCTCCAAGCGCAAGCAGGCCTTCAAGGCCCATTACGACTACCACGACGTGTTCGCGATGCACGTCATGGGGGAAAAGACCTGGATGGTCTTCCAGGGGCGGGAAGATGGGCCGATCAAGCATCCCTGGTTCGAGGCGCTGACCCAGGATTACAAGGACAAGGCCAAAGGCGAGCTGTGGCGCGAGGTGCGCCTCGAGCCCGGCCATCTGCTCTACCTGCCGCGCGGCCAGTATCATTACGCGCTCGCCGACGACGGCGCCTGCGCCCACATCGCCTTCGGCGTCACCTACCCGATCGGGATGGATGCGGTCTCCTACGCCTTCGAGCGGATGGTGCACGAGAGCATCGGCCGCGCCAACCTGCCGCGCGATCGGGCGGCGCTCAAGGAACGACTCGAGGCCATCGGGCGGACGATCGCACGGTGCCTGGCCGAGGACCGGGCGGTCGACGACATGCTCCGGTTCATGGCCGGCTTCCATTGGCCGCGCGATAGCTACGACCTGCCGGATCTGATCGAGAAGGCCGACGAGGCTTATCGGGTGAAAGGGGCTGGGGTGCGCCTGGTGTCGCAGGGCGGCCGTCACGGTCTGGTCAAGGGGGGCTCGCGCCAAGCGGTCGAGGTGCCGGCGGAGGTTCAAGCGCAGGTCGCCTGGGTGCTGGCGCACGAGCGCTTCACCCGTCGCGGTCTGCTCGCGGCTTTTCCGGCCGAGCCTCCGGCCAAGCTCGACAAGCTGCTCCTCGATCTCGCCAGGATGGGGTTGCTCGAGCCCGTCGCCTGACGCGCCGATGCCGTGGCGTTATGGGGCGCTTTTCCTTTCGGGGAACCATCTTGTTGCATATCGGGCACAACGCGATGCGGCCATGTCTCGTTCCGATCGAGTCGGGTTGCTTCGTGCCGCAATCTTTAGGAAGAACGTCGACAGTAGCGAGTGGCGACGCGGCAGACGTCGAAGCTTTTCTGCTCCATGCCTGAGGCTCGGAGCCAATCAGTATAATAATTAGCACTGCGGTCGTTCGACACGAGAACAGGAGATGGCGATGACGCTCAGGAAGATCCTTCTGGGCACGACTGCAGTTGTCGGTGTCGGCCTGACGGTCGCGGCCGTTCCGACGGTCGTCGGCGCGGCCGAGGTGAAGCCGGGCGGCTATCCCGATCTGACCCTGACCGGCTTCGCGCGCTTCCGGGCGCACGGCGGCGAGATCGACGACGCGCGGCTGAACAACGCGTTCTCGCGCGATCTCGACTTCTCGAACGACACCGAGGTCCACGTCGTCGCCCGTGCCAAGGACGAGCGCACCGGGATCGAGTACGGCGGCACGATCGAGTTCGAGGCCGATACCAACAGCACCGCCAACACGGACGAGAGCTGGCTGTTCGTCCGCGGCGGCTTCGGCGAGGTCCGCCTCGGCGACGAAGACGGTGTGGCCCACGACAGCGAGGTCGGCGGCAACACGATCGCGGCGGGTACGGGCGGCATCGACGGCTCGGTGATCGACACCATTGCCACGCCCGTGGTGTTCCTGACCAACACCGACGACGCGACCAAGATCCGCTACTACACGCCGAGCTTCGGCGGGTTCCAGATCGCGGTCAGCTACACGCCGCAGGACCAGATCGTCGGCAGCGGCGCCGCTAATGGCGATGCCCTCGCCACCAAAGGCGTCGAGGCGCAGAACGTCGTCGATGGCGGCCTGATCTACAAGGGCGAGTTCGCCGGGGTCGGCGTGCTGGCCTCGGTGGTGGGGATCACCGGCGACCTGAAAGGGTCGAGCGTGTTCGGCGACGGGAGCTGGCACGGCTGGCAGGCGGGGGCCAGTGTCGATCTCTTCGGCTTCAAGGTGGCGGGCAGCTACGGCGACGAGAAGGTAGCCGACGCCGACCGGACCTGGATCACGGCCGGTGCCGCCTATGGCATCGGCCCGGCCAACGTTTCGGTCTCCTTCGGCAAGGTGATCGACGACAACGGCTTCTGGGCCGGCCGGAAGCCTTACAACCTGGTGTTCTCGGCGGACTACGCGCTGATGCCGGGCCTCGTGCTCGCGGGCGACGTCGGCTTCTTCGACAACAGCGCCCGTCCGGGACGCACTATCGGCGCCGTGGGTGATTCCGGCTGGCAGGCGGTGGGCCGCCTCGGTCTCGCCTTCTGATAGCAACGCTTCTTTGCGGTTGAGAGCGGCGGGAGGAAAGTTCCCGCCGCTTTTTCATGAGTCGATGGCGCTTGTTGCAGATCCGGCACATCTGCGCTGCAACAATGCACGATTGGGCTACTGCGCCATTGCTTCGTTGCCCACCTGTCTGGATAACAAAGACCGGAAGGTGGGCAGTGGCGCCAGAAGAATAGCGCTTCACACTCTGCGCCGAACGGCCGAGGCCATCCGGGGAACGCAATCGCCGCTGCGTTTGATGACACGAAACAGGAGATATCCATGACGCTCAGAAAGATCCTTCTGGGCACGACTGCGGTTCTTGGCGCTGGCCTGATGACCGCGGCCGTCCCCTCTGTGGCCGGAGCGGCCGAGGTGAAGCCGGGCGGCGCGCTCGACCTGACGCTGACCGGCTTCGCGCGCTTCCGGGCGCACGGCGGCCAGCTCGACGATGCGCGGCTGAGCAACGCATTCTCGCGCGATCTCGACTTCTCGAACGACACCGAGGTCCACGTCGTCGCCCGCGCCAAGGACGAGCGCACCGGGCTCGAGTACGGCGGCACGGTCGAGTTCGAGGCCGACACGAATGCCACCGCCAACACGGACGAGAGCTGGATCTTCGTCCGCGGCGGTTTCGGCGAGATCCGCCTCGGCGACGAGGACGGTGTCGCCGACAACAGCTCGGTGGGTGCGCAGACCATCGCGGCGGGCACGGGCGGCATCGACGGCTCGGTGATCGACACCATCGGCACGCCGGTGGTCTACCTGCTCAACAACAACGACGCGACCAAGATCCGCTACTACACGCCGACCTTCGGCGGCTTCCAGTTCGGCATCTCCTACACCCCGCAGCAGGCGGCGGTCGATTCGGGCGCTGGCAACGGCGACAGCCTGGCGACCAAGGGGGTCGAGGCGCAGAACGTCGTCGACGCCGGTCTGACCTACAAGGGCGAGTTCGGTGGGGTTGGGGTGACCGCCTCGGTGGTGGGGATCACCGGCGACCTCAAGGATTCGAGCGTGTTCGGCGGCGGGAGCTGGCACGGCTGGCAGGCGGGTGCCGCGTTCGACATCTTCGGCTTCAAGGTGGCGGGCAGCTACGCCGACGAGAAGGTGGGCGATGCCGACCGGACCTGGTACACGGCGGGTGTGGGCTACGGCTACGGCCCGGCGAACGTGTCGGTGACCTACGGCAAGGCGATCGACACCAACGCGTTCTGGGCGGGCGACAAGCCCTCGAACCTGGTGTTCTCGGCGGACTACGCGCTGATGCCGGGCCTCGTGCTCGCGGGCGACGTCGGCTTCTTCAACAACGATGCGCGGGTCGGGCCGGAGCGGTCGGGCTGGCAGGCGGTGGGTCGTCTCGGCCTGGCGTTCTGAGCCGAAGCGCCACGGCATTCCCGAGAGGCGGCGGGGATCTCCCCCGCCGCCTTTTCCTTTGCATGTCCATGTTGCGGATGAAACACAAGGAGCGCGCAAGAAGGGTTGGCCTGGGCGCTCTCGGGTTGCCGTGTGTCGACGAGGCTGGAGATAAGAGCGCCGGAAGGCGGGCAGTGGTGAGATCGAAACACGAGGATGACCGCTCGCGGCCCGATGGCACGGGTCATGTGGCTGGAACCAAGGAAATGCCGCTGTGGGACCGCCTTTCCCAACAGCAAGGAGACATCCATGACGCTCAGAAAGATCCTTCTGGGCACGACTGCGGTTCTTGGCGCTGGCCTGATGACTGCGGCCGTCCCCTCGGTGGCCGGAGCGGCCGAGGTGAAGCCGGGCGGCTATCCCGATCTGACCCTGACCGGCTTCGCGCGCTTCCGGATGCACGGCGGCCAGCTCGACGACGCGCGGCTGAACAACGCGTTCTCGCGCGATCTCGACTTCTCGAACGACACCGAGGTCCACGTCGTCGCCCGCGCCAAGGACGAGCGCACCGGGCTCGAGTACGGCGGCACGGTCGAGTTCGAGGCCGATACCAATCGGGCCGACAACACGGACGAGAGCTGGATCTTCGTCCGCGGCGGCTTCGGCGAGGTCCGCCTCGGCGACGAGGACGGTGCGTCCGATACCAGCGCCGTGGGTGCGCAGACCATCGCGGCGGGCACGGGCGGCATCGACGGCTCGGTGATCGATACTTTCGCCGGCGGCGCCACCTTCAAGCTCGACAACACCAACGACGCGACCAAGATCCGCTACTACACGCCGAGCTTCGGCGGGTTCCAGATCGGCGTCTCCTACACCCCGCAGCAGGCGGCGCTGAGCAGCGGCGCCGGCAACGGCGACAGCCTCGCCGGCAAGGCCGTGACCGCACAGAACTTCGTCGAGGCCGCAGCCCTCTACAAGGGCTCGCTCGGCGGTGTCGGCGTTCTCGCCTCGATCACCGGGGCGGTCTGCGACTGGAAGGCCGCCGGCGACGACGACTGCTCGGGCATCTACGGCGGCGCCAACGTCGACTTGTTCGGCTTCAAGCTCGGCGGCGGCTACGGCACGGAGAAATTCGGCGCTCTCGAGAAGAGCTTCTACAATATCGGCATCGGCGCCGCGCTCGGGCCGACGAACGTGTCGATCAATTACGGCAAGGTTGTCGACAGCGACAATTTGACCTTCAACGGTGTCGCCGTCGACAAGCCCTCGAACCTGGTGTTCTCGGCCGACATCGCGCTGATGCCGGGCCTCGTGCTCGCCGGCGATGTCGGCTTCTTCGACAACGACGTCGAGGGCGGGGCGGAGCGATCGGGCTGGCAGGCCGTCGGCCGCCTCGGCCTCGCTTTCTGAGCCGGGATCGCCTCGCTCTTGCGGAAGCAGCGGGCCTCGAGCCCGCTGCTCTCTCCTGTGCCGGCGCATCCCGCCATTCGCCGATCGCGTGCATCCGCGGGTAGGAAAGTTGCAGCGATGCACTCGTCCCGAACGTACCGGCATGCTATATGGAGGACCGTGAAATCGCTGGTGCGTGCCGTGGTGAAGAGTTTCGCTTCTCGTGCTTCGTGCGGGCTTGTGGCGGCCGTGGCCCTCTGGGTACTCACGAGCGGGCAGGTGCTGGCGCTCGAGCTCGTGCCGGGCGGTTATGGTGCGGTCGGAAGCGAGGCCGTACCCGATCGGACCTTCGACGGCCAGCCCGGGATCGGCCGTGACGATGCCGGCTCGGGTCTGTCGCTCGATTTCACCCCTCGTTATGCCGCTGGCTCGTCGTGGAGCAGCACGCACGACGAGGCAGACCTCGGTGGTCCGCGTTTCGACTTCACCATCGACTTCGATCCGGGCGACCGGTTCGAGCAGCTCGGCCTCTCGGCCGGCCGCAGCACGCTCTATCCGCGCAACCGGCGGACAGGCCAGACCTCGCTCTCGGTCGGCGGCGCCATGCGTTGGTCCGGCTGGAGCCTCGGCGGCGGCTATGGCCGCTCGCAGTTCATGGGTACGGACGTCGATCTGCTGTCGGCCTCGATCGGCTATGGCCGGCTCAGTGCGGCGCTCGCTTTCGGCCAGCCGGCCGTCGGCTCCCAGACCGCCCCGCACGACGTGCTGATGCTCAACACCGATCTCGCCGCCTGGTCGTGGCTGACGCTCGAGAGCGGCATCGCGGTGGGCTCCGTCCCGAGCGCCGAGCGCGAGGATCAGCCGGTGGCGGTCGGCCGTATCGGTGTTCGCCTCAACTTCTGACCGTGTCGTCGGAGCGGGTAGCGCTTCGGGTCGTTTGTGCTATGGTCCGCGCCACATCGTGACGGCGGGGTTTCGGCCCTTGCCCTCCTCCTGCGACCAGTGACGGCCATGATCACGCCTGCAGCCCCCCGCGCGTTGACGCTCGTTTTCCTCGCCGCCCTGACCCTGGCCGGCTGCGGCGTCACGCCGCAATACGACAAGTTCACGGTGTTCGATCCCAAAGAGCAGCGGCTCCGCGATCGTACCGGCACCTTCACCGGCAAGGACGGCATCACGATCTTCGGCTCGGGCAACAAAACGGCGGCGCTCGACCAGGGCGGTGGCAGCGGCGGCATCGGTGTCAATGCCTATCTCTGGCGCGGCGCACTCGAGACCTTGAACTTCATGCCGCTCGCCTCGGCCGATCCGTTCGGTGGCCTGATCATCACCGACTGGTACCAGCCGGCGAGCGCCCCCAATGAGCGCCTGAAGGTGCACGTCCTGATCCTCGATCGGTCCTTGCGGGCCGACGCGGTGAAGGTGTCCGTGTTCCGGCAGGCGCGCGGCAGCCGCGGCGAATGGGTCGACGAGCCCGTCGATCCCAAGACGGCGACCGAGCTCGAGGACAAGATCCTGACCAAGGCGCGCGAGCTGCGCATCGCCAGTCTCGAGGCCGCCGGTTAGGCCCGAGGAGGGCCGGTCGCGTTTCCCCCTGAGCGCTCGGATCGTCCGTCCGTACGGCGCTCGCCGGTACCGGCAGCACGTTCGAGCAGATCGAGGTTCGATGTCCCGCTATCCGTTCCGCGCCACCGAGGCCAAGTGGCAGAAGATCTGGCAGGAGCGCCGCTGCTTCGAGGCCGCGGCCGACCCGTCGCGGCCGAAATACTATGTGCTCGAGATGTTCCCCTATCCCTCGGGGCGCATCCACATGGGGCACGTGCGCAACTACACCATGGGCGACGTGGTGGCGCGGCTCAAGCGGGCGCAGGGCTTCAACGTGCTCCATCCCATGGGCTGGGATGCGTTCGGGCTGCCGGCGGAGAACGCGGCGATCCAAAAGGGCGTCCACCCCGCCACCTGGACCTACGCCAACATCGCCGAGATGCGCGAGCAGATGAAGGCGATCGGCTGCTCGCTCGACTGGTCGCGCGAGATCGCGACCTGCGATCCGGCCTACTACAAGCACGAGCAGGCGATGTTCCTCGACATGCTCGAGCGGGGGCTGGTCTATCGCAAGGAGAGCTGGGTCAACTGGGACCCGGTGGATCAGACCGTGCTCGCCAACGAGCAGGTGATCGACGGCCGCGGCTGGCGCAGCGGGGCGCTGGTCGAGCGGCGCAAGCTTTCGCAGTGGTTCTTCAGGATCACCGCCTTCGCCGAGGAGCTCCTGAGCGCCCTCGACCGGCTCGAGCGCTGGCCGGAGAAGGTCCGGCTGATGCAGAGGAACTGGATCGGCAAGTCGACGGGTGCCAGGGTCCGCTTCGATCTCGTCGGCCGCGAGGGCGTGATCGAAGTGTTCACGACCCGGCCCGACACGCTGTTCGGCGCCTCGTTCATCGCCCTTGCTCCCGACCATCCGCTCAGCGCCGAGCTCGCCCGCCGTGATGCGGCTCTTGCCGACTTCATCGCCGAGTGCCTGCGCGGCGGCACCAGCGAGGCCGAGATCGAGACCCAGGAGAAGCGGGGTTTCGACACGGGGCTGCACTGCCGGCATCCGTTCGATCCCGAAATCGAGCTGCCGGTCTACGTCGCCAATTTCGTGCTGATGGACTACGGCACCGGCGCCATCTTCGGCTGCCCGGCGCACGACCAGCGCGATCTCGACTTCGCCCGCAAGTACGGGCGGCCGGTGATCCCGGTCGTTCTGCCGCCGGATGCCGATCCCGCCACCTTCACCATCGGCGCCGAGGCTTATGTGGGTGACGGGCGGCTCTACCGTTCGCGCTTTCTAGACGGGCTCGACGTCGAGAGCGGCAAGCGGCGGGCGACCGAGGAGCTCGAGCGGCTCGGACGCGGCCAGGGCGAAACCACCTGGCGCCTGCGCGACTGGGGCGTGTCGCGCCAGCGCTACTGGGGGTGCCCGATCCCGGTGATCCACTGCGAGCGCTGCGGCATCGTGCCGGTACCGAAGGAGCAGCTCCCGGTGGAGCTGCCCCACGACGTCGATTTCTCCAGGCCCGGCAACCCGCTCGACCGGCATCCCACCTGGAAGCACGTCGACTGCCCGCGCTGTGGCGCGCCGGCACGGCGCGAGACCGACACGTTCGACACCTTCGTCGAGAGCTCCTGGTACTTCGCGCGGTTCTGCGACGCCCACGCCACCGAACTGCCGTTCACGCGCGAGGCGGCAGCCTACTGGCTGCCGGTCGATCAGTATATCGGCGGCATCGAGCATGCCGTCCTCCATCTCCTCTATTCCCGCTTCTACACGCGGGCAATGAGCGCCTGCGGCTATCTCGATCTCGACGAGCCGTTCGCGGGTCTGTTCACCCAGGGCATGATCACGCACCAGACTTTCAAGGACGAGGCCGGCAACTGGCTCGAGCCCGCCGAGGTCGTGCGCGATTCGGCCGGCAACTGGGTGACCGTCCGGGGCCAGCGGCCGGTGATCGCCGGCCGGGTCGAGAAGATGAGCAAGTCCAAGCGCAACACCGTCGACCCGACGACGATCATCGAGGGCTACGGGGCCGACACGGCGCGGCTGTTCATGCTCTCCGACAGCCCGCCCGAGCGCGACCTCGAGTGGACCGATGCCGGCGTGGACGGGGCTTGGCGCTACATCAACCGCCTGTGGCGGCTGGTCGAGGAGCGCAGCACCCAGCTGCCGCCGCCGGGGACTCCGGCACCGGCAGCGGGGCTCGGCGAGAAGGGGACGGCGCTCAGGCGGCAGGTCCACAAGACCATCGCCCAGGTCACGAGCGAGCTCGAGCGGCTCCATTTCAACAAGGCCGTGGCGCTCCTGCGCGAGCTGTCCAACGCGATCGAGGCCTTCGCCCCCGAGACGCCGGCCGAGCAGGCGCTGACCCGCGAGGCCCTGGAGGCCCTCGTCGTCATGTTCGGGCCGATGATCCCGCATCTCACCGAGGAGCTGTGGCGGCTCCTCGGCCACGAGGACCGGCTCCTGGTCGACACGCCCTGGCCCGTGGCCGATCCTGCCTGGCTCGTGGCCGACACGGTGACCATCGCCGTTCAGGTCAACGGCAAGCGCCGGGCGGAGATCGAGCTGCCGCGCGGCTGCGGCAGAGAGGAGGCGGAAGCGAGAGCGCTCGCGGACCCGGCGGTGCAGCGTGCCATGGACGGCAAGCCGCCGCGCCGGGTCGTGGTCGTGCCGGACAAGATCGTGAATGTGGTGGTCTGAGCCGGACCGGTCCCGCCGCCGGCTGGGGCTCCTCGTCGTGATGGCCCTGCCGGCGCTGGCATCCTGCGGCTTGCGGCCGATCTACGGGCCGCAGCAGGAGGCGAGGACCGTGCCCGAGCTGGCCGCAATCGAGGTCGCCGGGCAGGGTGGGGCGAGAGGCCAGTTCTTCCGTAACTATCTCCTCGACGAGCTGAACCCGAGCGGTACGGTCGTAGCGCCGCGCTACGACCTCGAGGTGCAGCTCCTCGAGGAGCAGACCGATCTCGCGATCCAGCTCAACGACACGGCGACGCGCAGGAACCTGATCCTGGGCGCCGTCTTCAGCCTCAAGCGCAAGGCCGACCAGCAGATCGTCTACAGCTCGGCCACGCGCCGCGTCGTGAGCTTCAACGTGAAGAGCGACCCCTTCGCCACGCTCGTCGCCGAGCAGGATGCGGAGCGCCGCGCCGCGCGCGAGGTGGCCCGGCAGATCCGCACCATGCTTTCGCTCTATTTCTCGGAGCAGAAGGCTTGAGGCTGACGGCCGGACGGGTCGAGAGCTTTCTCGCCAAGCCCGACCCGGCGGTATCCACCGTCCTCCTCTATGGTCCCGATGCCGGTCTCGTCGCCGAGCGGGCACGGCGACTCGCCAGGACGGTCGTGGAGGACCTCGAGGACCCGTTCCGGGTGAGCGAGCTTTCGGCCGACGAGCTGCGGGAGGCGCCCGGCCGGCTGGTCGAGGAGGCGCAGGCCTTGTGCCTCATGGGCGGCCGCCGGCTCGTGCGCGTGCGCGACGCCGTTGACGGCATCTCGCCTGCCGTGCGCGATCTTCTGGCCTTGCCGCAGCAGGAAGGCTTCGTCCTGCTCGAGGCCGGCGAGCTCGGCGGCGGCTCGAGCCTGCGCCGGCTGATCGAGGCGGCCGCCAAGGCCGTGGCTCTCCCCTGCTACCGGGAGGAGGGCGGAAAGCTCGAGACCTCCGTGCGCGAGCTTCTGGCCGAGCACGGGCTGCAGGTGGAGCCGGATGCCTTCGCTTACCTCGTGGCCAATCTCGGCGGCGACCGGGCCGTCACCCGCGCTGAAATCGAGAAGCTGGCACTCTACCTGGCCGATGCGCCCGGACAGCGTGCCACGCTCGCGGATGTGACGGCCGTGGTGGGCGACAGCTCCGCGCTTGGGATCGAGGACGCCGTTCAAGCGGCGGTCTTGGGCGAGACGGTACGGCTCGACCGCGCTCTGGACCGGCTGTTGGCCGAGGGCGAGGCGCCGGTGCGCATCCTGCGCAGCACCGCTGCGTATCTCTTGCGGCTGTTGCGCCTGCATGGCGAGGTGGCGGGAGGCTCGTCGGCGCAGGCGGCCGTGGCTGCCCTACGCCCGCCGTTGCCACCGCGCGTCCAGGAAGGAATGGTGAAGGCGCTTCAGCGCTGGGACGGCGATGCGCTGGTCGGAGGCCTCACCCTCCTGCAGACCGCCGAGACGCGCTGCAAGAGCACGGGCATGCCGGAGGCGCTGATCTGCCGCGCCGCGCTCGCTCGGCTGGGCATGCTCCCCAAGCCACCTCGACCCCGTCCGCAAGGTCCGCCACCCCGTTCCTGACGGGCCGGCTCCTTGCCTGCTGACCGCGGCTGCGGGCAGGGGTAAGGTCTGGGTGAGGCTGGACGGGGGAGAGAGCGTGCTCCGCTACGTGGCGCATCGCCTGCTCGTGATGGTGCCGACGCTGATGGCGATCAGCATCATCGTCTTCATCATCATCCAGTTGCCGCCGGGCGATTACCTCTCGACCATGCTTGCCGAGCTACAGTCGCAAGGCGAGGGGGCGCAGGCGGGCAAGATCGAGTACTTACGCAATCTCTACGGCCTCGACCGGCCCTTGTGGGAGCAGTACGTCTACTGGGCCTGGGGCTTCCTGCACGGCGATCTCGGCTATTCGTTCGAGTACGACCGGCCGGTGACGGAGGTGATCGGCGACCGCGTCTTCCTCACCTTCGTCATCTCGTTCTCGACCGTGCTGTTCACCTGGGCGGTCTCGTTCCCGATCGCGGTCTATTCCGCCACCCACAAATATAGCTGGGCCGACCACGGGCTGACCTTCCTGGGCTTCCTCGGCCTCGCCACGCCGAGCTTCCTCCTGGCGCTGGTACTCCTCTATATCGCCAACGTCTGGTTCGGCACCTCGATCGGCGGGCTGGTCGATCCCGAATATCTCGATCAGCCCATGAGCTGGGGTAAGTTCGTCTCGGTCCTGCAGCATCTGTGGGTCCCGGTCATCGTGATCGGCACCTCGGGCACCGCCGCCATGATCCGGCGCCTGCGCGCCAACCTCCTGGACGAGCTGCAGAAGCCCTACTACGTCACCGCCAAGGCCAAGGGCCTGCCGCCCTGGAAGGCGCTGGCGAAATATCCTCTGCGGATGTCCTTGAACCCGTTCATCGCCGACATCGGCAATCTTCTGCCCGAGTTCATCTCGGGCTCGGCCCTGGTCGCGGTGGTGCTCTCGCTGCCGACCACGGGTCCGATCCTGGTCCGGGCGCTCCAGACCCAGGACATGTATCTCGCGGGCTCGTTCCTGATGCTGGAATCCTGCCTCGTCGTGATCGGCGTCCTGATCTCGGACCTGCTCCTCGCCTGGCTCGATCCGCGCATCCGCTTCGAGGGAGGGCAGACCCGATGAGCCCGCGTCCCGTGCTCGAGCCGCTGCCGCCCCGCTACGTCGATACCGCGCCGTTCGACCCCTACGACGTCGAACAGCTCACGCCGGAGCAGGAGCGCTTCTACACCGCCTCGCAGTGGCGGCTGATGTGGTGGAAGTTCCGGCGGCACCATCTGGCCGTGGTCTCCGCCGTCATCCTCTTCTTCTGCTACGGCTCGATCCTGATCAGCGAATTCATCGCACCTTACGATCAGCACACCCGCAACGCCCGTTTCATCCAGGCCCCGCCGCAGATGATCCATCTCTTCCACGACGGGGTGCTCCAGGGGCCGTTCGTCTACGGCTACAAGTACCGGCTCGACATGCAGAGCCTGCGGCGCATCTACGAGCCGGACCACACGAAGGTCCAGAAGCTCCGCTTCTTCTGCCAGGGCGACAGGTACAGGTTCTGGGGCCGGTGGGAGATGGACTTCCATTTCGTCTGCCCGGCCGAAGGCGGCACCTTCTTCCTTCTCGGCACCGACCGGCTCGGCCGTGACCTGTTCTCCCGCATCACCTATGGGGCGCGCATCTCGCTCACCGTGGGCCTGATCGGCATCGCCGTGAGCTTCGTCCTTGGCATCGTCCTGGGTGGCATCTCCGGCTATTACGGCGGCTGGATCGACACGCTGATCCAGCGCCTGATCGAGATCATCCGCTCCTTTCCGATGATCCCGTTGTGGCTCTCGCTCTCGGCGGCCCTTCCGGTCACCTGGGATCCGCTCTGGGTCTTCTTCGGCATCACGATCATCCTGGGGCTCGTCGATTGGACGGGCCTGGCGCGTGCCGTCCGCTCCAAGGTCCTCAGCTTGCGCGAGGAGGACTTCGCGCAGGCCGCACGGCTCATGGGCGCTTCGCCCGCCCGGATCATCGGCCGGCATCTGATCCCCTCCTTCATGAGCCATCTCATCGCCTCGGCGACGCTCTCGATCCCGAGCATGATTCTGGGCGAGACCGCGCTCTCGTTCCTGGGCCTCGGCGTGCGCCCGCCGATGACGAGCTGGGGTGTTCTCCTCAACGACGCCCAGAACGTCAACGTGATCGCCCTCTATCCGTGGCTCCTGTTTCCGGTGGTGCCGGTGATCGTCGTCGTCCTCGGCTTCAACTTCCTGGGCGACGGGCTGCGCGACGCCGCGGATCCTTACGCCTGACCCGCCGGGAGGCATGCCCGGCACGCCTCCCGACTGGCGGTCGGGCTCAAGCGGTCGGGTAAGGGCGCAGCGCTTCCGGTATCCGCATGTCTTGCGGCACCGCGAAATCGCGCGCTGCACCCCGCATCGCCTCGGGCGGACGCGGGAAGCCGCGCCGGTCGCTGTAGTCGCGGATCGGCGTCGGTGGCTCGCTCCGGCCGACAGCCAGGGCCTGGGCGCACATCACGTCCAGCGCCGTGACGCCGGCCACGGCCGCGAGCGCGATGCCCACATTGCCCCTTTGCGGATTGTCGTCACCGATGCCGGTCGCGAGCGTCGCGAGGTCGAGCGCATCGCCGGCGACCCGGGCCCAGAGCCAGGGCGTCGGGTCGCCGCGCGTGAGGATGCCGATCCCGGCCGCGAGCTCGCGCGCGCCGTAGGCGCGGATCAGCCCGGCATGCTCCTCGAGGCCGAGCCAGCGGCCGAGGGGCCGCGGCGCCAGGAGCTCGGCCAGCCCCAGCCCGACGCTGAACCAGCCGAGCCCCTGTGCGAGTGCTCGGGTCGAAGGATCCGCGTCGTACCAGGGCGAGGACCGGTGGTAGCGATACGCCATGACGCTTCTCCTTCAGGGCTTCAGCACCACCTTGATGCAGCCGTCCTCCTTGTCGCGGAACGTCTTGTACATGGCGGGGCCGTCCTCGAGCCGCACCTTATGGGTGATGACGAAGGAGGGATCGATCTGGCCTTCCTCGATCCGGCGCAGAAGGTCGTCGGTCCAGCGATTGACGTGGGTCTGGCCGGTGCGCACGGTGAGACCCTTGTTCATCAGGACGCCGAACGGGAACTTGTCGAGGAGGCCGCCATAGACCCCCGGCACCGAGAGCACGCCCGCCGGTCGGCAGACATGGATCATCTCGCGCAGCACGTGCGCGCGGTCGGTCTCCAGCATCAGGGCCTGCTTGGCGCGGTCGTAGATCGAATCGAGCGTGGCGGTGGCGTGCGCCTCCATCCCGACCGCGTCGATGCATTTCTCGGGGCCCTTGCCCTGGGTGAGGTCGTTCAGGCGCTCGACGACGCTCTCTTGCATGAAGTCGATCGTCACCGCCCCGCCGGCCTGCGCCATGGCGAGGCGCTCGGGCACGGTATCGATCGCGATCACCCGTTTCGCACCCAGGAGGACGGTGCTCCTGATCGCCATCTGGCCCACCGGCCCGCAGCCCCAGATCGCCACCGTGTCGGTCGGCTGGAGATCGCACTGGACGGCGGCCTGCCAGCCCGTGGGGAAGATGTCGCTCAGGAACAGGAGCTGCTCGTCGCCGAGCCCGCCCGGCACCTTGATGTGCGTCCTGTCGGCGAACGGCACCCGCAGATATTCGGCCTGGCCGCCCGCGTAGCCGCCGGTGAGGTGGGTGTAGCCGAAGAGGCCCGCCGTGGTGTGGCCGAAGACCTTGTCGGCCAGGTCCTTGTTGCGGTTGCTGCGCTCGCAGACCGAGAAGTTGCCGCGCCGGCACTGCTCGCACTCGCCGCAGAAGATGGTGAACGGGATCACCACCCGCTCGCCCACCTTGAGGTTCGTCACCTCCCGCCCGACCTCGACCACCTCGCCCATGGCCTCGTGGCCCAGGATGTCGCCCTGCTCCATGCCGGGCATGAAGCCGTCGTAGAGGTGGAGGTCGGAGCCGCAGATGGCGCAGCTCGTCACCTTGATGATCGCATCGCGCGGTTCCTCGATCCGCGGATCGGGCACCGTGTCGCAGCGTATGTCGGCTTTGCCGTGCCAGCAGAGCGCACGCATGCTTCCCTCCGATCGTCCCGGCCCGGACGGCCTGGATTGGGCGTGAACGCCCCAGGCGGAAGGCAGGTTCCGGCGTGCGGTCGCGGAGGCGGCAGCCGTCCGGCTACAGCAGCCGGTAGCAGGTGCGGGTCAGCTCCAGGACGCGTTCCAGATCCTGCAGCAGCGCTTCCGAGGCCGTGGTGTCGAGGCCGGCCGCGGCCTGGGTCGCGATCAGCTGGCACTGCTGCGCTATGCGTGCCTCGATGTCGGCGATACGACGCTTGACCTGTGCTCGTCGGCCGTCGGCGAAAACCCTGGCCGTTCGGACGAGGCCGGCCCTGATCCGGCGTATCTCGACGAGATCGGCCTGCAGCTCGGCGATCTGCCCGATCAGATAGCTCTCGGTCGTACGCGTCATCAGCCGCGCAATCTCGCCGTGGAGTTGAATCGTCGCTGCGTCGCTTTCCATTCTCATCCGGCGCATGGCCGCGATGTCTCCCGTGATCGGCGAGGATGATCTCGGCCCGAAACCAGACAGGGAAGGCCGAGCCGGCCTCGCGGCCGCCGTCGTCGGTGGGCGAAGTCCGGCCCGGCCTCCTTTTCCTCCCGCTCGTGCCCAGCCTTGCGGAGCTGCCCCCTGATCCTTGGCCACGGATCGGTCGGACCCGTATACCAACCCCTACCCATCATGAGCGCCTGATGAAATCCGTGGATTGTACGTAGGGATTCTTACGCGCGTCGAGCGTTGGAAGCGTAAGGCAGCCTTGATTGCGCATCTTGGACGTTCAGGGCCAATCAGACGATATCCTGGCGCACGCCGGGGCCCGAAGCGAGCAGCAGGCGAACCAGCTCGGCCAGCGTGCGGATCTCGAGCTTGTGCATGGCGCGCGCCCTATGGCCCTCCACGGTGCGCTGGCTGATTCCGAGCCGGTACGCCACCTCCTTGTTGGGCAGGCCGGCGGCGACGAGCTCGACCACCTCGCGCTCGCGCGCGGTCAGCCGGCTCAGCGGGTCCGCCGCCTCCAGGGTATCCACCGTCTCGGGCGAGCGGACATGCTCCAGCGCCCGGTTCACGCTCGCCAGCAGCTCTTCCCCGCCGACCGGCTTGATCAGAAAGTCGGCGGCGCCTTCCCGCATGGCCTGGACGACCTGTGCCAGCTCGCCTCGGCCGGTGATGAAGATACAGGGCGGCCCATCGCCTCGGCGGGTCAGCTCCCGCTGCAGCTCGAGTCCGCTCATGCCCGGAAGATGGATGTCGACGATCAGGCACGCCGGCGTGCCAGGGCGATAGGCACGCAGGAATTCCTCGGCGCTGGCAAAGATTGCTGCGGGGTGGCCGGCCATGGCGAGCAGGTTGCGCAAGGATCGTGCCTGGGCCGGATGGTCCTCGACGATGAAGACGCTGGGCCCGATGCTGCGGATGGTCGACTCGCTGCGTGACCGTGGCACGGCAGCTCGGATGGCGGCTGTGCCGGCGCTGCGCCCGATCAGGCTGCGGATGACGATCTGCAGCTCGTTCGGATCGACCGGTTTTGTAAGATACGGCAGCGCTGCCAGCCGGATCGCCGCCAGATGCTCGGGTAGGACATCGCCCGTGACGATCAGCGCCGGCAGATGGCGCGACCCGAGCAGGCGGCGCAGGCGCCGCACCGTCTCCACGCCGGAAAGGTCGCCCGGCAGGTTCTGGTCGGCGATCACCAGGCCCGGTCGGCAGATTCCCTGCTCGACCAGCGCCAGCGCCTCGCGGCCGCCCGCAACCGCCGTGACGGCATAACCCTCGAGTTCGAGCAGCGCCCGCAAGCCGCCGCAGATCGCCGCATCGTCCTCGACGAGGAGAATCGTGGCCGAGAGATTCTCGACGTCGGCGCTCGCCCGGCTGCCGCGCGGCAGCGGCTCCCCCGGCTCGGCACGACGGACGAGCGGCACCTCCAGGGAGAACACCGAGCCCTTGCCGACGGTCGAGCGTACGGAAAGGCGGCTGCCGAGAAGCTCGGCAGCCGCCTGCGCGATCGACAGGCCCAGTCCCAGGCCGAACCGGCGCTCGCGCGCCGGGTTGGCGACTTGGTAGAACTCCTCGAAGATCGCCTCGATCTGATCCTTTGCGATGCCGATGCCGGTATCCCAGACCTCGATCCGTGCCTTCCCGCCGCGATGCCGGCAGCCGAGCAGGATCCTGCCGGCTCGGGTATACTTGATGGCATTGGAGACGAGATTCTGCAGGACCCGCTCGAGCAGGCGCGGATCGCTGCGCACGATCACCGAAGTCGGCACCACGGTGAGCTCGAGCCTCTTGGCGGCAGCGAGCTGCCGGAACTCGCTGCCGATCCGCTGGAACAGCCCCTCGAGGTCGAACTCGCGGATCTCGGGCCTGATCGCCCCGGTCTCGAGCTGGCTCAGGTCGAGCAGGGTGTCGAGGGTGTTGCGCATCACGTCGATCGACAGGCCCAGCTCCCGCAAGGTCTCCAGCAGCTCGGGATCGGCGATCTTGCGCGCGAGAATGGCGCGCTGGAGATCGAGTGCTTGGAGCGGTTGCCGCAGATCGTGGCTCGCAGCGGCGAGGAAGCGCGACTTGGCCGCGTTGGCCCGCTCGGCCGCTTCCTTGGCCTGCTGGCAGGTCCGCTCGGCCTGCTTGCGCTCGGTGACGTCCATGGCGAAGGCGACGGTGTAGCGGCGCCCGTCGGCGAGGCGGTCGGGCTTGCCTGCCGTGAATTGCCACGTGCGCTCCTCGCCGCTCGCCGTCCGAATGACGAACTCGGCTTCGGGAAACGCGCTCCTCTTCTCGAAGTGCGCTCGAACGATCTCTCTGATCTCGTCGGCGCGCTCGCCATAGGCGAGCCGCAGCCAGGCATCGAGGTCCGTGAGCTCTTCCCGGGAGTAGCCGGTGATCTGCGTCACTGTTCGGCTCATGGCCAGGAGCTCGCCGGTCTCGGCGTACATCATGACCGGGATCGGCGCCTCCTCGATGGCGCAGCGAAAACGCACCTCGCTTTCCCGAAGCGCCTCCTCGGCCTGCTTTCGGTCCGTGATGTCGGTCACGACCCCGACCAGGCGGAGCGGGCGGCCGTCCGGGTCGCGCAGCATGGAGCTTCGGTCCCAGACGTGAATCCAGTGCCCGTCGCGATGCCGGACGCGATATTCCAGGGCCATCTGCTCGGCCGAGCCGGACAGGAACGCGCGCGTGGCCTGCTCGACCATCGGGAGGTCTTCGGGGTGGATGAGGCGCATCCACCATTCCGGGCTGGAGGGAGCCTCGTCGGGCCGGATGCCGACGAGGTCGAGGAGCCCTTCGGAGTGCCGGGCCTGCGAAGTGGACAGGTCCAGATCGTAGATGACGCCTTCGATCGCCTGCGCCAGGAGACGGCGATGCTCCTCGCTTCGGTGCAGCGCCTCCTCGGCGGCCCGGCAGCGCTCGGCGAGCGTCGCGCATGCCGCTTCGAGCTCCCGGTTGCGCGCGGTAGTCGCCTCGGGCTCGCGCCTGTCGTCCACCCCGGCCGATCGCGTCCGGGCCTGGAGCTGGGGATTCCGGCCCGGCGCTCCCTGGCCGGACTCGTCGCCATCCTCGTCCATCTTCTTCCGGACCGCCGCCTTCACACCAATGTGAAAGCCCGTCAGGATACGTCCTCGCCAGCCATAGCGGCAAGGAGGAGATGGCGGCTCGTGGGCTCGATCGACGGCCGGGTCGGGGCTCAGCGCGGCGGCACGGCCGGCGCCTGCCCCGAGCGCCAGCGCTCGAAGCGCATACGGGCGAGCTTGTAGGCGTCGGTGAGCGAGATCGCGTAGACGAAGAGGCCCCCGGCGTAGCGGCCGAGGAAGGAATGCTCGGGTGTCGTCAGATGGTAGGTGACGAGGCCGAGCAGGACGATGAAGAACAGGAACATCATCGCCCGCTGCTGCAGGCCGAGCAGGAGATGGCCGCAGCCGGGCAGCACGATCGCCACGGCCAGCACGAGAAGGGGCTGCGGCGGGCGGGCTTCAGGCCGCTGCATCGAGCGTCGGGCGGTAGCCATCGTTCCTTCCTGCCATGGCCCGGCGCACATCTTCGAGGATCCGGGCGGTCGCGACGAGCATCTCCTCGAGAGCGGCCCGCTCGATCCGTCGGATCGCAAACCGCGCCTCGCGGAACAGAAGATAGCTGCCGCGCTCGGCCTCGGCGAGCTGGACGACGAGGCGCACACCCTTGGGCGTGATCAGGAGCTCCTTCGTGGCCGGCCGGGCGAGGAGCGCCGCGTGGGCGGCAACGAGCGGCAGGAGGCTCGCGGCACCCTCGTGGTCGAGCCGGATCTGGGCCGTCTCGGGCAGAGAGGCGGGTGTCGGCACGCTCACCGGCAGGTCGGAGGCGGGCGACCAGTACTCGACGCCGAGCGGTCGCAGCAGCACGTCGGCGATGCCCGAGGCACCGGTAGGTGCCGTGAGCGTCACCTGCAGCCAGAGCGAGGGAAGCTTGCGCATGGCCACCGTGTCGGCGATCGGCTTCAGCTCCACCGCGAGGCCCTGCCAGCGGCCCCGCAGGACGGGATAGTCGAGCCCGTCCTGACGGAGCGCCGGTCCTTCGATCAGGTCCAGCGCATCGGCGAACAGCTCCGCCCGCCACGCCCGCGCCCGGCGCTGCTCCCGCCGCCAGGCGTGCACCAGGGCGACGGCGGCAGGGATCGCAAGGAGCAGGCCGGCGGCCGCGAGCGGCATGGCGGGCGGCGCTCCTTCGCTCAGCGCACGACGGTGACGGGGCAGTGCGCCGCCGCCACCACGTCCGAGGCCACCGAGCCCAGCATCAGCCGCTCGATGCCGGTGGCGCCGTGGCTGCCCATCACGATGTGATCGTAGCCGTGCTCGTGGGCATAGTAGGCGATGGCCTTGCCGATGTGCCGGCCCTGCACCGTGGCGTAGTCGACCCCGGCGAGCCCGCTTTCGCTCGCGAGCCGCGCGGCCGCGGCGAGCTCGTGGCGCGTTTGCGCCGCTCCGGCATCGAGGAGGTTCGTGTCCCAGAACGGGCTGCGGGCGGCCGTCTCGGCCGAGACCGTGATGACGGTGAGGAAGGTGAGAGGAGCCTTGCAGCGCTTGGCGAGCTCCACCGCGAAGGCCACCGCCCGCTCCGAGACGCGCGAGCCGTCGGTGGCGCACAAGATCCGGGTCAGCATCGGTGATCCCTCCCTCAGTAGCCCGCGGGCCGGGGCCAGGGCATGGTGAACTGATCGCCGCGCCGGACGTACTTGTAGCGATGGAAGGCGAACCATGCCGAGGCGATGATGTAGAAGCACATCATGGCGATGAGCTGCGGCCCGTAGCCGAGGAAGGTCGCGAAGAACGTGGTGATGCACAAGACGAGGAGCACCACCGCCGGCAGCGGATGGAAGGGATGGACGTAGCCGCGCTTGATCGAGCCCAGGGGCCACTTCTTCCGGAAGCGCCACATGTTGATCGGCATGAAGGTGTAGCCCAGGAGCCCGGAGAGGATCGAGAAAGTGATCACCTGGTCCAGAAGGCCGGTGAAGGCGAACGAGGCCGCGATCGGGATCAGGAACAGAATCGAGCGGTAGGGTGTCCGGTAGCGCGGATGCACCGCGCCGAACCAGATCGGCATGTAGCGGTCGCGGCCCATCGAGAACCAGGCGCGCGCGGCGTCGTTGATGCAGCCGTTGGCCGAGGCCACCGCCGAGAACAGCGTGCCCACGAACAGGAACACGGTGAGGAAGGTCGAGCCCGTGAGCCGCGCGGCGTCGTAGAGTGGCGTGTAAGCTTGGCCCAGATACTCCCAGGGCAGGATGCCCGCGGCCACGTACCAGGTGAGCGAGGCCGCGATCAGGAGGGTGATGATCCCGCTCATCGTGCCGAAGGGCAAGGAGCGCGCCGGCGAGCGCACCTCCTCGGCTGCCTGGCAGGTGCCCTCGATGCCGAGATAGTACCAGATGCCGAACTGGAACGAGGCGATGACGCCGATCCAGCCATAGGGCAGATCCACGAGAAGGTCGCGGTGGAACAGAGCCGCACCCGGGTTCCAGGGCTGGGTGCCGATGAACAGGGCGACGATCGAGACGAACGCGATCGCGGTGATGACGAAGTTGACCGTGAGCGTCATGAAGACGCCGCGGTAATTGAGGAGCGCCAGAAGTGCTATCGCCAGCAGCGCGAACGGCTTGGTGTCGAGATCGGCGTGGCCCGCCTGGGCAGCCGCGGCCTTGACGAGGTCGCCCACGATGAGGGCGTCGCCGGCTTCCAGCATGGTGTAGGCCATGACGAGGTAGAGGCCGACGTTGAACGCCATCAAGGGGCCGATGATGTGCTTGGCCTGGGCATACTGCCCGCCGGCCGCGGCCACGGTCGAGGTGACCTCGGAATCGATCATCGCCACGCAGGTGTAGAGCAGGCCGATGATCCAGCAGGCGATGAGCGAGCCCAAGGCACCGCCCTTGGCGACGGAGAAGTTCCAGCCCATGAACTCGCCGACGAGGACGATCCCGACACCCAGAGCCCAGACATGGCCGGGCCCCAGGACCCGGAGCAGGGTCAGCCGCTGCGGAGCGGCCTCTTGCACGACGGTCGCCATGGGTTCAGTCCCTCCGCGCCTCGAGCTCGTCGGCGAGCTCGACCTCGCCCTCGCGCGAGGACAGGAGCACGTCCTCGCTGTAGTCGCGGCTCACCCGGACCGCATCGAGGACCATCCAGAGAAAGATCAGAGCGGACGCCGCCCAGGCGGCGTACTCGAGCAGGTTCCAGACGCTCATCGGTCCCCCTCTCCTCAGCGCCGCCCGGTCTCGCCGAACTTCTCGGCGATGACCTCGCGATATTCCTTCTCGGAGAAGCTGAGCACGAACCAGAAATAGCCGATGATGATCGCAGCCGTGGCGATCAGCGCCACGACGTTGATGCCGTAATCGAAGCGCTTGGTGATGATCTCCGCGGCCGTCTCCGCCGTGTAGCCAAGCTTCTCCCACTGCGCCTGCATGACCGCGTTCTGGCCGAGCGCCGTCCAGCTCTTCTCGGCGACCTCGGCGACCTTGGTGCCGCCGCCGGTCAGGCCCAGGATCAGGGGTGTGAACAGGCTCAGATAGACGAGAATCACGAGAAAGACCGTATCGAACAACTGCCCCGCGCGTCCCTGCTGGGGCGGCTCGTAGCGCCGCATGGCCATGATCTTCTGCCCCGGTAAGTCTCTGCCGTTTCGCTCGCGTGGCGGCACCGCTCAGGTGCCGCGCTCGACCGGGCGCATGAGGGCCGCGGCATTGCGGCGCT
Organism: Benzoatithermus flavus; assembly: GCF_037908215.1. Lineage (NCBI taxonomy): Bacteria > Pseudomonadati > Pseudomonadota > Alphaproteobacteria > Geminicoccales > Geminicoccaceae > Benzoatithermus > Benzoatithermus flavus. The sequence goes on along the minus strand of NZ_JBBLZC010000001.1, from coordinate 347,882 downwards.
GCGCCTCCAGGGCGTCCAGGTACTTGATGTCGAGGCCGTAGATGAAGGCCTTGTCCTCGTGATAGTGTCGCACCATGGCGCCGATCGAGGCCGTGTTGAACAGCAGCACGAGGACGGCGCCCGCCGTCATCGCGGTCTGCACCCGCGCATCGGCGACGAGCCCCCATACCGAGACGAGCACGAAGCCCACGACGATCCAAAGTGCTAGGACGAACAGCCATGCGTAGAGCCGATCGCTCCGGTACATGGCCTCGATGCGTGCGCCGAGATCCGGCATCATGCTAGCTGGCCCCCCTTCGGTCCAGGTCTGCGGCTTCCGATGCTCTCGGAGATGCCAGGCAGCGTTCACCTGGAAGCAACGTATTTTCTTCAGATGAACAGCTTCGGACGGTGGCAGGGACCTGTCAAGAGGGCGCGGCTATGACTCGAGCGTCGAAGGCAATGGCGGAACTATCCTCGGGGAGTCCGGCGGATGGGCAGATGACGGATCGGCGCGTCGTTGTTACCTAGGAAGAAATTTAATTTACAAGCAAGAAAAACAACCCCATTCTCCGCCGCGGTGATGCGCGCCGGCCGGAGAACGAGTGCGGGGGAGCAGGCCCGACATGATGGACACGCGATGGATCGACGGTAAGGCGTTCGCAGCGAGGATGCGGGCGGAGATCGCGGCGGAGGCCGCGGATCTCCGGGCACGGCACGGGCTCGAGCCCGGCCTTGCCGTCGTCCTCGTCGGCGACGATCCGGCGAGCCGGATCTATGTGCGCAACAAGGTGCAGCAGACGACCGAGGCCGGCATGCGCTCGCTCGAGCATCGCCTGCCGGCCGAGACCACGGAAGCCGAGCTGGTGGCGCTCGTGGAAGCCCTGAACCGCGATCGTGCGGTGCACGGCATCCTGGTTCAGCTTCCGCTGCCGCGGCACATCGACAGCGCGCGGATCCTCGCCACCATAGCGCCCGAGAAGGACGTCGACGGCTTCCACGTCGTGAACGCCGGGCGTCTCGCGGTGGGGCTCGACGGGCTCGTGCCCTGCACGCCCCTGGGTTGCCTCCTCCTGCTCAAGGCCTTCGCACCCCCGCTCGCCGGTGCCCGCGCCGTGGTCGTCGGCCGTTCCAACATCGTCGGCAAGCCGATGGCGCAGCTCCTGCTGCGCGAGAGCTGCACCGTCACCATCGCGCACTCGCGCACGCGCGACCTGCCCGAGGAGTGCCGGCGCGCCGACATCCTCGTGGCCGCGGTCGGTCAGCCCGAGCTCGTCCGCGGCGACTGGCTCAAGCCGGGGGCGATCGTGATCGACGTCGGCATCAACCGCGTGACCGATGCCGAGGGGAAGGCCCGGATCGTGGGCGACGTGGCGTTCAAGGAGGCGCTGGGGGTGGCGGGCGCCATCACGCCCGTGCCGGGTGGGGTCGGCCCCATGACCATCGCCTGCCTCCTGCGCAACACGCTCACTGCGGCGCGGCGCCAGGCGGGCATCGCCGGCTAGCAGCGCGCGGCGCGGTAGCTGGCAGGTGCTGCCGCGTCCTATACTGCACCGTGACTCTGGTCGCCGAGGTCGAGAAGGCTGCGTTGGCATGAAATCCTCGTCCCGCACGATTGCCGAGCCCGAGCTGCGCACCGGCTCGGGTGCCCCCGAGGTCGGCGAGCGGACGCTCGAGCGGGCGCTGGGCGGACAGGTCCGGACCCTGCGGCATCGGCTCGGGCTCACCGTACAGGACTTGGCGAACGCCGCCGGGATCTCGACCGGCATGCTCTCCAAGATCGAGAACGGCCAGATCTCGCCCTCGCTCTCGACCCTTCAGGCCTTGGCCGCGGCTCTCAACGTGCCGCTCACCACCCTGTTCGCCGCGTTCGAGGAGCGCCGCGACTGCTCCTACGTGCCGGCGGGGCAGGGGCTCGTGATCGAGCGCCGCGGCACCAAGGCGGGGCACATCTACCGACTCCTGGGGCACGGTCTCGGCGGCGATCTCGTGGTCGAGCCCTATCTCATCACGCTGCGCGAGGATGCGGTCCCCTATACCGCGTTCCAGCATGGCGGGGTCGAGTTCATCTACATGCTGACCGGCGAGGTGGTCTATCGGCACGGCGACAGCACGTACCATCTCCGCCCCGGCGATTCGCTCCTGTTCGATTCGGCAGCGCCCCACGGGCCGGAGGAGCTGCTGGTCCGGCCGATGACCTATCTCTCGATCATCGTCTACCGCCGCGACGCTTGATGGCGTTCTTTTCCTCTAGCGAAAGATTCTTTCTCAACAGTTGATCGGTGCCGACGATTGGGCTATACGGGGCCTACGAGCTTTCCTGCCTTCTGGAGCCCCGCATGTGCGGCATCGTTGGCCTGTTCCTCAAGAATCCGGCGCTCGAGCCCAAGCTCGGCGAGTTCGTCTCGGCGATGCTGGAGACGATGAGCGACCGAGGTCCCGATAGCGCCGGGTTCGCCGTCTACGGCGCCGGCGAGCCCGAGCGCGTGAAGCTGACGCTCCGCGTCGAAGGCGGTCCGGGCTCGACCGAGAAACTCCTGGGCGAGCTGGAGACGGCGCTCGGCACCCCCGTCGAGAGCACCGTCCACGACAATCACGTCGTCGCCCGCGTCCCCGCCAAGGAGGTCGAGCGGGCGCGCGTCTGGCTCGCTTCGGCGCGGCCGGACGTCAAGGTGGTCGGGATCGGCCGGCGGATGGAGCTCTACAAGGGCGTGGGCCTGCCGGCCAGGGTGAGCGAGCGCTTCGACCTGCCCCACATGCGCGGCACCCATGCCATCGGCCATACCCGCATGGCGACGGAATCCGCGGTGACCACGGACGGCGCTCATCCCTACTCGACCGGGATGGACCAGTGCCTCGTCCACAACGGCTCCCTTTCCAACCACAATGCGGTGCGGCGGCTCCTGCAGCACGAGGGGTTCGGCTTCGAGACCGAGAACGACACCGAGGTCGCGGCCGGCTATCTCACTTGGCGCATGCGCCAAGGGGCGAGCCTGAAGGAGGCGCTGGAAGCGAGCCTCGAGGATCTCGACGGCTTTTACACCTTCGTCGTCGGCACCGAGAACGGCTTCGCGGTCCTGCGCGATCCCATCGCCTGCAAGCCCGCGGTCATGGCCGAGACCGAGGATTACGTCGCCTTCGGCTCCGAGTACCGTGCGCTCGTGGGTCTGCCCGGCATCGAGACCGCCCGTGTGTTCGAGCCCGAGCCCGCCACCGTCTATGTCTGGGAGCGCGTCTGATGCCGACCGTCGATCTCAGCGTCACGCCGCTGCGCGAGCTCAACGCGGCGCTGCACCGGCTGGGCCCGGACACGAACGAGACCCACTGGCAGATCACGAACCCCGGCGGCCGCCACGCGATCGCGGTCGGCATCGACGCGCCGGTCACGGTCGAGATCGAGGGGCACGTCGGCTACTACTGCGCCGGCATGAACAAGCACGCCACGGTGCTGATCCGCGGCAACGCCGGGGTCGGAGTCGCCGAGAACATGATGTCGGGCGAGGTCAGGGTGGCGGGGAACGCCAGCCAGGCCGCCGGCGCCACCGGCCGCGGCGGGCTCCTCGTGATCGAGGGCAATGCCTCGGGGCGCTGCGGCATCTCGATGAAGGGCATCGACATCGTCGTGAAGGGCTCGATCGGCCCGATGAGCGCCTTCATGGCGCAGCGGGGCAATCTGGTCGTCCTGGGCGATGCCGGCGAGGCTCTGGGCGATTCGCTCTACGAGGCGCGCCTCTTCGTGCGCGGCACGGTGAAGAGCCTGGGTGCGGACTGCATCGAGAAGCCCATGGGCGCCGAGGAGCGGGCCATCCTCGAACACGTCCTCGCCCGCGCCGGGCTCGAGGGCAAGGTCTCGCCGGACGAGTTCCGCTTCTACGGCTCGGCCCGCCGCCTCTACAACTTCCACGTCGACAACGTCGACGCCTACTGAGCGAGGATCGCCGCATGACCCCGCCCGGCAACCTGCCCCGGACCGCGCCCCGGTTCTCGGCCACCTTCGATCCCTACACCATCTCGGAGATCCAGCGCGCCGCCGCCACCGGCATCTACGACATCCGCGGCGGCGGCACCAAGCGCAAGGTTCCGCACTTCGACGACCTGCTGTTCCTAGGTGCTTCGATCTCGCGCTACCCGCTCGAGGGCTATCGTGAGAAGTGCGGCACCGACGTCGTGCTCGGCACGCGCTTCGCGAAGAAGCCGATCACGCTCAAGATCCCGATCACCATCGCCGGCATGAGCTTCGGCGCCCTCTCCGGGCCCGCCAAGGAGGCTTTGGGCCGCGGCGCCAGCGCCATGGGCACGAGCACCACCACGGGCGATGGCGGTATGACGCCCGAGGAGCGCGGCCATTCCTCGATCCTGGTCTATCAGGTTCTGCCTTCCCGCTACGGCATGAACCCGGACGACCTCAGGAAGGCCGATGCGATCGAGGTCGTGGTGGGGCAGGGGGCCAAGCCCGGCGGCGGCGGCATGCTGCTCGGCCAGAAGATCTCCAAGCGCGTCGCCGCCATGCGCGACCTGCCCGAAGGCATCGACCAGCGCTCGGCCTGCCGTCATCCCGACTGGACCGGCCCCGACGATCTCGAGATCAAGATCGAGGAGCTGCGCGAGATCACCGACTGGGAGAAGCCGATCTACGTCAAGGTCGGGGCGAGCCGGCCCTACTACGACACGGCGCTGGCGGTGAAGGCCGGGGCCGACGTCGTGGTGCTCGACGGCATGCAGGGCGGCACCGCGGCGACGCAGGAGGTGTTCATCGAGCATGTCGGCCTGCCGATCCTGGGGGCGATCCGCCCGGCGGTGCAGGCATTGCAGGATCTCGGCATGCACCGCAAGGTGCAGCTCATCGTCTCGGGCGGCATCCGGACCGGTGCGGATGTCGCCAAGGCGCTGGCGCTGGGGGCGGATGCGGTCGCGATCGGCACGGCGGCGCTCATCGCGCTCGGCGACAACGATCCCAAGTTCGCCACCGAGTACGAGGCTCTCGGCACGGTGCCGGGTGCTTACGACGACTGGCACGAGGGTCGCGATCCCGCCGGCATCACGACGCAGGATCCCGAGCTGGCATCCCGGCTCGATCCGATCAAGGCCGGCCGGCGGCTCGCGAACTACCTGGCGGTGCTCACGCTCGAGACGCAGACGATCGCGCGCGCCTGTGGCAAGAGCCACGTGCACAATCTCGAGCCCGAGGATCTCGTGGCGCTCACCGTCGAAGCGGCCGCGATGGCGCGCGTCCCGCTCGCCGGCACGAACTGGATCCCGGGTGTGGGAAGCACCTTCTGACGACCTTCGGTCGCAACGATAACGAAACTCGGGCCGGGCGAATGCCGACGGCAAGCAAGCATGGGAGTGGAGGCATGGCGACGGATCTGGGGCAGGCCGCGAAGGCCGCCGGCATCAAGTACTTTCTGATCTCCTTCACCGATCTCTTCGGCACGCAGCGGGCGAAGCTCGTGCCGGCGGCCGCCATCGGCGAGATGGCGCGCACCGGCGCCGGGTTCGCCGGCTTCGCGACCTGGCTCGACATGACGCCGGCGCACCCTGATCTGTTCGCGGTGCCGGATCCCGAGAGCCTGATCCAGCTTCCCTGGAAGCCCGAGGTGGGCTGGCTCGCGGCCGATCTCTGGATGGACGGCCAGCCGGTCGAGCAGGCGCCGCGCAACGTCCTCAAGCGCGTGATGGCGGCCGCCGGCAGCCGCGGCTACGAGCTCAAGAGCGGCGTGGAGTGCGAGTTCTTCCTCATCACGCCGGACGGCGAGGCCATCGCCGATCCCGGCGACCGGCAGGTCAAGCCCTGCTACGACCAGTCGGCGCTGATGCGGCGCTACGACGTGATCGCCGAGATCTGCGACGCGATGCTCTCGCTCGGCTGGGGCGCGTACCAGGCCGACCACGAGGACGCGAACGGCCAGTTCGAGATGAACTGGCACTACGCCAACGCCCTCGTCACCGCCGACCGGCACTCGTTCTTCAAGTACATGGTGAAGGCGATCGCCGAGAAGCACGGGCTGCGCGCGACCTTCATGCCGAAGCCGTTTACGAACCTGACCGGCAGCGGCTGCCACGCGCACGTCTCGCTCTGGAGCCACGACACCAACCTGTTCGAGGACGCCACGGGCGAGCTCGGCGTCTCCGACCTCGGCTACCATTTCATCGGCGGCATCATCCACAGCGCCGACGCGCTGGCGGCGATCCTGAACCCGACCGTCAACTCCTATAAGCGCATCAACGCGCCCAGGACGACCTCGGGCGCCACCTGGGCGCCGAACAGCGTCACCTACACCGGCAACAACCGCACCCACATGATCCGCATCCCCGATGCCGGCCGGTTCGAGCTCCGGCTCGCCGACGGTGCCGTGAATCCGTACCTGCTGCAGGCGAGTCTGCTCGCCGCCGGGCTCGACGGCATCGCCGCCAAGCGCGACCCGGGCCCGCGGCTCGACATCAACATGTACAGCGACGGCCACACCGTCACCGACGCGAAGAAGCTGCCGCTCAACCTTCTGGACGCGCTCCGGGCGCTCGAGGAATCCTCGGTCCTGCGCCACGGCCTCGGCCAGGAGTTCGTGAACGCCTATCTCAAGCTCAAGCACGAGGAGTGGAACGCCTATGCGCGTCACCTGACCTCCTGGGAGCGCGAGACCACGCTCGACTGCTGAGCAGGGCGCTCCGCGGGGCGGCGCCCGAGACACGGGGATGGCGACGGCAGGGACAAGAATGCAGCAGCAGCGATACTCGATCTTCTCGCTCGTCGCGAACGCGCTTTCCGGCCATCGCGACTGGCGGCCGGCCTGGCGCGACATCGACCGCCCCAAGGAGCGCTACGAGATCGTGATCGTGGGCGGCGGTGGGCACGGCCTCGCCACCGCCTACTACCTCGCCAAGGAGCATGGGCTGACCGACGTCGCCGTGCTCGAGAAGAGCTGGATCGGTTCCGGCAACGCCGGGCGCAACACCACCATCATCCGCTCGAACTATCTGCTCCCCGGCAACATCCCGTTCTACGAGTGGTCGATGAAGCTCTGGGAAGGGCTGGAACAGGATTTCAACTACAACGCGATGGTGAGCCAGCGCGGTGTGCTGAACCTGTGCCACTCCGACGCCCAGCGCGACGCCTTCGCGCGGCGCGGCAACGCCATGCGCCTGCACGGCGTCGACGCCGAGCTGCTCGACCGCGAGGGTGTCAGGGCGATCGCTCCCTTCCTCAACTTCGACGACGCGCGCTTTCCGATCACGGGCGGGCTCCTGCAGCGCCGCGGCGGCACCGCCAGACACGATGCCGTGGTGTGGGGCTACGCGCGTGGCGCCGACGCGCGCGGCGTCGACATCGTCCAGAACTGCGAGGTGACGGGCTTTCTCATGGAAGGCGGGCGCGTCGCCGGGGTCGAGACCACGAAGGGCACGATCCGCGCCGCCAAGGTCGGGCTGGCCGTCGCCGGCAACACCTCGCGCGTGGCAGCGATGGCGGGCCTGCGGCTGCCGATCGAGAGCCACGTGCTCCAGGCCTTCGTCTCGGAAGGAGTGAAGCCCCTCATCCCCGGCGTCATCACCTTCGGCGCCGGGCACTTCTACATCAGCCAGTCCGACAAGGGCGGCCTCGTCTTCGGCGGCGACATCGACGGCTACAACTCCTACGCCCAGCGCGGCAACCTGCCCGTGGTGGAGGACGTGTGCGAGGGCGGCATGGCGCTCATGCCGATGATCGGCCGGCTGCGGATCCTCAGGAGCTGGGGCGGCATCATGGACATGTCGATGGACGGCTCGCCGATCATCGACAAGACGCCTCTGGACGGACTCTACCTGAATGCCGGCTGGTGCTACGGCGGCTTCAAGGCGACGCCGGCCTCGGGCTGGTGCTTCGCCCATCTCCTCGCCAGGAACGAGCCGCATCCCGCGGCTGCCGCCTACCGCCTCGACCGTTTCGCGACCGGCCATCTCATCGACGAGAAGGGCCAGGGCGCGCAACCGAACCTGCATTGAGCCCGAGCCTATGCGGATCCCCTGCCCCTATTGCGGTGAGCGCGACGTGCACGAGTTCACCTATCTCGGCGACGCGGCCCTGAAGGCGCGCCCGACGGCCGATGCCTCGCCCGAGGCCTGGCACGCCTACGTCTATCTTCGCGACAACCCAGCCGGACCGCATCGCGAGCTCTGGTACCACGGCAGCGGCTGCCGCAGCTGGCTCGAGGTCACGCGCGACACCACCAGCCATACCATCCTGGCCGTGACCTGGCCGCGCGGCGAGGAGGCCGGCTCATGATCGTCGGCAGGCTCACCCAGGCCGGGCTCCAGCCCAACCGCCTCGCGACCGGCGGGCTGGTCGACCGCACCCGGTATTACCGCTTCACCTTCGACGGCCGCGTGCTCGAGGGCCATCCCGGTGATACGCTGGCCTCGGCCCTTCTCGCCAACGGCATCAGGCTCGTCGGCCGCTCCTTCAAGTATCACCGTCCGCGCGGCATCCTCACCGCCGGCCCCGAGGAGCCGAACGCGCTGGTCGAGCTGCGCAAGGGTGCGAGGCGCGAGCCCAACACCAAGGCCACCACGATCGAGCTCTACGACGGCCTCGAGGCCGCGAGCCAGAATCGCTGGCCCTCGCTCGCCTTCGACATCATGGCGGCGAACCAGCTCTTCTCGCCGCTGTTCGTCGCCGGCTTCTACTACAAGACCTTCATGTGGCCGGCGGCGCTCTGGGAGAAGCTCTACGAGCCTCTGATCCGCCGTGCCGCCGGCCTCGGCCGGGCGTCGGGGGAGCCCGACCCCGATTCTTATGAAAAGGCGCACGCCTTCTGCGATGTGCTCGTGATCGGCGCGGGGCCCGCCGGCCTCATGGCGGCGCTCGCCGCGGGGCGTGCCGGAGCGCGGGTGATCTTATGTGACGCCGATTTCGCTCTCGGCGGCCGGCTCCTGTCGGAGCGGCTGGAGGTCGGCGGCATGGCGGGAGCCGACTGGGCGGCCTTGACCGAGGCCGAGCTCGCCTCGTTGCCCGAGGTCCGGATCCTGCGCCGCACCTCGGTGTTCGGCGTCTACGACGGCGGCACCTATGCCGCCCTCGAGCAGGTCGCGGACCATCGCCCCGTGCCCGGCCCTCACGAGCCGCGGCAGCGCTACTGGAAGATCGTGGCGCACCAGGCCGTGCTCGCCGGCGGTGCCGTCGAGCGGCCGATCGTCTTCGGCGGCAACGACCGGCCCGGCGTCATGCTGGCCTCGGCCGTGCGCTCCTACCTCAACCGGTTCGGGGTGACGCCCGGACGCCGGGCGGTGGTGTTCACCACGAGCGACGATGGCTGGCGCACCGTGGCCGATCTCCGGGCCGCCGGGATCGAGGTCGCAGCCGCGATCGACGCCCGCCCGGAGCCTCCGGCCGGCTCGGCCAAGGCCGCGGAACGTGCCGGGACCGAGGTCCATGCCGGTGCGGTCGTCCTCGATGCTCACGGCGGTGCGGGCGGCGTGCGCAAGCTCGCCGTCGAGACCGCCTCCGGCAGGCGGCTCGAGATTGCGGCCGACCTCCTCGCCGTGTCCGGCGGCTGGAACCCGGCGCTCGGACTCGCGACCCATCTGGGTGGCCGGCCGCGATGGTCGGAAGCGCTCGCCGCCTTCGTGCCGGGCGAGCCGCTGCCTCCCGGCATGCGCGTGGCCGGTGCCGCCGCCGGCGCCTTCGCCTTGGGCGACGCGCTGTCGGGCGGTGCTCGGGCCGGCGTCGAGGCCGCCGAGGCGGCGGGCTTCGCGGCCGTCCTGCCGGAGCTGCCCGCGACCAGCGACGATGCCGGCAGCACGACGCCGCTCTGGCAGGTGACGGGGGCCAGGAAGAAGGCGTTCGTCGACCAGCAGAACGACGTCACCGACAAGGACGTGGCCCTCGCCCACCGCGAGGGCTTCACGAGCGTGGAGCACCTGAAGCGCTACACCACGCTCGGCATGGCGACCGATCAGGGCAAGACCTCGAACGTCAACGGCCTCGCCATCATGGCGGCGCTCACGGGCCGCACGATCCCGGCTACCGGAACGACGCGGCTCCGCCCGCCGCACGTTCCGGTCACGATCGGCGCGTTCGCTGCCGAGCATCGCGGCAGGCATTTCCGCCCGACCCGGCGCACGCCCGGCCATGCCTGGGCGGAGGAGCAGGGGGCGGTGTTCGTCGAGGCGGGCCTGTGGCTCCGCGCGCAGTGGTTCCCGCGGCCGGGCGAGAAGGACTGGCTCGAGAGCGTGGTGCGCGAGGTGACGACCGTGCGCTCCGCCGTCGGCATGTGCGACGTCTCCACCCTCGGCAAGATCGACATCCGCGGCGAGGACGCCGGCATCTTCCTGGATCGCGTCTACGTCAACATGTTCTCGACCCTTCCCGTCGGCAAGGCACGCTACGGCCTCATGCTGCGCGAGGACGGGTTCGTCATGGACGACGGCACCAGCGCCCGGCTCGCGCCCGATCACTACGTGATGTCGACCACCACGGCCAACGCCGTGAAGGTGATGCAGCATCTCGAGTTCTGCCGCCAGGTCTTGTGGCCCGAGCTCGACGTGCAGCTCGCCTCGATCACCGACCAGTGGGCGCAGTACGCCATCGCCGGCCCGAAATCCCGCGAGGTGGTGCGCCGGCTGGTCGACCCCGGCTTCGACGTCTCGAACGAAGGCTTCCCCTATCTCGCCTCGGCCGAGCTCACGGTCTGTGGCGGCACGCCGGCACGCCTGTTCCGGCTCTCCTTCTCGGGCGAGCTCGCCTACGAGCTGGCCGTGCCGGCCCGCTTCGGCGACGCGCTCGCCCGCGCCGTCATGGCGGCGGGCGCCGACTTCGGCATCACCGCTTACGGCACCGAGGCCCTGAGCGTGATGCGGATCGAGAAAGGCCACGTCGCCGGCGGCGAGCTCAACGGCCAGACCACGGCGCGCGACCTCGGCCTCGGCAAGATGCTCTCGACCAAGAAGGACTTCATCGGCCGCATCATGGCGCAGCGGCCGGGCCTCACCGATCCCGACCGCCCCACGCTCGTGGGCGTGAAGCCGGTCGAGCGCGCGCAGCGCCTGCGCGCCGGCGCCCACTTCCTGCAGCTCGGCGTCGCCGCCACCGCCGAGAACGACGAGGGCTATCTCACCTCGGTCGCGTTCTCGCCGAGCCTCGGTCACTGGATCGGCCTCGGCCTGCTGCGCCGCGGGGCCGAGCGTCACGGCGAGCGCGTGCGCGCTCACGATCCCGTCCGCGGCGGCGACGTCGAGGTCGAGGTCTGCTCGCCGGTCTTCGTCGATCCCGAAGGAAAGCGCCTCCATGCCTGATCTTCAGCCGCTGCTGGCACCCCGCCTGCCGCTGGAAGGCTTCCTCGCCGCCGGCCGGCACGGCGAGGGCAATGGCGTGACCTTGCGCGAGCGGGCCGGCCTCGTCATCATGGGTGTTCAGGCCCGCCGCGGCCGTGCCGCCGAGCTCGCCGGGCTGGTCCGCGACCGCTTCGGGCTCGACCTGCCGCAAGGGCCGAAGCGGGCCGCATCCGGCGGGATCGCCTTTCTCGGCGTCGGCCCCGGCAAGTGGCTCGCTCTCCACGAAGAGGGCCTTGGGCTCCGCCTTGCCGAAATGCTCGCCGGCCTCGCCTCGGCCGTCGATCAGTCCGACGCCTACGCCGTGGTCCGCGTCACCGGTCCGCACGCCCGCGAGGCGCTGCAGCGGGTGCTGCCGATCGACCTGCACCCGCGCGCGTTCGGCCCCGGCGACGTCGCGGTGACCAGCATGGCCCATATCGGCGTCACGCTCTGGCCGCTCGAGCCGGCCCCCACCTTCGAGCTCGCCGCGCCCAGGAGCTATGCCGGCGACTTCGCCCGGACGCTCCTCGCGAGCACCGCCGCCTTCGGTGCCGTGGTCCTGCCGCCGCTCGGCTGAGCGGCGCCGGCGAGCCGTCAGGCCGCGATGCTGCCGGCCCCGTCTGTGGACCGGGCAGCGGCCATTCCGAGCACCTCCTTGAGCCGCTCCGCCTCGATCGGCTTGGCGAGATTGCCGTCCATGCCGGCCGTCCGGCACGCACGGGCCGTTTCCGGCAGCACGTCGGCGCTCAGCGCCACGATCGGTGTGGTGGCATTGGGTCCGCCGCCCGAGCGGATGGCCTGGGTCGCCATGAACCCGTCCATGCCCGGCATGTGCAGGTCCATCAGGATCAGGTCGAACCGCTCGCGGGTCGCCGCTTCGACCGCCTTGATTCCGTCCTCGGCCATGGCCGGCGCATGTCCGAGCCCGCCGAGCAGGGCCGAGAGCAGCATCCGGTTGGTGGCGATGTCGTCGACGACGAGCACGCGCAGCGCCCGGTCCGTGCCCGGTGCGTCGGCGGTGGCGCGGACGGGCTCGGGCCGCTCCTCCGCCGCAGCCGGCTCGAGCGGCAGCTCGAACCAGAAGGTGCTGCCGGCTCCGGGCCGGCTCACGACGCCGATCGTCCCGCCCATGGTCTCGACCAGCCGCTTGCAGATCGCGAGCCCCAGGCCCGTCCCGCCGAAGCGGCGCGTCGTGGTCTGATCCGCCTGCTCGAACATCGTGAACAGCCGTGGCAGATGCTCGGGCGCCACCCCGATCCCGGTATCCTCCACCTCCACGCGCACCCGCACCTGCGCATCGTCACGGTCGACGATGCGCGCCCGCAGCGTGATGCCACCCTTCTCCGTGAACTTGAGCGCATTGAACAGCAGATTGCCGACCACCTGCTTCAGCCGCACCGGATCGCTCCGGACCCGGCACGGCAGGTCGGCTGCGATCTCGGCGCGGAAGGCGAGGCCCTTCTCGGCGCCCAGGAGCTCGACCGTGGCCAGGGCTTCGCGCAGGAGTGCCGGTAGATCGACCGGGATCCGCTCGAGGCTCATCTTGCCGGCCTCGAGCTTGGAGAGGTCGAGAATGTCGTTGACCACCGTGAGCAGGGTCTTGCCGGTGTCGCGGACGATGCGCAGGTGCTTCTGCTGCTCGGGCGAGAGCGGCGAGCGCGCCAGAAGGTCGGCGAAGCCCAGGATGGCGGTGAGCGGGGTTCTGATCTCGTGGCTCATCGTGGCGAGGAAGGCCGATTTCGCCCGCTCGGCCTCCTTGCGCCTGGTGATGTCCTGGAGGTGGACGGTGAGCCTGCCGTCGGAACGGGTGGTGGCATAGAACTCGACCCAGCACTGCATGATCGGCGAGAAGGTCTCGATCCGCTGGGGCCTGCCGCTCAGGAACACCCGCCGCATCGCCTCGAAGCACTCGCTGCCCTCGAGCCGCGGCAGCACGGCGAGAATCGGCCGGCCGATCACCTGCTCCTCGGTCATGCCCCAGGTCTCGAGGCAGGCGCGGTTGACGACGATGAAGCGGAACTCGCGGTCGAGCGCGAAGAACAGGTCGCCGACGCTGTCGAAGACGTCGCGCAGCTCCCGATGCGCGGCATGCAGGCGCGTCCGCATGTCGTCGAAGGCGCGGGCGAGGGCGCCGATCTCGTCGTCGCGCTCGAGCACGAGCGGGCGCGACAGATCGCCCGTGCGCCGGATGCCCAGCATGTGCGTGGCGAGGATCGAGAGCGGGCTCACGACCAGATGCTGCAGGAGCAGCCGCAGCACGAGGAGCGCCACCACGGCGCTGACGACGAGGCCGAGCGTCGCCGTCCGGACCGCTTCGGCGCCGAGGCGGGTGGCACTGCGCGGCGTGTCGACCCGCAGCAGCAGCGCCGGCGCATCGGCGACGTCGCGCAGCAGCCCATGGACGGCGACGTCGTCCCCCTCGTCGACCCGCAGCAGGTGCGTCGCGCCGCTCTGCACGAGCTCGCGCAGCGCCGCCGCTTCCTGCAGCGGCAGAAGAGTACCATCGGCACGCCAGAAGGCGATCCGCTCCTGGGTCCGCTCCTCGAGCCTGGCCCGCACCTTCTCATCGAGCCAGCGGGCCATGATCAAGGTGCCTACCGGCGGTCCGCTGCCGTCGCTGCGCAGGATCGGCTGAATGGAGGCGAGCCAGAGGCCGTGCGCGGTGCTGACGATCCCTTCGCCGCCCTCGTGCGCGAAGCGCCGCTGCAGCTCGAGCAGCGTCGGCAGCAGCGCGTCGGGTAAGGGAGCCACGCCGTCCTCGTGCCGCAGCCGCCCGAGGCGAAGCGCACCCTGCCGGTCGAGCACGGCGAACACGGCGAGGTCGAGGTGCCCCATCGACACCGGCGTGCCGTTGGTCTCGGCATAGCCATTCTCCTCGCCCGCCGCGAACGCGTAGCTGTCGTCCCAGGTCGCATAATCGGCGGCATTGGCGTGCAGCTCCTGTAGCTCGCCGTTCAGGGCGTTGAGCGCGCGGTCGAAGCTCCTCTCGGCCTCGGCGTTCTCCACCTGCTCGAAGCTCGGCAGGACGACGAGCTGCAGCACGGCGCCGTCGACGACGAACAGCAGGCCGATGATCAGCGCGAGCCAGAGAATCAGCCGGTCCCGCAGGCCGATGGCACGGACCCGGCGCGATCCTTGCACGTTGTGCACGTTGTCGGAGTGCCGCATGTCAGCCCGTGCCTCCGGCAGCGTGCTGCCGCGCGACGGTGACGTCCGTGAGCTCCGGCGGGACGGCATCCCGGCTCGCGCCGGCTGACCTCGGACCGATCCGGGCGAGGACCTCGCGCAGCTTTTGCGGGTCGATGGGCTTGGCGAGATGGTCGTTCATGCCGGCGTTGCGGCAGGCCTCGACGTCGGCGGCGAAGGCATGCGCGGTGATGGCCACGATCGGTACCGATTCCGCCGCCCCGCCCAGGCTGCGGATACGCCGTGTCGCCTCGAGCCCGTCCATCTCCGGCATGCTCACGTCCATGAGCACGAGATCCGGTACCTCGTCCCGCACCGCCGTCACCGCCTCCGCCCCGTTGACCACGAGCCGCACCCGATGCCCGTCGCGCTGCAGCAGCGCCTTCAGGAGTTCGCGGTTGGTGAACACGTCGTCCGCCACCAGCACCGAGAGAGGGCGCATCCCCACCTCGGCCGGGGGCGACGGCGATGGCGCCTCGGCCGCGGGTGAGAGCGGTAGCTCGAACCAGAAGGTCGAGCCCTGTCCGGAGGCACTCTCGGCCCCGATCCGGCCGCCCATGCGCTCGACCAGCTGCTTCGAGATCGCGAGCCCCAGTCCGGTGCCGCCGTGCCGACCGCGCGTGGTATCGAGTTGGCTGAAGCTCTCGAACAGCTTTCCCCGCTGCTCGGGCGCGATGCCGGGGCCGGTATCCGTGACGGCGAAGCGCACGACGCGGTCGCTCGCCGGCATCGCCTGGAGCCGGATCCATCCCTTCTCGGTGAACTTGGCGGCGTTGCCCAGCAGGTTCGTGAGCACCTGCTTGAGCCGGATGGGATCGCCCGTGACGGCCGAGGGCAGGGACGGGTCGGCCAGAAGCTCGAATCCGACGGGCTTGTCGGCGAGCAGGACGCTCGCCACCGAGACGAGCTCCTGCAGGAGCCGGTCGAGACGGAAGGATTCGTGCGCGATCTCGAGCTTGCCGGCCTCGAGCTTCGAGAAGTCGAGCACGTCGTTGAGGATGGCGAGGAGATCCCGGCCGGTCTTGAGGATGATCTCGACCTGGGCTTTCTGCTCGGGATCGAGCACGCTCGCCCGGAGCAGCTCGGCGAAGCCCAGCACCGCGGTCATGGGCGTCCTGATCTCGTGGCTCATCTGGGCGAGGAAGCGCGCCTTGGCCTCGGCCGCAGCCTCCGCGGCCACCCGCGCCGCCGCGAGCTCGCGCTCGCGCTCCTTGCGTTCCGTGACGTCGCGCACGACCCCGGTGAGCAGCCTGCGGCCGTGGAGCCGGGTCTCGCCGACGGTGAGCTCGACCGGGAAAACGGCGCCGTCCTTGCGTCGTCCTTCCCCCTCGCAGCCGATCCTGATCGCCCGGCGCTCGCCGGTGACGAGATAGCGGGCGATGCGGTCGCCATGGGCGAGGCGATGGGTCTCCGGCATCAGCATGGTGATGCTGCGGCCGATCATCTCTTCGGCGGCATAGCCGAACAGACGCTCGGCAGCGGGGTTGACTGCCTCGATCGTGCCCTGCTCGTCGATGGTGACGATGCCGTCGAGCACGGTGTCCAGGATCGCGCCGAGCCGGGCCGCGTTCGCCTGTGCCGCCGCCTCGGCGTGCTTCAGCCGGGTGATGTCGCGGTAGACCACGACCAGCCCGCCGGAGCTGGTCCGACGCGCGATGCCCTGGAGCCAGATCCCGCTCGCGGTCTCGAACGCCGATCCTTCCGGGGAGAGAAAGCCGGCGTACTGCTCCGCGAACCAGCACTCCGCGTCCAGCGCGCCGATTCCTTTGTATTCGCCGCGCAGCGCCATCGCACGCGCGAGCTCGTGGATGGGGCGGCCGGCCACCCGCTCCTCCAGACTGCGCGGAAAGAGCTCCTCGACCTTCCTGTTCCACAGGACGATCCTCTCGTCCTGGTCGTAGAGAACGAGGCCGTCCGCCATGTTCTCGAGGGCGTCCTGGAGGTGCTGCCGCGTCGCTGCCAGTTCCTCCCGCAGCCGCTTCTCCGCGGTGATGTCGCGATTGTGCCCGACGAGGCCGACGATCCGGCCCCTCTCGTCGCGGATCGGCGCCTTGAGCGAGCAGAGCCAGCGCGTGCTGCCGTCGCGCCGCCTCACGATCTCCTCGACGACGATGGCCTCCCCTCGGGCGAGCACGGCCTGCTCGTGGCGCCGATAGGCCTCGGCGAGCTCCGGGGGATGGAAGTCGGTATCGCTCCTGCCGACGAGATCCTTGGCGCTCGCCACACCCATGAAGGCGGCGGTGGCCAGGTTCGCGGCGATGAAGCGGCTGTCCGGGTCCTTGGCGTAGACCTGGTCCGGCATCGCTTCGACCATCGCCCGGTAGATCGTGTGCTCCTGCGCCGTGCGGCGCAGCTCGAGCTGGGTCGCGACGATGGCCGCGAGGTCCTCGAGACCGCGTATCTGCTCGGCGGTGGGCGAGCGCGGGACCGTGTCGATCGCGCAGACCGCGCCAAGGCGGAAGCCGTCGCTCGTGACGATCGGTGCACCCGCGTAGAAGCGGATGCGCGGGGTGTCGGTCACCAGTGGGCTGTCGGCGAAGCGGGGGTCTTCATGCGCATCCTCGACGACGAGCGCCGCGCTGGCGAGGATCGCGTGGGCGCAGAAGGCGTGCTCGCGCGGGGTTTCCGTGGTGTCGATGCCGCAGCGCGCCTTGAACCACTGACGCTCCGCATCGACGAGGCTCACGAACGCGATCGGCGCCGCGAACAGGCTGGCGGCGAGCCGGGCGATGCGGTCGAACACGGGCTCGGGTGCCGTGTCGAGGATGTCGAGGCGATGCAGCGCCTCGAGACGCGCGGACTCGTCGGGCGGCAGGGGAGGTGGCATCATCGCTCGACGATACCGGCGTCCGCCAGCCGTCGCATGGCGGCCGGCTCGTTCGCGACGTCGCAAAGCGGCACCGCGGTGCCGAGCCGCCAGGGGCTGCCGCTCGTCGAGCGCAGCGGGAAAAGCCGGATCATGTCCGATCGGTCCAACGAGGCGTCGTTCGTTTCGCAGCAGAAAGCTAGGGGCTCATATCGCCACGACGCGATGTGACGGATGGTTGCACGCAATCCTTTCCCGCCCATCCGGACCGTTCCGCTCCGGCTCGGGTGACGACGGCCGAGCTGCGCGGGAGCACGGCGAGGGCGACGATGTACGCTGCGGACGACCGAATGACGACGTCGGATGACGAGGCAGGATCGCTGCGCCTCGGAAGATGGAACCCGAGAAAGAGTTCCTGGCGAGGTTCTCGACGGGAATGGTGGGCGCGACTGGGATTGAACCAGTGACCCCTACGATGTCAACGTAGTGCTCTCCCGCTGAGCTACGCGCCCGTGGCCCCGGCTTCTAGGCAAAACCGCGGGCCGGCGCAAGGGGTGTTTTGCGGGCCGGCGTGGCATATCCGCTGCTGCGGCCCCGTCGCCGCTTGCGGCGCCGATCGCGCTATGGTGTTGTCCCCGGCACCACGGGCGAAGAAAGGCGATGCAGCAGTCTCAGAGCGTGCCCTACCTGATCGTTGCTCCGGTCGGCCAGCACTCGCCGGTCGTGCTCTCCTCGCCGCACAGCGGCCGGCTCTATCCGGAGGACCTCCTGGCCCAGCTCCGGGTGACCGCCGAGCAGCTCCGCCCGCTCGAGGACGGCCCGATCGACGAGCTGGTCGTCCGCGGCTGCGCGGCCGGCGCCACGCTGATCGCCGCCACCTACCCGCGCGCCGTCGTGGACCTCAACCGCGAGGCCTCGGAGCTCGACCCCGAAGCACTCCTCGACCCGGCAGCGGCCCCCGACCTGAGACTCACCGTCAAGGCACGCGCCGGCCTCGGCATCGTTCCTACCCGCCTCATGGGCGAGCCCATCTATCGCGAGCGCCTGACGGTCGCCGAACTGGAGCGCCGGCTCGCTGAGGTCTACGAGCCCTACCATGCCGAGCTCGCAGGTCTCGTCCGCGAGCGGCGCCAGCGCTTCGGCGCCGCGTTCGTGCTCGACTGCCACTCCATGCCCACCGTCCAGCCGCCGCTGCGCGACGAGGCGCCGGTCGACGTGGCACTGGGCGACCGCTTCGGGCGGAGCTGCCATCCGCGGCTCGTCGAGGTGGCCGAGCGCTTCCTCGCCGCCGCCGGGCTCAAGGTCGCGCGCAACCGTCCTTATGCCGGCGGCCACATCACCGAGCATTACGGCCGGCCGCTCCAGGGCAGCCATGCGCTCCAGCTCGAGCTCCGGCGCAGCCTGTTCATGGACGAGGCCAGCCACGAGCCGCACGCCGGCTTCGCCTGGCTGCAGGAACTCCTGGGCGAGCTCGTCCGCCTTCTGACCGAGACCGTGCTCGAGCTCGCGCATCATGTGCCGCGCCCCGTGCCGGCGCCCGTCCGGATCTGCGGCATCGGCTCCGGTCGGGCCTTAAGGATGGCTTAAGCCCTCGCGTGCCATCCTCTCGGCGGCACACGAGAGGATGCGCATACCGGTGCGGCTGGTCGTTCTTCTCCTTCCGCTTTTCCTCCTTGCCGGTCCGCCCGTCGTGCGGCCGGCGCTGGCCGACGACGCCGAGCTCTGCGCTGCCGCGATCCGGGCCGCCGAGGCATCGAGCCGGGTCCCGCCGGGCCTTCTGGGCGCCGTGGCGCTCAGCGAGTCCGGGCGCTACGACGCGCGCCGGGGCCGGACGGCGCCCTGGCCCTGGACCGTGAACAGCGGCGGCGATGGCCGCTACTTCGCGACCAAGGCCGAGGCGATCGCCCATGTCGAAGGCCTGCAGCGCAGCGGGCGGCGCAACATCGACGTGGGCTGCATGCAGATCAACCTGATGCACCATCCGGGGGCGTTCGCGAGCCTCGACGAGGCGTTCGATCCCGCCCGCAACGTCGCCTACGGCGCCGGCTTCCTGAGCCGCTTGCGCGACAGCTCCCCCTCCTGGGCCAGAGCCGTCGAGCGCTACCACACCGCGCGCGAGGAGGAAGGGCGCGCCTACCGCGAGAAGGTCTACGACCGTTGGCAGGAGGTACGGCTGGGGCGTGCGCCCGAGCTGACGGGAGGTCGCGAAGGGGTAGCCCCCGACGTGCTGCGCCCGCGCGTTTCGCCGCCGCTGCAGACGGCAGCGGCGCGCGGCTTCGTCCGTCTCCTGCCGGCCGCGGGCCGGATCGGGGAAGGGCGGGATGCCGTACCGGAGAGCATGTGGGGCCGCATCGGGCCGCGTTCCGTCGCTGGCCTGACGAGCCTGCGGCCGGCAGCCTTGCCTCTGCGGCCGGCAACCTTCCCGGAGCGGCGCCCGTCTCCGGCTGCGCCGAGCCGTGGGGCCGCAGGCGTCTCGGGTCGCGGCGTCCTCGAGCTGATCCCGGCCACGGGCCGGGCGGACGTGCTGCAGCCGTCGCCGGCACCCGGTGCGAGGGTCGTCGTGCCGCAGTCCGTACGGCTTCCCGGCAGCCGGCTGCGGTTGGTCTCGTCGCGTCGCGTCCTGATCCCGGTGCCGCCATGATGGTCCCGGAGTCCGCCGGACGTCGGCGAGGAGCGGCGAGGCCCGGGCGTGCGGTACACCCGCTGGCGGACGGTTCGGCGGCCGGGAAACGGGCGCGGCCCTGCCGGCCACGCGCAGGACCGGAACGGTGTCGGCGCTTCGGCCCGTACGGCGCGGGCGCCCTGCCCGAGCTCCGCGGGCGAGGCCGCGCCGGGCCGAGCGCCCGAGGTCGGCCGTGTGGCGGCGGTTGTCAGAGCGGGCGCTCGGAACTAAGAGGGGGGCCGACTGCAGCGCCGGGAGTCTCCAAGCGTGTCGATCCTGTCCTCGAGCCTCGCCCGCATCAAGCCCTCGCCCACCATCGCGGTCACCAATCTCGCGCGCGAGCTGAAGGCGCAAGGCC
Source organism: Benzoatithermus flavus (assembly GCF_037908215.1). NCBI lineage: Bacteria > Pseudomonadati > Pseudomonadota > Alphaproteobacteria > Geminicoccales > Geminicoccaceae > Benzoatithermus > Benzoatithermus flavus. Next base: position 327,608 of record NZ_JBBLZC010000001.1, on the reverse strand, counting down.
GCGACGTGATCGGCCTCGGCGCCGGCGAGCCCGACTTCGACACGCCGGAGCACATCAAGGAGGCGGCGATCGCGGCCATCCGCCGGGGCGAGACCAAGTACACGGCCGTGGACGGCACGCCCGAGCTGAAGCAGGCGATCGCCCTGAAGTTCAAGCGCGAGAACGGCATCGAGTACCGCACCGACGAGATCACCGTCGGCACGGGCGGCAAGCAGGTGCTCTACAACGCCTTCATGGCGACGGTGGAGCCCGGTGACGAGGTGGTGATCCCCGCCCCCTACTGGGTGTCCTACCCCGACATGGTGCTGCTCGCGGGTGGTACGCCCAGGTTCGTCTCCTGTCCCGAGCAGACCGGCTTCAAGCTTCGGCCCGAGGACCTCGAGGAGGCGATCTCGCCCAAGACCAAGTGGGTCGTCCTCAACTCGCCCAACAACCCGACCGGTGCCGCCTACAGCGCCGAAGAGCTCAAGGCGCTCACCGACGTCCTCGTCCGCCATCCGCACGTGTGGCTGATGACGGACGACATGTACGAGCACCTGGTCTACGACGGGTTCACCTTCGCGACCGCGGTCCAGGTCGAGCCTTCGCTCAGGAGTCGCACGCTCACGGTCAACGGCGTCTCCAAGGCCTATGCCATGACGGGCTGGCGGATCGGCTATGCCGGCGGGCCCAAGGAGCTGATCAAGGCGATCGGTGTCATCCAGTCGCAGTCGACCTCGAACCCGTCCTCGATCAGCCAGGCGGCGGCGGTGGCGGCCCTTACCGGCGATCTCTCGTTCCTGCCCGAGCGCAACGCGGTCTACAAGGAGCGGCGCGACCTCGTCGTGGACATGCTGAACCGCGCTCCTGGCCTGCGCTGTCATCGGCCCGAGGGCGCTTTCTACGTCTATCCGAGCTGCGCCGGGGTCATCGGCAGGCGCACGGCCAAGGGGGTGACGCTCGCCACCAGCGAGGACTTCGCGCGCGAGCTCCTGAACGAGGAGGGGGTCGCCGTGGTCCATGGCAGCGCCTTCGGCCTCGACCCTTATTTCCGCATCTCCTACGCCACGAGCACGGCGTTGCTCGAGGAGGCCTGCGCCAGGATCATCCGCTTCTGCGAGCGGCTCGCGGATTGACCGCCGTCGGGCAGTCCGGCGTGGCGGGCAGCACCTCGGACCACGCCGGCCCGAGCCGGCTCATGTGGCCCGCCTCCACGAAGCGCTCGACGCCGGCCCGGTCGCCGCTCGCCAGGAGATACCGAAGCTCGAGGCGGCGATCGGGCGCGGAAGCCTCGAGCAGAGCGGGCGGTGGCGCCGCGGGGCTGCCGGCGCTTCGGGCGACGGCATCTTGCCCGTCCTTCGGCAGCGTGACCGGCGCTCCGACCGACGCCGCCGCTGCTGCCCTCTCGGGTTCGTTTCGCAGCGGCGCGCCCGCCGGCGCCGGGCCGCCCCACCCCGCTGCCTGCCCGGCCGCGATGCCTCGGCGCATCTGCAGGAACGCCTCCACCCCCATGCTACGGGACGGCCCGATATCGGGCGCCGAGGCGGGCGCCGGTTTTCCGGCTTCGCCCATGGGCGGCAGCGCGGCGTGCGGCGAGGCCTTTCCATCCGTAGCCGCCGCCGTGGGTTCGTTTCGCGGCGCCGTCGGCTCGTTTCGTCGCGCTGCCGCGCTGCGGGGCGCGATCGCGGGCTCGTCTCGTGGCGTCGCCCCGGCTGCCGCCGGTGCCGCTACGGACCCGGCCGCGGCCGGCTCGACCGGCGCTGCCGCGGCCTCGTCCGGCTCGGGCAGAGGCTCGTGGCGGGCGAGGGCGTCGAGCAGGCGGAACAGCATCCGGTCGAGCCGCGCCTGGTAGCGCTGCACGGCGTTGAAGCGGCCCGCGTCCCAGACCAAGGGCGAGCCCGGCACGTAGCCGCCGATGTAGCTGGAATCGGGCCGCCGCTCGCGCTGGGCCAGCACCTCGGCCTCGATCCGATCACCCCGGTACTGGCGCCACATCACCGAGGCCAGGCGCTGCACGAGATGGGCCGCGATCTCGTCCTGCGGCGCGAAGCGCGCGGCGAGGCGGGATTCGAGCTCGGCGTAGGCCTCGGCGTCCTCGCCGCGGGAGAGCGTGAAGCGGTCGGCGGTGAGCCCGTGCTTCAGCGCGTTCATGGCGGAGCGGCGCTTGCCGGCCTCGGTGACGGGACCACGGGACTTCGCGCCGTTCAGGCGCGCGGCCTCGGCCCGGGTGAGCCTCGGCCGGTCGGGGGAGGGGCTGCTCGTCACGTCCATCGCTCGGCTCCGAACCGCGGCGGGTTGCTCGACGGATGAGGAACGTAGCATATTTAGGATGAAAAGCCTAGATCGATGATGCCCCGATCCGGCACCGTGTCGTGTGGCGCCGCTCGCTGGAGCAGCCCGATTCGCTCGCGCGAAGACGCACGGCGGGCGGGCGTGATCGCGGGCGGCCGATCCTCGCCCGATCGGCAGAGAGCTTCGGGAACGGGGCGCGCGTGCCGATGCGGATCGACGGCTGGCCGGCGCCTGCCGTCGCGCCGAGGTCCGGCAGGATTGCCCCGGCGTGAGGACGGAAGGACGTGGGTGCACGAGGGCGGTCGTCCAGCAGGGACGGCTGAGACGGTCGTGCACGTCGGACTCTGCGGATGGCTCGCGGCCATGGGCCGGCAGTGCCGATGGCGGGTCCGCCGGACGCGACCGACGGTGGACGGGGCGTGCCGGTGGGATCGGGCCTCCCCGCTGATCCTGAGCTGGAGCCGGGCACACGACCTGCCGGCGGCACCGCTCGTGGGTGTCGTCCCGCCACAGCCGCGGGAGGCCCGGCGCAGCCGGTCGGCATCGCTCTTCCAGATGTCGGGAATCGCGCGTAATCTGACCTGGAGCGACGCCCATGATCGACAGCGTCGAGCTCCGTCGTCGAAGGTGCGTGGACCAAAGCTCCGCGAAGCATGGCGTCGCGCCGACGACATCGGGGCATCCGCGGCACGCCCGAGAATGACCCGGCAGCTTCCCGAGATGCTCGACCCTCGCCATCGGGCCATCCGACCCGCGCTCCGTCTCCAGACCCCTAGAACATTCCCTGTGACCGAGACCGCTGCATGAACACGAGGAACAGCTTTCAGGAGACCCGTGAGAACTGGAGCACGCTCACCTTCTACGAGCGGTTCGAGCAGATCGTCTGCCTCATCCTGACGCTTCTGATCGCGGCGGTGATCCTGGCCGCGACCTGGCACCTGAGCGCCCGCATCGTGATGCTGCTGCTGGTCGACGCGGTCGATCCGGCCAACCAGACGGTGTTCCAGACCATCTTCGGCATGATCATGACCGTGCTGATCGCGCTCGAGTTCAAGCACTCGCTCTTGGGCGTGCTCGAGCGCAAGCACAGCATCGTCCAGGTCCAGACCGTGGTGCTGATCGCGCTCCTGGCGCTCGTGCGCAAGTTCATCCTCATCGACGCGACCAAGACCGAGCCGCTCACCCTGATCGGCCTGGCGCTCGCCGTGCTGGCCCTGGGCGGGGTCTACTGGCTCGTGCGCGAGCAGGATTATCGCGAGGCACACGAGGCTTCCGGCGACCGGCCGAGCCCGCGTGCCGACGTGGACGAGCCCGTCGGCGGGACGGAGGCGGGACACGGCGCCCATGGACGTCGGAGCGCCGGCGGATCGTAGCCGCGCCACGTCCGGCCTTCGATCCGCGGCCCGCTTCGGGAAAGACGGTCGGCAGCACCTGCTGCGGGCGGCAAGAGCGAGCGGCCCTCGCGAGCCGTGGCCGGCGTCGCGGCGGCATCCGGCTTTCGCGGCTTCGGCAGACCTTCTCCCGGCCAGGGGCGGCGGAGGCCAGGAAGGCGGGCGGAGAAGCGGCTCGGTCGGGTGGCGCCGACGCGCTCAGCCGCCGGTCGCGAAGATCGGATGCCGCACGCGAGCGCCCGGTACGATGCCGAGGCGCTCGGCGGTGCCGGCGTTGACCTCGAGCACCGCCCGGACCGGCCGGCCCGAGGGGATCGGCTCCTCCGAGTAAGGGGTCGTGTCGCGCGCGATGCCGACCACGACCCCGTGCGCGTCGATGAACAGCATGTCGAGCGGGAGCGGCGTGTTCCTCATCCAGAACGCCACCGGCTGCTCCGTCCCGAAGTCGAACAGCATCCCATGGTCGACCGGCATGCTCTCGCGGAACATGAGGCCTTTCGCCCGGGTCTCGGGCGTGTCGGCGAGCTCGACCGTGAAGCGTCGGGGGCCCTTGGCCGTCTCGATGAAGAGCTCGCCCGCCGTCTCGGCCGAAGCAGCGGCCGCCCACGCGGCGGCCGCGGCCGCGAGGCCGCAGCCCGCGGCGAGGGCTTGGCGTCGCGTCATGGCTTGGCGGCGCGGCGGCGGCGTGCCATCACGGAGCACCGGCGGCTCCACCATGGTCGGGACGGGACGAACGCGCATGGATCTCAAGGCTCACATCCGGACGATCCCGGACTTTCCCAAGCCCGGAATTCTGTTCTACGACATCTCCACGTTGCTGGCCCATGCCGAGGCGTGGCGGGAGACGGTCGAGCGGCTGGCCGACGCGGTCAGAGCCTACCGCCCCGACGTGCTCGCCGCCATCGAATCCCGCGGCTTCATCTTCGCTGCACCCGTAGCCTACAAGCTCGGCATCGGCTTCACGATGGTGCGCAAGGTGGGAAAGCTGCCGGGTGCCGTGGTGAGCCACGCCTACGATCTGGAATACGGCAGCGACACGCTGCAGGTGGCGGAAGGGCTCGTGCCCGCCGGCAGCCGGGTGGTGCTGATCGACGATCTCCTCGCCACGGGCGGAACGGCGCAGGCTTCGGTGCAGCTCCTGCGGAAGGTGGGGGCCGAGGTGGCGGGGGCGGTGTTCCTGATCGAGCTCATGGGGCTCAAGGGCCGGGCCAGGCTCGACGTGCCGATGACGACACTGCTCGGCTACGAGGGCGGCTGAGCCGCGACGGGTACCGGCATCGGCGGCTTTCCTGATCGTCGCGGAGCATAGGAACGGGCTCGGGCGCTGCCGGTTGATCCGACCGACCGGCGGGCGCGCCGTATCGCCGCTCACCCCTCTCACGCGCGTGAAGGAGCCAGCGATGGAGTTCAAGGATCGGGTCGTCGTCATCACGGGCGCTTCGAGCGGCATCGGCCGCGCCACCGCTCATGCCTTCGCCGGTCGCGGTGCCAGGGTCGTGCTCGCCGCCCGTTCCGCCGACCAGCTCGAGGAGGTCGAGCGCGAGTGCGCCGATCTCGGTGCCCGCGCCCTGGCCGTGCCCACCGACGTCGGCTCCTATCCCGAGGTCGAGGAGCTCGCTGCCCGCGCCGAGCGCGAGTTCGGCGGCTTCGACGCCTGGATCAACGACGCCGGCGTGCTCCTGATCGGCCGCATCGACGAGGTGCCGCCCGAGGACTTCACCCGCGTCGTCCAGACCAACCTTCTCGGCACCGCCTATGGCGCACGCGTGGCGCTCGCCCATTTCCGTCGGCGCCGGCGCGGCACCCTGATCAACATCGCCTCCATCGTCGCCGGCGTCGGCCAGATCTACTCCGCCGCCTACGTCGCCAGCAAATGGGGCGTGCGCGGCCTGAGCGAGGCCTTGCGCATGGAGGTCAAGGACGAGCCCGGCATTCACGTCTGCACCGTCATGCCGGCGGCGATCGACACCCCGATCTTCCAGCACGCCGCCAACTACACCGGCCACGACATTCAGGCCATGGCGCCGGTCTACCCGCCCGCGCAGGTGGCCGAGGCGATCGTGCGCCTGATGCATCACCCGAGAGCCGAGGTGACGGTCGGCGATGCCGGGCGGCTGCTCCAGGCCGCCCGCTCCCTCCTGCCGCAGGCCGTGACCACCCGCCTGGTCGGCACGTTCCAGGAGCGCGGCATGCTGGCTCCCCGTCCGGAAGGCCCTCATCCCGGCAATCTCTACGATCCATCGGGTTCCACGGCCGCGGTCCACGGCGGCTGGCAGGGGCAGGTCGCTTCGGGCGCCACCGCCGACACGATGCTGCGCCTCCTCGGGCTCGGCATGGCCGGGCTCGGCACGGTCTGCCTGGTCGCCGCGCTCGCGCGCAGGCCCTGGCAGGGCCACGCGCGCTAGGCGCTGCCGCTCGTCGGGCGGGATGGTAGGATCCGGAATCCGATCCCGCCCGTAGCATGTCGAGCAGGCGACCGAGCCTGCCGGGAGGCTGTCATGGAAGATCCGCTGACCCAGAGCGCGCTCGACTATCATCGTTATCCGACACCCGGCAAGATCGCGGTCACCCCCACCAAGGGCATGACCAACCAGCGCGACCTCGCCCTGGCCTACAGCCCCGGCGTGGCCGCACCCTGCCTCGCGATCAGGCAGGACCCGCTCACCGCCTACGACTACACGGCCAAGGGCAACCTCGTGGCCGTGATCTCGAACGGCACCGCGGTTCTGGGCCTCGGCAACATCGGTGCGCTTGCCGGCAAGCCCGTGATGGAAGGCAAAGGCTGCCTGTTCAAGAAGTTCGCCGGCATCGACGTGTTCGACGTCGAGATCGACGCGACCGACCCCGACAAGTTGGTCGAGATCATCGCCTCGCTCGAGCCCACTTTCGGCGGGATCAACCTCGAGGACATCAAGGCGCCCGAGTGCTTCACGATCGAGACCCGCCTGCGCGAGCGGATGAAGATTCCGGTGTTCCACGACGACCAGCACGGCACCGCGATCGTGGCGGCCGCCGCGCTCCTCAACGGGCTCGAGGTCGTGGGGAAAAGGATCGAGGACGTCAAGCTCGTCTGCTCGGGGGCGGGGGCCGCCGCGATCGCCTGCCTCGATCTCGCGGTGGGCCTGGGCGTGCGCAAGGAGAACATCTTCGTCACCGACAGCAGGGGCGTGCTCCACACCGGCCGCCTCGTCAGCCTCGACGCGCAGAAGGCCCGCTACGCACAGGACACCGACGCGCGCACGCTCGCCGACATCGTGCCCGAGGCCGACGTGTTCCTGGGCCTTTCGACCGCGGGCGTGCTCACGGCCGAGATGGTCGAGAAGATGGCCGAGCGGCCACTGATCCTGGCACTCGCCAACCCCGAGCCCGAGATCCGGCCGGAGCTGGCGCTCGCGGTCCGGCCCGACTGCGTCATCGCCACCGGGCGCTCGGACTACCCGAACCAGGTCAACAACGTCCTGTGCTTTCCCTTCATCTTCCGCGGCGCCCTCGACGTCGGCGCCACCACGATCAACGAGGACATGAAGCTCGCCTGCGTGCGCGCCATCGCCGAGCTGGCCCGGGCGGACGTCTCGGACGTGGTGGCGGCGGCCTACGGCAAGCACGATATCCGCTTCGGCCCCGAGTATCTGATTCCGCGCCCGTTCGATCCGCGCCTGATCACGACCGTGGCGCCGGCGGTGGCCGAAGCCGCCATGCGCAGCGGCGTGGCGACCCGGCCGATCCAGGACCTCAAGGCCTACCGCCATCAGCTCGAGCGCTACGTCTACACCTCCGGCACCATCATGCAGCCGGTGTTCGCCGCCGCCGCCGAGACCGAGGTCAGGCGGCGCATCGCCTATGCCGAGGGCGAGGATTCGCGGACCTTGCGCGCGGTGCAGGTGGTGGTCGACGAGGGGCTGGCGCGCCCGGTCCTGATCGGCCGGCCGGATGCGATCGCGGCGAGCGTGCGCGAGCTGGGGCTGCGCCTCGAGGCGGAGCGCGACTACGAGGTGATGAGCCTCGACGACGAGGCCGAGCTCGCGCGGGCCGCCGAGGTCTATTACCGCCTGATGCGCCGGCGCGGCATGACGCCCGAGGCGGCGCGCGTCGAGATGCGGCGCAACGCGACCCTGATCGGCGCGATGCTCCTGCGCGACGGCCGGGTCGACGGGCTGTTGTGCGGCACGTTCGGCTCGTACCAGAGCCACCTCGAGCACGTGGCAGACGTGGTGGGCCTCGCCGAAGGGGTACAGGCCTTCGCCGCCATGAACCTCCTCATGCTGCCCAGGCAGACGGTGTTCGTGTGCGACACCTACATCAACCCGGACCCCACGGCCGAGCAGCTCGCCCGGATGGCGCTGCTCGCGGCCGAGGAGGTGCGCCGCTTCGGCCTGACCCCGCGGGTGGCGCTGCTCTCGCATTCGAGCTTCGGCTCGGCCGACACGGAATCGGCGCGGAAGATGCGCGCCGCGCGCGAGCTCCTGGAGCGTCTCGCACCCGACCTCGAGGTCGAGGGCGAGATGCATGCCGATGCTGCGCTCTCCAAGCGGATCCTGGACCGGGTGTTCCCGGATTCGCGGCTCTCGGCCGAAGCGAACCTCCTGGTCATGCCGAACCTCGATGCCGCCAACATCACCTTCAACGCCCTCAAGATCGTGGCCGGCGAGGGGGTGACGGTGGGGCCGATCCTGCTCGGCCCGGCGCGGCCGGTGCACATCCTGACCCCCACCTCGACCGTGCGGCGCATCGTCAACATGACGGCGCTCACCGTCGTCGACGCCGCCGCTCCCCGCCGGAGCGAGCCTCCTTCGGGCGCGGCCTGACCGCTCAGCCCGCGAGCGCGGCGCGAACGACCTCGCCGGTACGGGCGACGTGACGATGCATCAGCTCGCCCGCGCGCCGCGCGTCCCTGGCCGCGAGCGCCGCCAGGATGCCGGCGTGCTCGGCCACCGATTCGTCCCAGCGCTCCTGGGAAAGAAGCGCCATGTAGCGCGCGCGCCGCACCCGGGTCATCAGCCGCGCGTGCACCTCCTTCAGCACCGCGTTGCCCGAAAGCGCCACGATCGCCTCGTGCAGCGCGTGGTTGTCGTGCGCGTAGTCGTGCCGGTTGCGGGCGGCATGGTGCTGCTCGATCCGCGCCTGCAGTGCTGTGAGCCGGGCCAGGTCCGCCTCGCTCGCCCGCGCCGCAGCCAGCTCGGCGGCCGTCCGCTCGAGCCCGCTCAGCACCTCGAACAGCTCGCCGAGCTCGGCAGCGCTCAGGCCGGCGACCCGGGCGCCCCGGCGCGGCAGCAGATCGACCAGCCCCTCGGCCGCCAGGATCTTCAGGGCTTCGCGTAGAGGCGTGCGCGAGACCCCGAGCTGCCCGCACAAGGCGGCCTCGTTCACCCGCGTGCCCGGTGCCAGCTGGCCCTCGACGATCATGTCGCGCAGCCGCTCGGTGACCTCGTCGTGCAGCGGCCGGCGCCGAATCGGCCGCGCCGCCTCGGCCACGCCATGCGCGGACATCGCCTCGCCATCGATCGCATCGGGCAGCGCCACGATCAGCCTCCACAGCTTCCGGCTCGGCGGGCCGAGTCGGGGGAAATCACCTCGAGCCAGCAGATATAGGCTTGACAGCGCGCCGGCAATGCGGCTAGGCAAGCCACCATACAAAATTTTGCATGCAAAATTCAAAATTGACGTGCGAGAGCGATCCTTCCGCCCTGCCGGACGCTGCTCGCGAAAGGGAAGGCTATGCCGTTGCTCGACCCCGCGCCGCGAGACCGCCTCGCGGCCGCCATCGCCGGCCCGTGCCGCAGCCGTGCCCGCGGCTGCGCCGTCCGCCTGCGCCATCCGCCCGGCCGCACCGCCGGGCCGGCACCATCCGGCACCGATCCTCGGAGGCTTCACCTGCCATGACCCGCCGCACCCTTCTCGGGATGCTGACGCCATCCTCGAACACCATCCTGGAACCGGTCTCGAGCGCCATGGTGGCCGCTCTGCCCGACGTGTCGGTCCATTTCGGCCGGTTCCGCGTCACCGAGATCTCGCTGGACCAGGCAGCGCTCGGCCAGTTCGCCTACGAGCCGATGCTGGAGGCGGCTTCGCTTCTCGCCGATGCCAGGGTGCAGGCGATCTGCTGGAACGGCACCTCGGCGAGCTGGCTCGGGCTCGACCAGGACCGCGCTCTCTGCGCCGCGATCACCGAGCGCACCGGCATCGAGGCGACCTCCTCCGTACTCGCTCTGGTCGAGATCTTCCGCCTCACCGGCGTCGAGCGCTTCGGCCTCGTCACCCCCTATCTCGACGAGATCCAGGAGCGCATCGTTCCGAACTTCCGCAAGGAAGGCTTCGCCTGCGTCGCCGAGCGCCACCTGGGCGACCGTGGCAACTTCTCGTTCTCGGAGGTCTCGGCCGCGACCCTGACCGCCATGGTGCGCGAGGTGGCGGGAGCGAAGCCGCAGGCCATCACGATCTTATGCACCAACCTCAAGGGCGCGCCTCTGGTCGAGCGGCTCGAGCAGGAGATCGGCATCCCGATCTACGATTCGGTCGCCACGGCGCTCTGGAGCTCGCTCCGCCTCGCCGGCGCCGACCCGCGCCGGGTCCAGGGCTGGGGTCGGCTGTTCCGCGAGGTGGCTTGAGCCCGTCCTTCATCCCACCCGTCATCGCCGCAGCAGGAAGACCCGGACATGAGCATCGCCTCCACCTCCACCGCCCCCCCGGCCGCCGGCGCCGCCGCGACTACCACGCGGACCAACGTGCGCTGGAAAATCTTCTGGATGATGCTGCTTCTGATCTCGATCAACTACATCGACCGCGCTTCCTTGTCGGTGGCCATGCCGATCATCGGCAAGGAGTTCGGCATGGACCCGGCCATCCAGGGTCTGGTGCTCTCCTCGTTCTTCTGGACCTATGCGTTCATGCAGGTACCGGGCGGCATGCTCGCCGACCGGTTCAAACCCCGGATCGTGATCACCGCCGCCACCATCGGCTGGGGTTTCTTCCAGGCCATCGCCGCCGTCAGCACGGGCTGGGTGCTGCTGCTCCTCACCCGTCTCGGCCTCGGCGCCGCCGAGGCGCCGATCTATCCCGCCGGCGGCAAGCTCAACGCGATGTGGCTGACCCGCAACGAGCGTGGGCGCGGGGCCACGCTGCTCGACGGCGGCGCGCCGCTCGGCGCCGCGCTGGGTTCGATCGTCATCGCCGGCCTGATCGCCGGCCTCGACTCCTGGCGGCTGTCCTTCGTCGTCGCCGGTGTGGGCACCATGCTCGCCGGGCTGTGGTGCTGGTACTATATCCGCAACGACCCCAGGGAGCATCCCAGCGTCAACGACGCCGAGGCCCGTTACCTCGAGGAGGCGCACGCCGCGGAAGACGCCCAGTCGCCGGCGGTGGTCGGCGGCAGCCCGATGCGCTTCTTCCACTATCGGTCGGTGTGGGCGATGTGCTTCGGCTGGATGTTCTTCAACACCGTGTGGTACGGCCTGCTCACCTGGATGCCGAACTACCTCTACAAGGTCCACGGTTTCGACATCAAGCAGCTCGGCGGCGCGTCGTTCATCATCTTCTTCGCCGGCTTCGTGGGCGAGCTGGTCGGCGGATACCTGTCCGATCTCTGGAAGGCCCGCGGAGGGTCGTCCAACGCCGTCCATCGTACCCTGTTCGGCGTCGCCGCGGTCATCGCCACGGTCTCGGTCTTCCTGGTCTCCCAGGTCACGAACGCGGTCGCCGTCGTCGTCCTGCTCTCCACCACCTTGTTCTTCCTGCGCTGGTGCGGCCTGTACTGGGTCATCCCGTCCATCCTCGCGACCCGGGAGCGCACCGGCTTCCTGGGCGGCGCCATGAACCTCGGCGGCAATATCGGCGGCATCTCGACGCCGATCATCGTCGGCCTGATCGTCTCCGCGACCGGCTCCTACTTCCTGGCGCTGATGTACTTCGCCGCCGCTGGCGCGCTCCTGTTCCTGTGCTCGATGTCGATCGACTATAGCCGGAAGCTGCCCGTCTAGAGCCGGCCCACGCCACTTTCCACCGCCAGAGCACGCAAAGGAAAAGATCATGGAGGCTCGTCACCTGCACCCGAGCCGCCGCCTCCGGCGGCTCCTCCTGGGCTCGCTTCTCCTCGGCGCCACGACCGCGAGCCTGCCGGCTCCGGCGGCCGAGCCGGCGACCGACCTGCCGACCGCGCAGCCCGGCGAGGTCGGCATGGACCCCTTGAAACTCGCCCGCCTCTCCGCCTGGCTGCGCGACGAGAAGCTCGACGTGCGCAGCCTGCTCGTGGTCAAGGACGACAAGCTCGTGTTCGAGCGCTACAGCGGCGGGCTGAGCCGCGACCACAACTACGAGCTCTACTCCGTCACCAAGACCGTGACCTCGCTCCTGTTCGGCATCGTGGCCGGCGAGGGCAAGGTCAGGCCCACCGACAAGGTCGCCGACTGGATCATGAAGGCGCATCCCGAGTTCGAGCAGGCTCTCGCCGACAAGCAGAACATCGAGATGCGCCATCTCATGGCGATGTCGAGCGGGCTTTACTACAAGCAGGTCGAAGGCACGGACCCGCTCTATTACACGGCCCCGAACCGGCTGCAGGTGGCGCTCGGCACGACGGCACGGGTGCCGCCGGAGCAGACCTTCGAGTACACCGACGTGAACCCGGTGCTGGTCGGCACCGCGATCGCGACCGCGGCCGGCGAGCCCGAGGACCGGCTCGCCGAGGAGCGGCTGTTCCAGCCTCTGCAGATGAAGAACTATCACTGGACCGGTGCGGACAAGGCCGGCTCGGTCTCGGGCGGCTGGGGGCTGCGCTTGCGTGCGGTCGACATGGCAAAGCTCGGCCTCGTCATGCTGCACGGCGGCCAGTGGCAGGGCCGCCAAGTCGTGCCCAAGAGCTGGGTCGAGCAGATGTCGGCCCCGACCACTAAGGCCGCCAGCGACTACGGCTATTACTGCTGGATCAACCACATCGTGGACAGTGAGCGCGAGTTCGGCGCCATGGGCTTCAAGGGGCAGTTCATCACCGTGCTACCCGAGGAGAACGCGGTCGTGGTGATGACCAGCATCCTGCCGACCGAAGGCGGGCTTAGGGATGCCACCTACATCAATCTCTACCGGAAAATCGTGAACGACTACGTGCTGCCTGCCATGCACACGCGCGTGACGCCGGCGGCCGCGGCGGCGGGGCAGGAGGCGCTGCGCGACGAGCTGGCGCGGAGCGCCCGCAGCAAGGGTATCCCCGGCACCGACCTGGCGTTCAACGACGCCCCCGAGCGCTGAGCCTGCAATCCGAGACCCAGGATGACCACCATGACGATCCGCAACGCCGCCCGCCGCTGGGCCGCCTCCCTCGTCGTGCTCGCAGCACTCGCCGCGCCGCTGCCCGCCTTCGCCGCACCTTCGGACCTGCCTTCCGCCCGACCGCAGGACGTGGGCGTGGACCCGATGCGTCTCGTCCAGCTTTCCCAGTGGCTGCGCGACGAGAAGCTCGACGTGCGCAGTCTGCTCGTGGTCAAGGACGACAAGCTCGTGTTCGAGCGCTACAGCGGCGGGCTGGATCGCGACTACAATTACGAGCTCTACTCGATCACCAAGGGCGTGACCGCGATCCTCGCCGGCATGCTGGTGGACGAGGGCAGGCTCCGCCTCGACGCCAAGGTTGGCGAGCTGGTGGCGAAGCTGCGCCCCGACCTCGCGGAGAAGTTCACCGACAAGCAGGATCTCGAGGTCCGGCACATCCTGACCATGTCCTCCGGCCTGCACTACGACTTCAAGTCCAAGGACGACCCGATCTACTACGCGGCACCCGACCGGCTGCAGCTCGCGGCCGAGGCGCAGCCCAAGATCCCGCCCGGGACGACGTTCGAGTACACCGACATCAACCCGATCCTGACCGCAGCCGTGCTCGGTGCCGCCGCCGGCATGCCGATCCAGGTCTATGCCGAGCAGAAGCTGTTCGAGCCCTTGGGCATGAAGAACTGGGCCTGGGGCCGCGCCGACCAGAAAGGTCTGGTCTCGACCGGCTGGGGCCTGCGGCTGCGGCCCGTCGACATGGCGAAGATCGGCCTCCTCGTCCTGCACGAGGGGAAATGGCAGGGTCGGCAGCTCGTCTCCGCCGGATGGGTCAGGCAGATGACTTCGCCCGGCGTGGTGCCCTATTTCGGCGACTATTGGTGGATCAACGACATCGTCACGAGCGAGCCCGAGTACGACACGATGGGCTTCAAGGGCCAGTTCATCGTGGTGCTGCCGAAGCGTGACACGGTCGTGGTGATGACGAGTCTGCTCCCGATCGAGGGCGGCCTCAGGGATGCCGGGAACGTCCAGATCTTCCGCGAGATCGTGAACGGCCACATCCTGCCGGCGCTCGCCGCCGGCAGCGGGCCGGGCGATCCGTCCGCCGCTGCCGCGCTCGCGCACGAGCTGGCGCTGGCGCAAGCCAGCAACCCGCCTCCGGGTGCGGCACCGGATCCCTTCGAGACCGACACGCCTCGCAAGTGAGCTCCGCACCCGCCGCGGTGGGCGCTCGCCAACCTTTTGAGCCTTCAGGATCGGACCATGCGTCTTCTCGTCGTCAATCCCAACATCTCGGAGAGCGTTTCGCGGCTGATCGCCGAGGAGGCGAGGCGGGCCGCCTCGCCCGGCACCGAGATCACCATGGTAACGGCACCCTACGGGGTCGCCTACATCGAGACCCGGTTCGAGGCGCAGATCGCCGCCCAGGCGGTGGCGGAGCTCGTCGCCGAGCGTCGCCATGCGCACGACGCGGTGGTGGTGGCAGCGTTCGGCGATCCGGGGGTCCCCGGCCTCAAGGAGGCTCTGGACATCCCGGTGGTCGGCATGACCGAAGCCGCGCTCGTGAGCGCCTGCCTGCTCGGTCAGCGCTTCTCGATCGTCGCGATTTCGCGGCGGATCACCGCCTGGTACCGGGAATGCGTGGCGTACAACGGGCTGCTCGGCCGGCTCGCGAGCATCCGCTCGCTGCGCCAGCCGCTCGCGAGCATCGGCAGCGTACAGGCCGACCATGCACGGCAGCTCCGCGAGCTGTGCCTGATGGCGGCCGAGGAGGACGGGGCGGACGTGGTGATCGTCGCCGGGGCACCACTCGCCGGGCTCGCCCGCGCGCTGAAAGGGGAGCTGCCGGTGCCGGTGGTGGACGGGGTGTCGAGCGCGGTCTGCCACGCCGAGACGCTGGTCCGGCTCGACCCCGGCGCGGCGCGCGCCGGCAGCTTCGCTCCGCCGCCGCGAAAGCCCCACGCCGGCCTCTCGCCCACGCTCGCGGCGCTGCTCGAGCGCGGGCACGGCTGAGGCCCGCAGGGCGTCGAGCGGGCCGGGTCAGAGGTTGCGCGCGATGACCATGCGCTGGACGTCGCTCGTTCCTTCGTAGATCTGGCAGACGCGGACGTCGCGGTAGATGCGCTCGACCGGGAAGTCCGCGAGATAGCCGTAGCCGCCGTGGATCTGGATGGCGGCGGAGCAGACCTCCTCGGCCATCTCCGAGGCGAAGAGCTTCGCCATCGACGCCTCGGTGAGGCAGGGCCGGCCCGCCTCGCGCAGGGCTGCGGCATGGAGCGCCATCTGCCGCGCCACCGCGATCCGCGTCGCCATGTCGGCGAGCCGGAAAGCGATCGCCTGATGCTCGATCAGCGGCTTGCCGAAGGCCGTCCGCGCGTGGGCATAGTCGCGCGCCGCCTCGAACGCGGCGCGCGCCATGCCGATGGATTGTGCGGCGATGCCGATCCGCCCGCCCTCCAGGTTGGCGAGCGCGATCCGGTAGCCTTCTCCTTCCTCGCCCAGACGCAGCCCGGCCGGCAGGCGCAGATCCTCGAACACGATCTGGCAGGTGTCCGAGGCGTGCTGGCCGAGCTTCTCCTCCACCCGCGCCACCTTGTAGCCGGGCGTGTCGGTCGGGACGATGAAAGCGGTGATGCCTTTCTTGCCGGCTGCCGGGTCCGTGACCGCGAAGGCGATCACGAGCCGGCCGTTCTTGCCCGAGGTGATGAACTGCTTCGTGCCGGAGAGGACGTAATGATCACCGTCGCGCCGGGCGCGCGTCCCGATCCGTGCCGCGTCCGAGCCGGCCTGGGGCTCGGTCAGGGCGAAGCCGCCGATCCACTGCCCGCTCGCGAGCAGCGGCAGGAAGCGCCGCTTCTGCTCCTCGGTGCCGAACTTCAGGATCGGCATGCAGGCGACCGAGTTGTGGACGCTCATGATGGTGGAGCAGGCGCCGTCGCCGGCCGCGATCTCCTCGAGCGCCAGGGCATAGGCGATCTGGCCGGTGTCGGAGCCGCCGTAAGCCTCCGGCAGCAGCATGCCGAAGAACCCGAGCTCGCCCATCTCCCGCAGCGCCGCCGCGGGAAAGGCATGGGTCCTGTCCCATGCCGCCGCGAAAGGCGCCAGGCGCTCGCGGGCGAAGGTCCGCGCCGTGCTCTGGATCTGGAGCTGCTCCTCGGTCAGGATCATGGCGCGGGGCCTTTCCCTATCCGCTCAGGACAGACGCTCGATCGCGACCGCGGTGGCCTCGCCGCCGCCGATGCAGAGCGAGGCGATGCCGCGGCGCAGGCCGTGCCGCTCGAGCGCGGTCAGGAGGGTGACGAGGATCCGAGCTCCGGAGGCGCCGATCGGATGACCCAAGGCGCACGCGCCGCCGTGCACGTTGACCTTCTCGTGCGGCAGGCCGAGCTCGTGCATCGCCGCCATCGTCACCACCGCGAAGGCCTCGTTGATCTCGTAGAGATCGACCTCCTCCTTCGTCCAGCCGACCCGCTCCAGGAGCTTGCGGATGGCGCCGACGGGGGCGGTGGTGAACCAGGCGGGTGCCTGGGCATGGGTGCTGTGGCCCTTGATCTCGGCGAGCGGCGTGAGGCCGCGCCGCTCGGCCTCGGAGCGGCGCATCAGCACCAGTGCGGCGGCACCGTCCGAGATCGAGCTCGAATTGGCCGCGGTCACCGTGCCGTCGGGCCGGAACGCCGGCTTCAGGAGGTGGATCTTGTCCGGCACCGCCTTGCCCGGCTGCTCGTCTTTCCTGACCTCGCTCTCGCCCTTACGGGTGCGGACGGTGACCGGCACCGTCTCCGCGTCGAAGGTGCCGTCCGCGACCGCTTTTTGGGCGCGCGTCAGCGAGGTCACCGCGAACCGGTCCTGCGCCTCGCGGGTGAACTGGTAGTGCTGGGCGCAGTCCTCGGCGAAGGTGCCCATCAGGCGGCCCTTGTCGTAGGCGTCCTCGAGTCCGTCGAGGAACATGTGGTCGATCACCCGGCCGTGCCCCATGCGGTAGCCGGCGCGCGCCCGGTCGAGAAGATAAGGCGCGTTCGACATGCTCTCCATGCCGCCCGCCACCATGACGTCGTTGCTGCCGGCCGTGATCAGATCATGGGCGAGCATGACGGCTTTCATGCCCGAGCCGCACATCTTGTTGATCGTGGTGCAGCCGGTGCTCTCCGGGATGCCGGCGCCGAGCGAAGCCTGGCGGGCCGGAGCCTGACCCTGGCCGGCCGGCAGCACGCAGCCCATGATGACCTCCTGCACGTCCTCCGGCCTCAGGCCGGCGCGCTCGACGGCGGCCCGGATCGACGCCGCCCCGAGCTCGGGCGCGGCGAGGCTCGCCAGCTCGCCCTGGAAGCCGCCCATGGGCGTGCGGGCCGCGCCGACGATGACGATGGGATCAGGGGTGGTCATGGCAGCTCCTCACCAGCGGGTTGGCCGCGCTCGCGGATCACGAGGCCTCAGGACCGCCCGGCGGTGCCGCCGGGCCGGACGCCGAGCCCGTCCTCGAGGTCCGTGATCTTCGTCCGGCACGTCCGGCCCGTGCTCCGGCGTGCGATGCGCGACTCTACCTTGAGGCCGAATGGCGGACAATCACCGCAGCGGTCGAATGTCGCAACGGCCGAGAAGGGATCGAGCGGCGCGGTGCCGGCGGGCCGGGGCAGGGACCCTGCCGAAGGGGAGCGCTACGATGCCATCGCGGCCGCCCGCTCGATCAGCGGTCGCCAGGCGGGCTCGACGGGCAGCGTGAACAGCTCGGCCAGGGCCTGCTCGAGCCGCGCCGCACTCAGGACCTCGCGCTCCTCGCGGCCGTCCGGCATCCGCACGGTCAAGCGCGCGTTCAAGAGCGCGTAGCGCGCCTGCGGCGTCGTCCGGGCGACGATCAGGTTCTGCCGGAAGAGCGAGCTCGGGTGGGTGGCCGTGAACCAGTTCGCGGGCTCGTAATCGACGTCGAGCTGCGGTTCGCGCGCGAGCTCGTAGAGCGACGTCCAGGCCTCGCCGAGGCGGGCCTGCACGCGCAAGGAGGCGCCGAACGGGACGACGCGGAAGTCTCCGTGCCGGGTCGGCTGCGGCTCGCTGGTGTTCAGGCGCAAGGGTGCCGTCGGCACGCAGCCGCCGAAGCCGACGTCCGCGAGCCAGGGCTCGCCGTCGATCGTCACCCGCAGCGCCATGTGCGTGCGCGGCCGCGGCGCGGCGCCGGGTGGCGCCATCCAGAGCACCCGGCCGACGAGGCACTCGACCGCGAAGCCGAGCATCGTCAGCACCCGCCCGAACAGGCCGTTGTGCTCGAAGCAGTAGCCGCCGCGCCGGGCATGGATCAGCTTCGCGTCGATCGCGGCCGGCGCGAGGTCGACGCCACGGTTCAGGAGGACGTCGATCGCCTCGAACGGGATCGCGGCAGGATGGAGCTCGTGGAGCGCTCGCAGCGTCTCGATCGTGGGTGTCCGCGGACCGTTATAGCCGATCCGCTCGCAGTAGGCGGCGAGATCGACCGGGGGAGTGCCATCCGTGCCCGCGAGCGCCGCCACGATCTGCCGGACCGCGAGGGGAGCGTAGGTGTCGAGGAAGCGGACCTTCGGGTTCCGGTGCGCGAACTCCCGTTTCAGGCGCTCGCTCACGGGACCGAGCAGGCCCCGGCCGAACGCGATCAGGTCGAATGCTCCGGCATCGAAACGCTCGGCCGCCTGCTCGGGCTCGACCGAGCCCGCGACGGCGACGCCGAGCGCCGCCAGTTCCCGTATCACCGTCTCCAGCACCTCGGGCGACCGACCCAGGACCAGGACGCGGGCACCCGCCACCGTGCCCGTGTTCGAACCGATCCCGCTCATGCCGCGACCTCGTAGGGGTTGGCCGCGCGCGCATGGCGGAGCGCCGTCGCCCACCAGGCGAGGCGCGCGAGCATGGTCGCCATCGCCTGCCGCGCGGCCTCCGGGTCGTGCAGCCCGCCCTCGGCGTCGAACCGGTCCCTGGCATGGGCGAAGCTCACACTGTCGCGGATTCCGATCGCGTGCAGCTCGGCGAAGACGAGGCGCAGATGCTCGACCGCTCGGAGGCCGCCCGAGATGCCGCCATAGGAGACGAACGCGACCGGCTTGGCCTGCCACTCTTTCTTGATGGAATCGATCAGGGCCTTCAGCGGTGCGGGATAGGAGTGATTGTACTCCGGCGTCACGACGACGAAGCCGTCGGCCCGCCCGATCCGTGGCGCCAGCGCATGGCGGCCGAACTCGGGAGCGGCCGGGTCGATCACGTCGAGAGCGAAAGCGCCGTGCCGCTCGATCTCGGCGATCGCCCATCGGGCCACCTTGTCGCAGAACCGGCCCTCGCGCGTGCTGCCGTAGATGAGCGCGAGCTGGATCTTCCTCTCCATGCCTCGGGGACTCCTGCCTTGTCACACCATCGGCCCCAGGGCATAGGACCTCGAGTTAGGTTGAGGTCAAGGGGTGATGGCCAGGATCGGTCCACGCGACGTCGGCAAGGATCTCAGCGTCGGCGAGGTGGCGGCCCGCAGCGGGGTGGCCGTCTCGACGATCCATTTCTACGAGGCCAAGGGCCTGATCCGGAGCTGGCGCAACCGCGGCAACCAGCGCCGCTACCCGCGCGAGGTGCTGCGGCGGGTCGCGGTCATCAAGGTGGCGCAGCGGGTCGGCATCCCGCTCGCCGTGATCGCCGAGGCGCTGCGCGCCCTGCCGGACGGACGCACGCCGACCGCGGAGGACTGGCGCGAGCTCTCCGCCAGGTGGCGCGACGAGCTCGACCAGCGGATCCAAAAGCTCGCCAGGCTCCGCGACGAGCTCGACGGCTGCATCGGCTGCGGCTGCCTCTCGCTCAAGGACTGTCCTTTGCGCAATCCCTGGGACGTGCTGTCCGAGGAGGGGGCCGGACCCAGGCTGCTCGAGCCGGCGTGAGGAGCCGAGAGGGCGGCTGGGGCCTGCCTGCTAGGGCGAGGGCGGAGGCTCGATCACGGTGGGGACACCCGGCTCGAGCAACCTGAGCCGCGGGCCGAACCCCAACACCGCGAACGCCTTCGCGAGATCGCCTGCATCCTGGGTGAAGTGCGCCCAGCCCGCGGTGTGGACCGGCACGATGATGGCGTCCGCAAAGGCGGCGGCAGTCTCGAGCGTATCGTTGGTGTCCATGGTGAGGTGGAACGGCCCGCGGGTCTGTGCCGCGCCGGCGAACGGCACCACAACGCCGGGGCGGAAGCGGCGGGCGACCTCGGCGACACCCTCGAACCATACCGTGTCGCCGGTGAGGTAGATCGGCCGGGTCGAGCCGTCGCCGAAGCCGAGCACGAAGCCGATCACCTCGCCCGCCAGCGGCTCGATGCCGGCCGGGCCGTGGCGTGCAGGTGTGGCGGTGATCGTGACCGTGCCGCCGTCCGGCCGCGCGAGCCGGCGCGTCGTCCAGGGGGCCAAGCCTTCCGCATCGCCGCCGAGCCGCCCGGCGCCGGTCACGGTCGTGAGCACGTGCGCGGCCTTGGGCAGGAATGCCCGCCCGGCGCGGTCGAGATTGTCGGCGTGCTGGTCGTGGCTGAGGAGGACGGCGTCGATCGGACCGATCGCATCGGCGCTCAGCGCCGGGCCCTGGGTCTTGCGCAAGGTCACGTGCGGCAGGGTGTAGTCGCCGGGCGGGTCGAAGGTGGGATCGGTCAGGAAGCGGAACCCGCCGGCCTCGATCAGCGCGGTCGGGCCGCCGATCAGGGTGATCGTCACGGGTGACATATCGCGGTCGCCTTGCTCCTCCTCGGCCATCGCGGACCGGCCCGCTAAAGCCGTTTTCGGCCGGATCGGGAGCGCCCGCTCAGGATCAATGGTATCGAATTCGTGGTACCAGGTGTCATGAACGCTCGTTAACCCTCCCGACCCGATTGCAAAGAGCCTTGGAGCCGCACGACGACGGCGGCCGGGCAGGCCCCGGAACGGGTGGGCCGTCTTGCCCTCGCTCTCGATCCATCCGAGTTCCCTTCGGTCCTCAGCGGTCGTAGACCGTCACCCTTGCCCCCGCATCGGCGACGATCACCGCCAGCAGGCTCGCGGGCTCCACATCGCTGGCGTTCTCGCTGACGAGGTGGTGCGCGCCGGGCGGCTCGAGCCAGCTCTGTCCGGCCCGGTAAATGACCGCCTCGTCACCCTCGACCCGGGAGCGGATGCTGCCCGAGAGGACGTAGGCGAAGACGAAGGCGGCATCGTGACGGTGCGGCGGCGAGCGTCCGCCCGGCGCGTACTCCACCACCACCGCGGTCAGGACCTTGCCCGGCAGGCCCGGGAGCGTCTGCTCGAGGACCTTGTGGATCGTATCGCCTTCCGCATGGGCCCGTCGCGAAGGGCTGGAGGCGGCCAGGGCGAGCAGACCCGCGGCCAGCGCCTCGGTCAGGTCTCGCCGACGCATCGGGAACGGTGCCGGCGTGTGCCGCATGGCAGACCTCCTCGAAGCGTTGTTCAGGCAGCGTCGGCCAGGCCGGCCGGCAGCGGCTCGCGGAGGCCGATCGCCAGACGGTTCCACAGGTTGATCAGGCCGATCAATGTGGTCAGGTCCACGATCTCCCGCGTCGAGAAGTGCCGGCAGAGCTCGGCATAGTCCGCGTCCGGGGCATGTGTTTCGGCGATCTTGGTCAGCGCCTCGGTCCAGGCGAGCGCTGCCCGCTCGCGCGGGCTGTAGAGCGGCACCTCGCGCCAGGCGTTCAGGAGATAGAGCCGCTGCTCGGTCTCGCCGCGCCGGCGCGCGTGCCGGCTGTGCATGTCCAGGCAGAAGGCGCAGCCGTTGATCTGCGAGGCCCGCATCTTCACCAGGTCGATCAGGCCCGGCTCCAGCCCGCAGCCGCGGATATAGGCCTCGACACCCAGCACAGCCTTCATGGCCTCGGGGGCGACGGCGCTCGCGTCCAGCCTCTGTTCCATCCTCCACTCTCCATTCCAGCGCAGCGGGCGCTTGCCCGCTGCCGGTGCGGTGGAGAATGGTGGCACCACGGTATAAACAGCAGCACCAAAATGCGTTGAAAGAGCTGTACCATGGCACAAGGCGGCAGGTCGGGAGGCATCATCGAGGGCATCACGCTCGGGCCGTCGCAGGCCGGTCCGGTCTACCGCCAGATCCACGCGCGCATTCGCTCGGCCATCACCGATGGGCGGCTGCCACCCGGAGCGCGCCTGCCGTCCTGGAACAGCCTGGCGGCGCAACTCGGCGTCGCCCGCGGCACGGTCAAGGCGGCCTACGACTGGCTCGCCGGCGAGGGCCTGGTGGTCGGGCGCGGTCCGGCGGGAACGATCGTCAACCCGGCGCTGCGCCTGTCGCCGTCCGGTGACGGCCCCTCCGGCCCGTCGCCGCTTGCCGCCGATCCGCTCGACCTCGACCAGCCCGCGCCCGTGCGCCCGTTCCAGCCGGGGCTGCCGGCCGTCGACGCGTTTCCGCGCAAGCTCTGGTGCCGTCTCGTGGCCCGGCACGCGTCACGTCTGACGGAGGCGGCGATGGGCTACCCGGACCCGGCGGGAGACCCGGAGCTGCGCACCGCGCTCGCGACCTATCTCGGTGTGGCGCGGGGGATCGCCTGCACCGCCGGCCAGATCTTCGTCACCGCCGGCTTCGCCGGGGCGCTCGACCTCATCAGCCGCGCCCTGCTGCGGCCGGGCGATCGGGTCTGGATGGAGGATCCAGGGTTTCCTCGCACCCGGCAGGGTCTCGTGCTCGCCGGTGCCGAGCTGGTGCCGATTCCTGTGGACGGAGAGGGGCTCGACGTGCGGCGCGGCATGGCCCGTGCGCCGGGGGTCCGCCTCGTTGTCGTCACACCCTCGCATCAGGCGCCGCTCGGCATGCGCCTGTCGCTGCCGCGGCGGCTCGAGCTGCTGCGTTGGGCCGGGGCGAGCGGTGCTTGGATCGTCGAGGACGACTATTACGGCGAGTTCCGTCTGGAGGGCCCGCCGCTGCCGGCGTTGAAGAGCCTCGATGCGTCCGGACGGGTGATCTACGTCGGCACCTTCAGCAAGGTACTGATGCCCGCCCTGCGCCTCGGCTACGCCGTGCTGCCGCCGGAGGCGGTAGAGCGTTTCGCGGCGGTGGCGTCTTGTTTGGCGCCCGCACAGGCACCCCCGATTCAACGGGCGGTCGCCGAGTTCATGGCGGCGGGGCATCTCGGCCGTCACCTCCGGCGCATGCGTTCTCTCTACGTGCGCCGCCGGGATGCTCTCCTCGCCGCCCTTCGTGAGGCCTGTGACGACCGGGCTGTGGTCGATGCGGGCCATGCCGGCATGAATTTGCTGCTGCGACTGCCCCCGGGGACCGACGATGTGGCGCTGGCACGACGGGCGGCCGCAGCCGGCCTCGGGCCGGTGCCGCTCAGCACCTGGGCGGTCGAGGCCGGCTGCGGCCCGGGCCTGCTGTTGAGCTTTACCAACATCCCGGTCGAGGCTGCCGCCCGATACGCGCAGAGCCTCGCCGCCCTGCTGCCCGCATCCCGGCGGAAAGGAGATGCCATCGGCCGGCAGGCGTCGGCGCGATCGACCCTCCTGCTGGAGGGCGCATCCCGACGATATGAAGGCGATGGATGATCCACGTCGTGATCGCCTTCCCGCGAGGAGACGGCGGCTCCGATCGTCCTCGATCTTCGCCCGGACCTCGCGCGAGATAAGGGCCGAACTCGGCGGCGGGATCACGCTCGCGAGCCACGCTGGCGGCCTGCGGCAGGAGATCGTGCCGCCCGGAGGCGGGAAGGGCGCGCTCAGTGCGCCGCATCGCCGCTCTCGGGGTCGATCGTGAACAGCTCCTCGGGCCGACGCACGCCGCGGAGTGCGTAGCGCCCGAGCGAGACCAGGCGGGAGCGTGCCTCGCCCGCGGCCTGCGCGAACGCGGTCGAGGTCACCACCCGCTGCTCGAGCTGGCGGCACATGGCCTCGATCCGCGCCACCTCGTTGACGGCCGGCCCCACGACCGTGAAGTCGAGCCGCTCGCGGCTGCCGATGTTGCCGTAGAGCACCTCGCCCACGTGCAGCGCCAGGTGGATGCCGGTGCAGGGCAGCCCCTCGGCCGCGCGCTCCCGGGCGAGCCGGTCGACGGCGCCGAGCGCCGCTTCGGCCGCATCGAGCGCCCGTGCGCACGGGCTGTCGTCCCCCAAGGGGAACATGGCGAGAATGCCGTCGCCCATGAACTTCAAGACCTCGCCGCGATGCTCGGCGATGATGGTGACGAGGCAGTCGGCATAGGCGTTGAGCAGACCGATGAGCGCGTCCGGTGCCGCCGTGTCGGCGATCCGGGTGAAGCCCTCGAGGTCGCTGTACCAGAGCACCGCCTGCACGGTCTCGGCCTGTCCGCGAGCGATGGCGCCGTCGAGCACGCGGCGGCTCGGGTCGGCGCCGAGATAGGTCCGCATCAGTACCCGGCCGGCGTGCACGCTGCTCAGCGTCTTGTAGGCGTGGGCATAGTGGAGGGCCAGAGCACGGGCGAGATCCGCCTCGGCCTCGGTGAAGCCGCCCGCACGATCGGTCTGGAACGAGACCAGCACGCCCGGGATCTGGCCCAGCGTCGCCTCGGGAGCGAAGCCGATCCTGAAGGCGAGATAGTCGGTGCAGCCCTCGCGCACGAGCCGGTCGAGGAGCGGGAACTCGCCCCGATGGTAGGAGCTTCCGAGCGTGCGGCGCAGCTCGGCCGCTCCGGTGGACACCATCTGCCGGAACGGGCTGGTCTCCCAGCCGTCGTGTCCCGGGACGTCGCGGGCGAAATCCTCCCGCTCCACGCCGAGGTCCCGGCGCCAGTAATAGACCTTGGCGGCATAGAGGGGGTGGAACACCTGCGAGCCGGCTGCCACCCGCATCAAGGGCAGGCCGAGCGCGACGAGCTGCCCGGCGAAGCCCGCGAGCAGGCCCGCGGTGTCGTTGCTCGCGAGCGCGAACCGGCCGAGCCAGCGCGCGATTCGCGCCTCGATCTCGGCGAGCTGCGCGTCCGGCCGTCGAGACGTGCCCGCAACGAGCAGCCGAGCGGTGGAGCGAGCCGGCTCGCGCCGTTCTCCGTCGGTGCCGAGGATCGGGACAGGCTGGGTTGCATGGTCGGACGCCATCGGACCACCTCGAGCTCGGGTCGGGAGCCGCCATCATGAACCATCCGCCGGAGCGGTCACCCGCACGCAGGCGGCTCGCGATGGCGGCGGCCGCCGTGACCGTCTCCCGTGAGAACACGCATCGTCGGGTCGTCGTGTCACGGAGATCGACTTCAGCCTCGACGATCGCGGGCGGCGAGCAGCCGTTTGATACGGTCGACGACAAGCTGCGGATCATAGGGCCGTGCCAGCGCCGGCCCCTCGTCGCACAGCCCGGCCGCCGCATCGGCCGCCTTCTCGACATTGCCGGCGAGCAGCACCTGCAGCCCCGGCCGGCTGGCGCGCGCCCAGGCTGCCAGCGCGAAGCCGCTCAGCGACCCGCCGATCGTCACGTCGCAGATCATCACCCCGATCGCGAGTCCGGGCTCGGCGAGCACGGTGAGCGCCTCGTCGCTGCTCGCGGCCTCGATCACCTCGTAGCCGCACCGGCGCAGATAGTCGGCGAGCGCATGGCGGACGAGCACCTCGCCGTCGGCGACCAGCACCGTGGCGGTCGACGGCGCGCGCGGCTCCGTTCCGGCCATGGCCTCAGCCCAGCCGCTCGCCGAGAAGGCGGAGGAGATCCATGGCCGTGTACGGCTTCGGCATGAACCCCCGGAGCCCGAGCGCCTCGACGGTGGGCGGCAGCGGGAGCCCGGAGGTGAGGACGACGGCGACCGCAGGATGACGTGCCCGCAGCAGGGCGGCGAGGGCTATGCCGTCGATGGGGCCCGGCAGGTGCACGTCGCTGAAGACGAGGTCGACCGTGATGCCGGCGTCGAGGATCGCCAGCGCTTCCTGGGCATCGGCCGCCTCGAGCACGTCGTAACCCGCCGCCCGCAGATCGCTGGCGGTGCCGAGCCGAACGAGCACCTCGTCCTCGACGACCATGATCGTACGTCGGGAAGCGGTCTCGACCGATGCGGTCGCAGCCGGCGTGTCGCTGGTCAACGTGGCATTCCGATCCGAGGCGGCAACCGACCCTCAAACGCCTTCGGCTCGAGGTTCGTTCCGGGGCTCGCTAGGGTCGGCTGCGGGATGTGCTCGGAAGGATACGGGACAGAATGCCTCCTTCGTCCGCACCCGCACGGGTGCGCCGACGATGATCCCGCCACCTTCCCGGGAAGGTGAGGCAGGACGGCAAGGTCAGCGAAGGCCCGTTCCGGCCCGGAACCACGGGCGGGAACCGTCGTTCGAAGGCATCGCGCCTCGCATCCTCGGCGCCGAACCCGAGCGCCGAAGGTACTTTTCAGGAGAGGTCCACATGCGCATTCGCTTTCTCACGATCACGACCATTCTCGTTGCCGCCGTAGCGGGCAATGGCTTCGCGGATGAGCTGAAGGCCAAGGCCCCTACGGCCGGCGGCAGCGGCCAGGGCCAGGCGGCTCCCGCGCAGGCCGCCCGATCGCCGGAGCCTTCGACCTCCACACCGCCGCAAACGGCCGGCGGCAGCGGTCAGGGCCAAGCAGCGCCCGCGACGGAAGCCACGGGCTCGCAGCCGGAGACCGAGACCGCTACCGGACGGTGCCCGGCGGGGCAGGCCATGACGATGGCCGGGAAATGCGCCCCCGCGCAGCCCTGACGTCTTCGTCCGGTTCCGGGGCGAAGCGCGGGGCAGGCGACGAGGCTGCGAGCCGCTCGTGCCCGGAACCGGGCAACCCGGCACGCCGGCAAGGCCGGCATGCCGGGCCTCGGCGCAGGTGCGATCACGCTGATGTGATCGTGTTGGCAGGGCCGTTCGTTCCCTAGCGGTTAGCCGCGCTGCCACCGGACGAAGGCATCCATTTCGGCGCGCGCCTGTCGCCGGAGGCGGAAATCCGACCGATCGCGCGGGTCAGTCGTCCGTATCGCTGGCATGGCCACGTCGAGAAGCCCGTCATGATCGTACCGGCCGCGCTGGTCGCGCAACTGCTGGCGACGGCCAGCAGTCTCTCCGGATACCCGCCGCCTTCGGCACTGCCGCGGGTCACCGTCGCCCCGGTCGCCGAGATCGCGGCGATCGGCTGCCGGGGTGCGTGCGGCGCGCAAGGCTCCTACGACCCGCAGCGCGGCATTCTCCTGAGCGACCGGCTCGACCCCGCGGGAGACGTGCGGTCGCGCGCGGTCCTGCTGCACGAGATCGTCCATCATCTCCAGGACATCCACGGCGCGTTCGCCGATCTGAGGCCGTGCGAGCGCTTCCTGGCGCGGGAGCGGCAGGCCTATGCGGTCGAGAACCGCTACCTGCAGCGTCACGGCCAGCCGCCGGATCCCGGCTATGCCTACCTGCTCCAGACCGTCGATCTCGGCGCATGCGCGGGGTCGTAGTCCTGGCGCTCGTGGCGCTGGCGACAGGGCCGGCTCTGGCGGACCCGGTCGAGGACGTCTTCCGCCGCGGCTGCGAGGAGCGGGAGCGCCCCGAGCTCCGGTCCGGCGCGACCTGGCCCTGGATCGAGCAGCTCTGCGCGCGTGATGCCGCCGAGCGCGCGGCGCTGTTCCGCAGCGCCGACCACCGGGGCCGGCTCGAGATCCTGGCCGAGGATTGCACCGACTGGTACGCGCGCAACGGCTGGTGGCTGCCCGAGGAGCTGCGGCGCGATGCGCGGCGACGCCGGGCCTGCGTCGAGGCCGCATGCCGCGGCGAGGCCGAGGAGCGGCTGCGGAACATGTCGCCTTGAGCGCCAGCACTCAGAACCGGCAATCGGTCTGCGGCTGGTCGACGCCCAGCGTGTCGAGCTGGTTGCGTTCGTGCAGGAACCGGTCGATCGGGGCGGTGGCGATCACCGCATCGGCCGTGTGCAGCAGGATCGGCTGGCGCAACTGATGGTCCCAGGGCCGGAAGCTCGCGCGCTGATCCTTGTAGACGTCGAAGCTGGTGCCCTCGTCCGCGAGGGCCTGCCGCAGGACGGCGAAGTCGGTCGAGCGGGTGCGGCTGTAGACCTCGATCACCGACCGCACCGCCGCCCAGGCGGCGAACTCCTCATCGCTCATCGGCCGCGCGCTGCCGACCTCGCGCTGGAAGCGCTGGTTCAGTTGCGGCGCGCCGCTGCGTTCGTAGGCCCAGTGCCAGGCCGAGGGCATCAGGCCGACGCTGCCGATCACCGGCCGCGGCAGCACGGTCTGGTAGGGGAAGGAGCGTCCGAACTCGCCGACGCTGTCGGCCACCAGCACGGCATCGTAGTCGACGCCTTGGGTCAAGAGGCGGACATTGTTCTGCTCGCGCTGGCGGGGGTCGCGCGTGCTCACGAAGCGGCGGGTGTCGACGATCTTGCCGCCGAAGCGCTGGACGGCCCGCGCATAGGCGAGGGCCAGCGCCTCGTCGGCCTGCTCGGGGCCTGCCACCAGCAGGATGCGGCGCCACTGCATCAGCGCCGCGTATTGCGCCAGCGCGTCGGCGAGCATGGCCTGGCTCGGGATCGTGTGGAACAGGCCCGGCGCGCAGGACGTGCCGCGCAGCACGTCCTCGGTCGCCGAGACGTTGAGCAGAACGGCCTCCTTGCCGGCCGGAGTGGTTGCGAGCTGCGCCAGCATCGGTGCCGGCAGATCGGCGAGCACGAAGCGTACCCCCTTGTCGGCGGCCAGCCGCTCCACCACCGCGGCCGCTTCCTCCGCACCCGTGACCGTCACCTCCTCGAGCCCGAAGGCGAGGTCGAGCGCGCGCCCGACCGCCCGCGCGTCCTTGATCGCCAGGCGTGCCCCGTCGACCGGACGGATCTCGGGCCGCAGCACGACGCCGGTGTAGAGCCGGAGCGGCCGATGGCGCGGGTCGTCGGCGAGGCCGACATAGCCCAGCGTCACCGGCGTCGCGGCCGCTGCGACGCGAGTAAGGGTCAGCAGCGCCAGCACGAGCGGCAGAAGCAGGCGCGTCATTCGTCGAGCAGGACTTTGTAGGGGATCTGTCCCACCGGCACGGAGCGGATGGTCTGGAGCGAGCGGGTGTCGATGATCGATACGTCGTCCGACATGCCGTTGGTGACGTAGAGCCGGCTCTGGTCCCGGCTCAGCGTCAGGCCCCAGGGGCGTTGCCCGACCAGGACGTACTTCTGGACCTCGCGGCGCGCCACGTCGACCACCGCCACGCGGTTGGCGCCGCCGAGCGCCACGAAGGCGGTCCTGCCGTCGCCGGTCATGACGACGTCGACCGGCGTCACCTGTTCCTGCCGCACCCCGGTCGGCAGGAAGGGGATGCTCTGCACGACCCGGAGGCTCGCCGTGTCGATGATGTCGACCTTGCCGGCGAGCTCGCACGAGACCCACATCTCCCGTTCGTCGGGCGGTGCCGCGAAGCGGCGCGGCCTGGTGCCGACGACGATGTCGGCCAGCGTCTCGCGCCGCTCGACGTCGATGACGTGCACGAGGTTCGAGGCTTCGGCGGTCAGCCATACGCGCCGGCCGTCCCTGGTCAGGTAGACGCCCTCGGGCTCCTCGCCCGATTCGATCATCGCCACCACCTTGCGCTGGGCGAGGTCGACGATCGACAGCGCTGCGTCGTCCTCGTTCGAGACGTAGAGCTGTCCCCGGGCGGCATCCACCATGAACGCCTCGGGATCGGCGATGTGCGGGATGGTGTCGACCAGCTTCATCGCCGCGACGTCGACGATGCCGATCGCGTCGTCGTCGCCGCAGGCGACATAGATCCGGCTCCGGTCCGCGTTCCAGTCCATGCCGCGCGGCCTGTGGCAGACGTCGATCGAGCGGACGACCCTGTCGGTGCGCGTGTCCAGCACCGTGAGCGTGTTGCCTTTCTCGTTGCTGACGAACGCGAGCCCGCTGCCCGCGGCCGAGGCGGGCGAGGCCGCGAGCAGGAGGCTCAGCGCGAGCCCGTGCAGTCCCGCTGGTTGCCGAGACGGATGCATGCCTCTTCCCCGATCTGGCTCTTGCGCTCGATCAGCAGCGGCTTTTGGGTGGTCGGCTGCCGGTGCTCGATCCCGTAGGCGGCATAGATGCGGCCGATCGTGCCGTCGTCGAGCATGGACTGCACCGCCCGGTCGATCGCGCGGCGCAGGAACCGGTCGGAACGGCGCAGGCCCACGGCCACGTCCCAGGCCAGCTCGGGCTCGTGCTCGTAGGCATGAACGACGGTCAGGGTCCGATCCGGATGCTCGTGGTTGAACCAGCCGATGCTGGCCGGGGTTACGGCGGCGGCGTCGATCTCGCCGGCAGCCACCGCCGCCACCATCTCGTCCTCGAACCCGAACGGGATGACCTTGAGGCCGCTCTTCCCGAGGATGACCTGCGCCAGCGAGCCCATCTGGACCCCGATCCGGGCGTCGGGCCCGAGATCGGCGAAGCGCTCGATCCCGGGCGATCCCGGCCGGAGCGCCAGCGCCACCCCGCTGCGCTGGTAGGGGGTCGACCATTTGAGGTTCCGTTCCGCCAGCGCGTCCTCGTCGACGATCGCATCCATGACGATGTCGCAGTCCACCGCGCGGTACTGGAAGCCCTCGGTGACCCAGCCGATATCGAGGCGGAGCCCCATGCGGCGGGCGATCTCGTCGGCGAGGTCGATCTGCAGGCCACGGGTCGAGCCGCGCTTGCTGGCGAACGGCAGCGCGTTGGGATGGGCGCAGAGCACGAGCACGCCGCGTCGCTGGATGTCCTCCAAAGGGCGCGCCGCCAGGGGCGGCAGCACGGCCGCCCACGCGACGAGGCCCGCGAGCGCCACCCGCATCGCTTCGAGACGGAGCCTCACGATCCGGTCGCCTCCTTGGGCTTGAGATTGCGGATATAGTGGAGGATCGCTTCGATCTGCTCCTGGGAGAGGCTGGCGCCGAACGCCGGCATCTGCCCGGGCTTGCCGGTGGCGATCCGGTTGATGATGAACTCGTCGCTCCGGGTCGTCCCCATGAGCTGCGGTCCCTTGCCGGCCCGACGCCCGCCGTCCTGATGGCAGAAGCCGCAGACCGTCGCGAACAGCCGCGCCGCATCCTCGTCGCTCTTGACATCGAGCCCGGCGCAGGCACCCGGCGCGGACCATCCCGAAGCTGCCACCCAGGCGACAGCCAGGAGCAGCACGTTTCCCCTCATCGATGCGATCAAGCAGCCGACCTCCGGCATGGAAAGGAAGGGGCGGAAGCGCAGCGCTCCCACCCCGTCCGATGACGTCCTGGCCCTCAGGGCAGCGTGTAGGTGACGAGATAGCCCTGGTCCATGGGCATGGACTTGTAGGGCTCACCGAAGAGGGCGCCGTAGCCCTCGCCGACGAGCGAGCCCCAGCCGACCGCGACCGTGACGTACTGCTTGCCCTTGGCGTTGTAGCTGATGATCCCGCCATTGTGGCCGAGACCGTTATTGTGCGACCAGAGCTCGGCACCGGTGCGGGCATCGTAGGCGTGGAGCACGCCGCGCGCATCCGGCACGAACAGCAGGTTGCCGCCGGTCGAGAGCAGCGAGGCCAGCGGCGGCTCGGGGAAGTCGATTCGCCACGCGGTCTGGCCGGTCAGGGGATCGCGCGCGTCGACGTGGCCGTAGGCCTTGCCGCCCGGCGGATCCTTGATCGTGAAATTGGCGCCGATGTTGAGCTGGACCATGGGCTCGGTGACGGGCGTGGTCTTCACGACCTCGAGGTCCATGCACCACTCGTTGCCGACCTTGTAGTAGAGGCCGGTCTGCGGATTGTAGGTGCCGGAGTTCCAGGAGATGCCGCCATTGATGGCGGGGCAGAGGTCGGTCGACTTGCCTTCGGGGAGGTCGCGCCGCCCGATCAGCTTGCCGTTGTTGTCGACACCCTTGATGAAGTTGATGTTGTCGGCCAGCGGCCAGGCGTTCTTGAACTTGAGATCCTGGTCGAAGACGTAGACGTAGCCGCCCTTGTTCGGGTGGACGACGTATTTCTGTCCGTTCTTTTCGAGCTGCACGAACTCGCCGACTGCGTCGTCGAAGTCCCAGGCGTCGTGCGGCAGCGTCTGGAAGTAGGTCTTGAGCTGGCCGGTATCGGGATCGAGGCCGATGACCGAGCTCGTGTAGAGATTTTCGCCCGGTCGCGGCCCCTCGGTCTGCCACTTGGCGCCGGCCCAGTCGTAGAGCGGCGCGGGGTTGGCGGTGCCCCAGTAGACCAGGTTCTTCTCGGCGTTGTAGGTGCCGGGCATCCAGCCGCCGCCGCCGCCGGTCCGCCAGGATTCGTTGCCCCAGGTCTTCTGCGCCTCGGGCGTGCCGCCGGCGGTGAAGAACTCCCACTTCTTCTGGCCGGTAGCGCCATCGACGCCGAAGATCGGCCCGCGCCACGGCCACTCGCCGCCTTGAGCGCCGATGATCACCTTGTCCTTGACCACGAGGGGGGCTCCGGTGAAGCCGACGGTGAGCTTCTCGGAGTCGACCAGCTTCGTCTCCCAGACGGGCTTGCCCGTCTTCATGTCGATCGCGATCAGGCGCCCGTCCATGGTGCCGACATAGACGTGGCCGTGACCGAGCGCGATGCCGCGCGTGTAGGGCGTGTGCGTCTGCGCCGCGATCAGGTCCTCGTTGAGCTGCGGGATATAGGACCAGAGCATCTCGCCGGTGGCGGCGTCGAGGGCGAAGACGCGGCTGTAGGAGCCCGTGTAGTAGAGGACGCCATCGGCCACGAGCGGGAAGGACTGCAGCCCGCGCGTGGCCCGGCCCGGCGAGTGTATCCAGGCGACCTTCAGGTTCTTGACGTTGGTCGTGTTGATCTGGTCGAGCGCGCTGTAATGCCAGCTCTTGTAGCTGCCGTGGTAGGTCAGCCAGTCGTTCGGGTTCTTGTCGGCGTTCTGGATCCGACCCGGGTCGATGGCCTGCGCCGGCGGCGGCGCCATGCCTACGGCCGCGCCCAAGGCGACGGCTGCCACGGTCGTGCGAAGATACCGCATGTTCTCAGCCTCTCCTGCTGCGTGACGTGTGCTGCTTGCCGGCGCACGCCTCGCCGTTGTCGGCCCGGATCGACCGGAGCCGTACCGGACCTGGTTGCCCCGTCGTTCTCGTTGCTTCCGGAAAGGCAGCCGCCACCGTGCTGCTGCTGGACGCTTCGCGCCCCGGTACGGCCTCGGGCCGTGGATCCAGGATCGCACGCATCGCTCGTTCTTCACCCCCCGCAGCCGGCATCGCAGCGACGGGCATGCCTCCCAACCCCCAATCTGCCTTGATCGCTGCGGGTTGTACAGCCGGAAAGCGGGGCCGCGCGACGCAGCAGCGATCAGTCGATCGCGAGCGGAGCGCCGGGCGAGCCCGTGGCGCCCGCGATCGGCATCGGGCTGTAGACGTAGAGGAAGCGGTAGACCTCGTCGCGGATGAGGTCGTCGAACACGGCGTTCTCCTGGCTGACGATGCCGTGCCGTGTCTGCAGGTGCTGGTGGATGCAGAACACGCAGCCCGGGTCCGGATTGGGCACAGCCTCGACCGCCCACGTGTCCGCGCCGTAGACGCCGGCCTTGACCTCGTCCGAGAGCCACCTCGCGACCTCGGCGCCGATTCCGGGCTCGCCCGAATTGAAGCGGGCGTTGTCCTTCTTCCAGAGCTTGCCCCAGCCGGTGTGGAACATGACGGCATCGCCCTCCATGAAGCGGAAGTCCGCCATGCCCTGCTTCGCGAGAGCGGCGCGCACGTCGGCCATCGTGATCTCGTAGCCCCTGTCGAGCATCTCCACACCCTTGGCCGCGGCGACATCGATCAGGATGCCGCGCGCCACGATGGGGTGGAGCTTTTCGGTGCCGTTCTTCTTGAGCCCGGTCTCGTCGATCATCTCGGCCTCGGTGACGCCGTTGTAGTAGCGCATCTCCCGCTTGTCGCCGGGCTCCCCCACCTGGACGCCGATATGGCCGAGGCCGTCGAACTGGGTGCCGATCTGGCTGATCTCGGTGCTCAGGAAATCGTCGTGGTAGATGGTTCCACTGGCGCCGAACGGGCCGCCGGTAGGCGAGCCGGGGATGCGCAGCACCCACTTGCGCGGGCCGAACGTCGGCATGTCGGCGTCGTAGACGCGGCCGAGGCGGTAGACCTTGCCCTTATCGGCCTCGGCCAGAGCCCGCTGGACGACCTCCGGCCTGGTGTACCAGTTGGTCGAGCCGGCCTCGTCGCCCTCTCCCCAGAGCTTGTTGGGCCACCAGCGCTCGCCGATCGGCGTCTCCATCTTCTCGCCGGTGACCCAGGGCTTCCCCTTGCAGTCCTGCCAGCTGTCGAGGGAGCATTCGGCCTTGGCCGCAGCGGTTCCGGCGCAGAGGCCGAACGCGAGCAGGATGTTGGTCACCGACTTCATGATGTCTGCCTCCCTGTCGATGAGCGCCGAGACCCCTCCTCGGCGAGCGGCCCGCCGATGCCGGATCACGCCACCAGCTTTCGCCCAAGGTGCGCCGGCCATCAGACGCCACCAAGTCTAATCTAAATGAATCATGGTTTTT
This sequence comes from Benzoatithermus flavus, assembly GCF_037908215.1. Lineage (NCBI taxonomy): Bacteria > Pseudomonadati > Pseudomonadota > Alphaproteobacteria > Geminicoccales > Geminicoccaceae > Benzoatithermus > Benzoatithermus flavus. The sequence goes on along the minus strand of NZ_JBBLZC010000001.1, from coordinate 293,331 downwards.
CGTCCAGATTGAACCATCTTCCTACAGCATCGCCACTCCTATCCCGATGGATTGCTGCATTGCGAACAAGGCAACCTGAGCGTGCGGGCTCATCAACCTCGTAGATACTATCCTCCAAGAATGTGAAAAAAAGAAATTGATCCGGGCGGTTTTCCGTCGATCGTGCAGATCCACACGACTATTGCTCGATACCGAGAAATACTTCACTGTTTTCGTCGGGGATCTCGCGAGTCGAAGCACGCCTTTCGGGGCGTGTCGCGCCATCGGGTCCACCGGGCACGGCACGAGGCGGCGGCACGGCCTCGACGGCGGGCAGACGGCGGGATGCCGACGAGCCGTGCGGCCTTTCCGGCCGCGCGATCAGGGAGGATGACCATCATGCAGCAGGAACGCTCCGAGTCCGACCATGCGGTCCGATCGGTGCCGGGCGGGCAGGAAGAGCGGCGCGCGGAGGTAGCCGACGTTCGCGCCTCGACGCTGTCGCGGCGCAGCCTGCTCGGCGGTATCGCCGCCGGGGCAACGGCGCTGGGCACCGGCGTGGCGCTGGCCCAGACCCAGGCGCCGACGGGACCGGCGGCACCGCCCAGCACCGTCACGACCCCGCCGCGCGACTTCGGTCCGGGCGGGGCGCCGACCACCTACTTCAACGATCCCGACGTCCTCACGATCGATCCGGCGTTCAACCAGCTCGTGGTGCCGAACAGCGCGATCACGCGCTTGTGGACCGGGGCACTGTGGGCCGAGGGTCCGGCCTGGAACGCCCAAGGCCGCTATCTCGTCTGGAGCGACATCCCGAACAACCGGCAGCTCCGCTGGCTGGAGGACGACGGCCACGTCAGCGTCTTCCGCATGCCGTCGAACAACAGCAACGGCAACACCTTCGACTTCCAGGGCCGCCAGATCTCCTGCGAGCACGTCACCCGCCGCGTCGTCCGCTACGAGCTCGACGGCTCGATCACGGTCATTGCCGACAATTACAACGGCAAGCGCCTCAACTCGCCCAACGATGCCGTGCCGCATCCCGACGGCAGCATCTGGTTCACCGATCCGCCTTATGGCGGCCTGATCTACGAGGGTGCGCCCGACGCCGCGGGCGGGCCGAGCAACCCGGCGGGCCGCTTCAACGCGCGCATCGGTCAGGCGGTCGGCAACGGCCTCGCGAAGCGGGAGTTGCCGACCAACTGCTACCGCTGGGACCCGAGCGGCCGACTCGACCTCGTCATCACCGAGGACGAGGTGCCGGATCCCAACGGCCTGTGCTTCTCGCCCGACTACAAGAAGCTCTACGTCTGCAGCACGGGCAAAGGGCCGGGCGATCAGGGGCCGGGCGGCAAGGGCGAGGTCTACGTCTTCGACGTCGGTGCGGACAACAAGCTCTCGAACCGGAAGCTGTTCACCGACTGCATGATCGATGGCGTGAAGTGCGGCCCCGACGGCATACGCTGCGACGTGACCGGCCATGTCTGGATCTCGAGCAACGCCGGCCGCGCCGTCGGCTACAGCGGCGTCACCGTGTGGACCCCGGAGGGCAAGCTCATCGGCCGTATCCGCCTGCCCGAGGTCTGTGGCAACATCTGCTTCGGCGGACCCAAGCGCAACCGGCTGTTCATGGTGGCGAGCCAGTCGCTCTACGCCGTTTACGTGAACACCCAGGGTGCCGCACCCGGCTGAGAGCCGGCCTCAGCCCTTCGTGGCGCCGGCGGTGAGGCCGGCGATGTAGTAGTCCATGAGGAAGGCGTAGATGATCAGAGGCGGAGCGGCGCCCAGGAGCGCCCCCGCCATGATCTGCCCCCAGTTGAAGACGTCGCCCTTGATCAGCGAGGTGACGATGCCGACCGAGAGCACGAGCTGATCGGTCGTGGTCGTGAAGGCGAGGGGGTAGAGGAACTGCGCCCAGGAGACGGTGAAGGCGAAGATCGTGGCGGCGATCAGGCCCGGGAGCGCCACGGGCAGGAACACCTTGGTGAGGATCTGGAGATAGGAAGCGCCGTCCACGATCGCCGCCTCGTCGAGCTCCTTCGGGATCGAGCTGAAATAGCCGATCAGCACCCAGGTGCAGAACGGCACGGTGAGCGTCGGGTAGATGATGCAGAGCACCCACCAGTGATTGATGAACTCGATGCCGGTCAGCTCGTGCAGGAAGTTGAAGATCTTGAACATCGGGATGAAGAGCAGCGTGTCGGGGACCAGGTAGGTCAGGAACACGCCGGTGGCGAGCGCCGCGGAGCCGAGAAAGCGCATGCGGGCGATGGCGAAGGCGGCCAGCGTGCTGACGACCATCGTGACCGCCACGACGATGAGCGAGACGGCGAACGAGTTCTTGAAGAAGGTGAGGAAGGTCGGCGAGGTGAGGAGGCCGATATAGTTCGCGAGGGTCGGCGAGGTCACCAGCCAGGGGCTGCCGCTCTGGCTCGCGATCTCCTGGCTCGTCTTCAGCGAGGTGATCAGCATGTAGACGGGTGGAGCCAGGAAGAAGACGCAGAACAGGATCAGGAAGGCGTAGGACAGGACGAGCGCCCAGCGCCGCCGGCTGGCGAGCGTGGCGGATGCGGGGGGCGCCGCAGCGCGGGAGGCGTTCGCCGGGGCCGTCTCGATCGCCATGATGGTGCGTTCTCCGCTCAGGCGAGCGTGCTGCGACGGTGGACGTCGCGCAGGATGAAGATCGCGGCCAGGCCCAGGATCGGCAGCATGAACAGCGACACGCAGGCACCGAGCGGTATGTCGTTGGATTCGATGCCGAGCTTGAAGGCGTAGGTGGCGAAGACGTGGGTGAGGTCGCTCGGGCCGCCGTTGGTCAGGATGCGGACGATGTCGAAGTTGGCGAAGGTGACGATCAGGGAGAACAGGACGGTGATCGCGATGATTCCCCGCAGCATCGGCAGCGTCACGTACCAGAGCCGCTGCAGCGCGTTGGCGCCGTCGATGGCGGCCGCCTCGTAGAGCTCCTCCGGCACCGACTTCAGGGCGGCGAGATACATGATGAAGAAGAACGGAGAGCCGTACCAGACGTTGACCAGGATCACCGAGAAGCGCGCCCAGTAGGGATCGCCGAGCCAGGGCACCGGCCCGATGCCGACCCCGGCCAGAAGCCAGTTGAGGGCGCTGTAGGAGGGATCGAACAGCCACCACCAGACGAGCGTGCTCATGGCCGGCGGGATCACCCAGGGGATCAGCAGCATGCCCCGCCACTTGCGCTGCCCCTTCGTGGGCAGGTTGTGCACGAGATGGGCGACGACGAAGCCGATCAGGGCCTTGAAGGCCACGGCCGTGACGGCGAAGATGGTCGACTGCTTCACGACCATCCAGAACAGCTCGCGCGAGAACAGGAACGTGAAGTTCCCGAAGCCGACGAAGCGCTGCATCGACTTGTTCAAGGTCGCGAGATGCACGGCGTAGCCGGCCGGATACAGGACGAGGCCCAGAATGATCGCGATCAGCGGCAGGCACATGAGGAACGCCTTGGCCGAGCGCCGCCGCGACAGGCTCCAGAACACCGCCCGAGGCGGCGAGGAGCGATGAACGGTGCTGGCGGTGGAGACCTGGGCCATTTCCTTCCTCGCCGCTTGCGGATCGCCCGCGGGTGCGCCCTGCACCCGCGGCGTGCCGTCAGGTCCGCATGAAGCCCTCGAGCTCGCTCTCGGCCCAGGCGATCGCCTTGTCGGCGTTGTCGCCGCCCTGGATCATGCGGGCCACCATCTTGGTCATCGTCGCCTGGCTGTAGGCCTGGACGGCGATCTTGGCCGGTGCCGGCGCCATGGCGATCGAGTAGGTCTCGTCGCCGGCAGCGGGATAGTGCCGGAGGGTACCCTTGGGCGGCTCTTCCTCGCGCCACGTGTCGAAGTCGTTGAAGGCCACGTAGCCCGGGATGTCGTAGCCGTGGCTGCCGGCGACGAACTGCCGGACCGCTTCCTTCGTCGAGAGATGGGCCAGGAGGCTCTTGGCGGCGCTCTTGTTCTTCGAGAAGCTCCAGATGCCCCAGTTGATCGGCAGGTACGGCGCGAAGCGCCCGCGCGGCCCCTTGGGCATGGCGTGCGTCCAGCACTTCTCGGCGACCTGCGGCGCGTCCCGCTTGGCCACCGCCCAAGCACTGGGCGGGTTGAGGATCAGGGCACCCTTGCCCGAGATCAGCCAGCGATTGTTCGAGGCGTCGTCCCAGGCGATGACGTCGGGCGGCAGGAAGGCGGCGAGCCGCTTCATATAGTCGAGAGCCGCCCGGGTTTCGTCCGAGCGCACGGTGATTCCGCCCTTCTCGTCGACGAGCCGGGCACCGAAGGCGTTGAACAGCGCGCCGACCCAATCGACCGAGTCCGACGTGGTGCCGAGGCCCAGGCCGAACGGATAGCCGGCCTTGTGACATTTCTCGGCGGCGGCCAGGAACGCGTCCCAGGTCCATCCGGCCGCGAGCTCCTGGTTGGCCGGCCCGTCCGGCGGGTACATGGCGATCACGTCGAGGCCGGCATGCTCCTTGAGCAGGTCGAAGCGCGAGCAGGGCACCTTGAGCTGCGAGCCCGGCGTCGACGGCACCGCCACCCAGCGGCCGTCCTGACGGCCGAGATACTCGACGACCGGGTTCACCGGCCCGTTCCTGGCGAGGATCTCCTGCATGACGTCGTCGACCGGCTCGAGGTCCTCGGCGTGGCTCGCGGCCTCCCAGACCCGGAAGGACAGGATGTCGTGGCCGGCGCGTGCCTGGGCCTCGGCCTGGATCGTCAGGAGATCCTTGTTGCCCTGCGAGGGCAGATAGTCGATCTGGAGCTCGACCTTCTCCTTCTCGGCCCACTCGTGGCAGAGCCGGGTGAGCACGTCGTTGGCGCCGGGGACCCAGTGGTCCCAGAAGCCGAGCGAGAGCTTGCCCGCGGCATGCGCGCCGCGCGCCCGGCCCAGCGCGACGCCGCCCACGACCGCACCCGCCGCTCCTTCGAGGAGCCGGCGCCTCGAGAGCTGCCACCTCGTCATGTCCTACGCTCCCTGATCGGGCTGCTTCGGCAGCCGCGTCGACGTTCCCGAGGGTCGCTTTCCTCGCGCCCATGTCTTGCGAGCATGAACCATACGCTGCTTCATAGCCGACGCCAATCGCCCAGTCGCACGGGAGCAGGGCGGTCGGGACGGCCGTCAGGCGGCGCGGCTCGGGATCGAGGTCGGCCGAGACGAGGCGGCAGAAGGGTGCGCCAGCCGGTCCGTCCCGAGCGGATGCGCCCGTCAATCGCGGCCGGCATAGGCGCCCAGGAGCTTCGGCAGGTCGCCGAAGCGCGCGATCAGGCCGAAGATCAGCCCCGCCACGAGGACGAACAGGACCGAGACCGCCGCCATGACCGGCGTGTAGCCGTAGCGCAGGCTGTTGAAGATCTTGATCGGCAGGGTCTCGACGGTGAAGCCGGCGACCATGTAGGCGATGATGTACTCGTTCAGGCTCAAGACGAACGCGAAGGCGTAGCCCGAGATCAGGTAGGGCCGGAGCAGCGGCAGGACGATGGTGCGGAAGGTGGCTCCGTCGTCGGCGCCCAGCGTGGCGGCGGCCTCGAGAAGCTGCCGGTCGATCGATTCGAGGCCGAGCGAGATCGTGACCAGAGGCAGGGTCAGGAAGAAGATCGCATGGCTCACGATCGTGGCCGGCATGGCGCCGTAGAGGCCGACGCTGATCCAGAACACGAGAAAGCCCAGTGCCGTGACCACCGGCGGCAAGGTGAAGGGAGCGACGCCCAGCGCCCAGAGCAGGCGGGCATGGCGCACGCGGTAGCGCCACAAGAACCAGGCGAGCGGAAAGGCGACCGCGACGGCGAGCGCCGCCGAACTCGTGGCGATGACGAGGCTGTTCTTCAAGGCGTTCAGCCAGTCGCTCTGGGCGAGCAGCTCGCCGTACCAGCGCAGCGAGAAGCCCCTGGGCGGGAAGAGGAGCTGGCGCTGCGCGTTGACCGACACACCGGCCACGACCAGCAGCGGGGCCGCGAGGAACAGCATCACGGCGGCAAGGAACAGGCGGCGTCCGGGCGAGCGCGTCATGGTCGCGCACCTCGCCGGCCGAGAAGGAGGGTGAGGCCGATCAGTGCCAGGCTGAACCCCATCAGGAACACCGCCATGGCAGCGGCGAAGGGCAGGTTCGACTGGAACACGGCCTGATCGGTGATGTGGACCGAGAGCGTCCAGTGCTGCGGGCGGCCCAGGACCTGCGGCAGGAGGAAGGCGCCGAGATTGAACACGAAGCCCATGATCAAGGCGCTCAAAAGAGCCTGCCGCTGCGAGGGCACCACGATCAGGAAAAAGGTGAGGAGCGGCGAGGCGCCCAGCATGCGCGACGCCTCGGGCAGCTCGGGGTCGAGCCGCGAGAGGGCGGGGTAGAGGACGAGCACGGCGTAAGGAAAGCCGAGATAGCACAGGCCGACGAGGAGCGCCCAGAATCCCGGCGCCCAGGCCTGGGGCCGGGCCAGGAGCCCGAGCCAGACGAGCAGGTTGGAAAGCCCGGCCGTGCGCGAGAGCAGCGTCGACCAGGCGAAGCCGACGATGACCTCGGAGAGCGAGAGCACGGCCAGGATGAAGACGAGAAAGCCCACCTGCGAGCGGCGGGGCAGGCGGGTCAGGCAGTAGGTGAAGGGAAAGGCGACCGCCACCACCACGAGTGCTGCCAGCGCCGAGATGCCGAGCGAGAAGCCCAGCACCTGGGCGAAGAAAGGGGTGAGGAAGCGGGCGTAGTTGGCGAGCTCGAAGGCGGGCTCGTAGAAGCCGCCTTCCACCCGATGGAAGAAGCTCACCCCCAGCATGATCCCGAACGGAACGACGAAGAACGTGCCGAGCATGGCGGCGGGCCAGGCGAGAGCGGCCCAGCCGCGCCAATCCTGCGGGCGGTCCCGGTGGATCATGCGGCCAGCACCACGCAGGCCTCGGCCGGCAGCTCGACCATCACCCGCCCGCCGAGCGCGAGGTCGGAGGGCCGCTCGCGCGGAGCCATGACGACCAGGAGCTCCGCCTCGCCGCAGCGCGCCGTGACCTCGACGCTGGCACCGAGATCGCGGACGAAGGCGACCTCGGCCGGGAGGCGGTTCGGGCCCGGCTCGCCGAACGGGCGCAGATGCGCCTCCTCGGGCCGCACGGAAAGGGTGACGGCGGCACCCGGCACGAGCCCGGGCGGGAGGCGCGCCACGCGGACGGCATGACCGTCGATCCGCACCCCGTCCTCGGCCAGGGTGCCCTGGAGCAGGTTGCTGAGGCCGATGAAACCCGCGACGAACGCGTTCGCGGGCTCGCGATAGATCGCGAGCGGAGCGCCCACCTGCTGTACCCGGCCGTGGTCCATGACCACGACGATGTCGGCCATGGTCATGGCCTCGCGCTGGTCGTGGGTGACGACGATGGTCGAAATGCCGAGCCTCTGCTGCAGGAGCCGCAGCTCGACCTGCATCGCCTCCCTGAGCTTGGCATCGAGCGCCGAGAGCGGCTCGTCGAGCAGGAACAGCTTGGGGGCGAGCGCCAGCGCTCTCGCGATCGCGACCCGCTGCCGTTGCCCGCCCGAGAGCTGGGCCACGGGGCGGTCGAGCACGCCGGGCAGGCGGACGAGGGCCAGAAGCTCCTCCGCGCGCTGCCGGCGCCTCGCCCGGTCGACCCCACGCACGCGCAGGCCGTAGGCCACGTTCTCGCCCACGCTGAGATGGGGGAACAGGGCCAGCGACTGGAACACCATCCCGAAGTCGCGCTTGTGCGCCGGCACGCGCGTGATGTCGACGCCATCGAGGAGGATCCGGCCCTTCGTCGGCGTCTCGAGGCCCGCGATCAGGCGGAGTAGGGTGGTCTTGCCGCAGCCCGAGGGGCCGAGCAAGCAGATGAACCGCCCGTGTGGGATATCGAGATCGACATCGGCGAGAGCGTGGACGTGGCCGAACGACTTGCTCAGCCCCTCGATGCGCAAGCCCGACATCGCTCCTGCTGCCACCCGCTCAGCCCGCGATCATCTCGGTCCATTTCTGCTCGATGAGGTCGCCCTTCTCGGCGTAGAGGTCGTAGCGCGGGATGATGGGCGGGATGTCGCTCGCTACGGCCGCGAACTCTTCCGGCGTCAGATCGAGCAGCTCGCGCCGGACGGTGGGCGCCGTGCCGACCTTGCGCGAGAGCTTCGCCTGGATCTCGGGCCGACACATGTAGTCGATGAAGACGTGGGCCGCATCCAGCGCCTTGGACGCCTTCGAGACGCACCAGGAGCCGGAGTCGAGAACACCTCCTTCTGCGGGAAAGGTCGAGCGCACCGGCTCGCCCTTGCTGGCGGCGAGGCCGGTGACGTCGTGGTAGTACTGCCCCATCGGGATCTCGCCGGCCTGCAGCGCCTGCTGGAACTGGCCTTCGTCGCGATACCAGAGCCTGACGTTGGGCTTGAGCTCGGCGAGCTTCGCGAAGACCTTCTCGAGGCCTTCGTCGGTGCTCAGGACGTCGGTGCCGCCGAAGAAGGTCTTGGCCGTGATCTCGAGCAGGAAGGAGTTGGTGGCGAGGGCGAGAAGGCCCAGCCGGTCCGCGTTGGCCGGGTCCCACAGCGCCTGCCAGGAGGCCGGCGGCTCCGGATAGACCCGGGTGTTCGTGACGAGCGTGATGTACCAGGACACCGCCCCGACGCTGGCGATCCTGCCGTCCGGGTAGCGCTGCACGAAGTGCGGCTGCAGGTTCTTGGCGTTGGGCAATCTCGCCTCGTCGAGCGGCGCCCAGAGCTTCGCCTTCTCGCCCTTGAAGCGGGGTACTTGCGCCATCATCGAGACGTCGGCCGGCGCCTGCCCGGCGCGGGCCGCGGTCTCGAGCTGGACCAGCCAGGCCTCGCCCGTGGGCTCGGCGACGGACTCGATCTCGATGCCGGTCTCGCGGGTGAAGTCGGGGTAGATGTGCTCGTCGAAGGAATCCTTGAAGTAGCCGCCATAGGTGCCGACCTTGAGCACCTGCGCGGCGCGGGCGCGACGCACCGCCGGCAGCCCGAGCGCCGCGGTGCCCGCGACCGCCGCAGCGCCCGTCAGAAGCCGTCGCCGGATCATGGCGACCCCGCCCGTCTCGGCCTTCATCCTCGCCTCCCTTGTCGGCCCCGTCCGGCCGGGTTCCTCCCGGCCACGCCGTTCCTCGTCCCGGCCCACTGATAGCGGTTTGCGCCGTCCAGCAAAAGGCCACAGCGCACAGGCAGGTTCGCGGGCGGAGGCATGCTCCGGTGCGTCATTCTCGCGGCCGGCGGCGACCAGCGCCATCGGCGCGGCCATGTGAAGGAACGGTCCCGGCCTTGCGCGCTTCTTCGGGCGAAAGGTCCGGTGACCGACCTGTCCGGGAGCAAGGAGCATGATGAACCGTTGCCTCCGCGCCGTGCTGGTGCTGCTGCTGCTCGCCTCCGCCGGGATCTCCCTCGGCGGCTGCGAGCCGCGCTTCGGCCACGTCAAGGACGCGTTCCAGAAGGCCTTCTGAAGGCCGGCCAGGCGCTGCCGTGCGACGAATGCCATCGATGGAGGGTACCGTCCGGGCGGGCGGCCCCATGACCTGACGAGATGCCGGCTGACACAGGCGGGAGCGCTATGGAATAGTGCCCGTATCGTGGAAACTGCACCGCAAGGCCATGGCTCGCCCCACCGCCAAGATCCGAACCCGCCGACCGGCCGCCGACAGCGCCGCCGCCGGCCAGGTCCAGTCGCTGACCCGCGCCATCGCCCTGCTCGAGGCGGTGGCGCGCAGCCACGACGGGCTCACCCTGACCGAGCTCGCGCAGATCGTGGGCCTGCCGCCCTCGACCGCGCACCGTCTGCTCACCACCCTGCAGCAGGCCCGCTTCGTCCGCTTCGACCCTCTGGCCGCGCTCTGGCAGGTCGGCGTGCAGGCCTTCGTCGTCGGCAACGCCTTCGCCCGCACCCGCGACGTGCTGATGATGGCCCGCCCCTACATGCGCCGGCTGATGGAGGACAGCGGCGAGACCGTCAACCTCTACGTCATGGACGAGGGCGAGGCGATCTGCATGGGCCAGGTCGAGAGCCGGCAGATGATGCGCGCCATCGCGCGGCCGGGCGGCCGGGTCAAGATGCACTGCTCGGGTGTCGGCAAGGCCATGCTCGCCTGGCTCCCCGAGCGCGAGGTGGCGCGTGTGCTCGAGCGCCACGGCCTGCCGCGCGTCACCGCCAAGACGCTCGCCACCCCCAAGGCCTTGAGGGCCGACCTCGAGCAGGTGCGGCGGCGCGGCTACGCCATCGACGACGAGGAGCACGCCATCGGCCTGCGCTGCGTCGCCGCCCCGATCCTGGACGAGCACGGGATGCCGCTGGCTGCGATCTCGGCCTCGGGTCCGACCGCGCGCATCCCCGACCATCAGCTCGGCCTTCTGGGCGCTCTGGTCGCCGAGGCCGCGCGCGCGGTCACGGCCGAAGTCGGCGGGCTCTCGGCCGTGCAGGAACAGATCCGCGGCAGAGAGCGCCATCCGAGCCCGATCGGAGATGATAGGTAGATCAAGGGCTTGGCATGTCTTTTCCACGATACGAAAACGCATCCGAAAACATGTAGGTGGTGTGGCCGGCATCGGCTATCTTGGCGGGCAGATGCAACTCGTCAGGGGAGGCGACCGATGCCCAAGATGACCGCGGTGGAAGCGGCGGTGCGGGTGCTGGAGAAGGAAGGGGTCACCACCGCCTTCGGCGTGCCCGGCGCCGCGATCAACCCGCTCTATGCCGCCCTGCGCGCCCATGGCGGCATCCGTCACATCCTCGCCCGTCACGTCGAGGCTGCCTCGCACATGGCCGACGGCTACAGCCGCGCCAAGCCCGGCAATATCGGCGTGTGCCTCGGCACCTCGGGGCCGGCCGGTACCGACATGATCACCGGACTTTACGCCGCGCAGGCCGATTCGATTCCGATCTTGTGCATCACGGGCCAGGCGCCGCGCGCGAAGCTGCACAAGGAAGACTTCCAGGCGGTCGACATCGAGGCGATCGCCAAGCCCGTGACCAAGTGGGCGGTGACGGTCAGAGAGCCCGGCCTCGTGCCGCGCGTGCTGCAGCAGGCGTTCCATCTCATGCGCTCGGGCCGCCCCGGCCCGGTGCTCGTCGATCTTCCGATCGACGTCCAGACCGCCGAGATCGAATTCGACGTCGACACCTACGAGCCTCTGCCGGTCTACAAGCCGCACGCGAGTCGACGGCAGATCGAGAAGGCGCTCTCGATGCTGAACGAGGCGGAGCGGCCCCTGATCATCGCCGGCGGCGGGATCATCAACGCCGATGCCTGCGACCTGCTCGTGCAGTTCGCCGAGACCACCGGTGTTCCGGTGATCCCCACGCTCATGGGCTGGGGCGCGATCCCGGACGATCATCCGCTCATGGCCGGGATGGTCGGCCTGCAGACCAGCCACCGCTACGGCAACCGCACCTTCCTCCATTCCGACTTCGTGTTCGGCATCGGCAATCGCTGGGCCAACCGACACACGGGCTCGATCGAGAGCTACACGAAGGGGCGCCGCTTCGTGCACGTCGACATCGAGCCGACCCAGATCGGGCGCGTGTTCAACCCCGACTACGGCATCGTCTCGGATGCGAAGGCCGCCCTCGAGCTGCTCGTCGAGGTGGCGAAGGAATGGAAGGCCGAAGGCCGGCTCAAGGACTGGAGCGCCTGGGCCGAGCGGTGCCTGCACCGCAAGCAGCACATGCTGCGCAGGACCCACTACGACCAGGTGCCGCTCAAGCCGCAGCGCGTGTACCAGGAGATGAACGAGACCTTCGGCCGCGACGTGTGCTACGTCACCACCATCGGCCTCTCGCAGATCGCGGGCGCGCAGTTCCTGCACGTCTACCAGCCTCGCAACTGGATCAACTGCGGCCAGGCCGGGCCCTTGGGCTGGACCCTGCCGGCGGCGCTCGGCGTGCGCGCGGCCGATCCTGCGCGCGAGATCGTGGCGCTATCCGGCGACTACGATTTCCAGTTCCTGATCGAGGAGCTGGCGGTAGGCGCCCAGCACAGGCTGCCTTATCTGCACGTGGTCGTGAACAACTCCTATCTCGGCCTGATCCGCCAGGCGCAGCGCGGCTTTCAGATGGACTTCGAGGTCAGCCTCGCGTTCGAGAACGTCAACAACCCCGAGGTCGAGGGCTACGGGGTCGATCACGTCGCGGTGGCCGAGGGCCTGGGCTGCAAGGCGATCCGGGTCAAGAGTCCGAACGAGTTCAAGGAGGCCTTTGCCAGAGCCAGGGCGCTCATGGCCGAGCACCAGGTGCCGGTGGTGCTCGAGTTCATCCTCGAGCGCGTCACCAACATCGCCATGGGCACCGAGATCCACAACGTCACCGAGTTCGAGGAGATCTTGTGCCTCGATCCCTCGCTCACCCTCGAGGACGTCTCCGGGTCGGTGCTCCGGAGCAACGGGGCCGACGAGGCGGCAGGACCGGCAGCGTCCGCCCGTTGAGAGCCCGAGCCGGAACCAGGAGATCTTCCATGCCGAAATTCGCGGCCAACTTGACCATGCTCTATGGCGAGCTCGATTTTCTCGACCGGTTCGAGGCTGCGGCCGAGGACGGGTTCGCAGGCGTCGAGTATCTCTTTCCCTACCCTTACCCCAAGGAGGCTCTGGCCGAACGGCTGCGGCGCCACGGCCTCGTGCAGGTGCTGCACAACCTGCCGGCTGGCGACTGGGGCAAGGGCGAGCGCGGCATCGCCTGCCTGCCGGAGCGGGTGGACGAGTTCCGTGACGGTGTCGATCGGGCGATCGAGTATGCGACCGCCCTCGGCTGCGAGCAGGTCAACTGCCTCGTCGGCATCCGGCCCGAGAACGTGTCCGAGGCGGCGGCGCACCGCACGCTGGTCGCGAACCTGCGCTTCGCCGCGGCCAAGCTCGCCCGCACCGGGATCAAGCTCCTGCTCGAGCCGATCAACCCGTTCGACATTCCGGGCTTCTTCGTCCGCACGCCGGACCAGGCGGCACGGATCATCGCCGAGGTCGGCGCGGATAACCTGTTCATTCAGTACGACTTCTACCACCAGCAGCGCACCGCGGGCGAGCTGGCGGCGACCTTCCGCAAGCACCAGAGCCGGATCGCGCACGTCCAGATCGCCGACAACCCGGGGCGTCACGAGCCGGGCACGGGCGAGATCAACTTTCCCTTCCTGTTCCGGCTCTTGGACGAGGCCGGCTACCGGGGCTGGATCGGCTGCGAGTACAAGCCCGGCACCACGACCAGGGAAGGGCTCGCTTGGCTCGCCCCCCATCGCACGCGCTCGGCCTGAACGGGCCACCCCAAGAATGGAGAACGGGACATGAAGGTCGGCTTCATCGGGCTCGGCATCATGGGCACGCCGATGGCCCTCAACCTGCTGAAGGGCGGGCACACGCTCCACCTGCATTCGCGCAGCGGCGTGCCGCAGGCGCTCCTGGACCAGGGTGGTGTGGCCTGCGGCTCGGGCAAGGAGGTGGCCGCGGCCGTGGAGGTGATCGTCACCATGGTGCCGGATACCCCGCACGTGGAAGCGGTGCTGTTCGGCGAGAACGGCGTCGCCGAGGGGCTCTCGCCCGGCAAGATCGTGGTCGACATGAGCTCGATCAGCCCGATCGCGACCAAGGAGTTCGCGCGGCGGATCAACGAGCTGGGCGGCGAGTATCTCGATGCGCCGGTTTCGGGCGGCGAGGTGGGCGCGAAGAACGCGACGCTCTCGATCATGGTGGGCGGCCCGCGGTCGGCGTTCGACAAGGTCAAGCCCCTGTTCGAGCTCATGGGCAAGAACATCACGCTGGTCGGCGGCAACGGCGACGGCCAGACCGCCAAGGTCGCGAACCAGATCATCGTGGCGCTCACCATCGAGGCGGTGGCGGAAGCGCTCCTCTTCGCCTCCAAGGCCGGTGCCGATCCGGCCAGGGTGCGCGAGGCCCTGATGGGCGGGTTCGCGAGCTCGAAGGTGCTGGAGGTGCACGGCGAGCGCATGATCAAGCGCGCCTTCCAGCCGGGTTTCAGGATCGAGCTGCACCAGAAGGACCTGAACCTGGCACTGCAGTCGGCCAAGGCCCTGGGCCTGAGCCTGCCCAGCACCGCGACCGCGCAGGAGCTGTTCAACGCTTGCGCCGCGCACGGTGGTGCTGCCTGGGATCACTCGGGCCTGGTCCGAGCACTCGAGATCATGGCCAACCACGAGGTCGGCAGCGGCACGCGCTGACGGCACCTCGAGCGGGCCAGCAGCATGAGAGCGGTTTTCGGGCGGGGCGGTTCTCCGGTGTCACGGCCGGCCATTCAGGCGGCAGGACAGGAGGCCGGGTGGCCGGGCCCTTGCCCGGTCACGACAAGGCGCCCGACCCGCGCCAAGCCGGCTCTAACGGTTGTTCATGGTGCCCAATACCATGAAGGGAAGCTGAACGGGATCCCTTCCGTTCCGCTCCGAACCGGCGCTAGAAGCCCTGTCGAGCCGAGAGCCCAGGGACGGGAGGCAAGCCGATGACCAGCATGCCGCGCGAGCTGCTGCGGGCGATGTTCCAGGCGGCGATCGACGCCGCCCTGCCGGCGCGGATCGTGCCCCGGCACCTGCCGACACCACCCAAGGGCCGGACGGTGGTGGTCGGCGCCGGCAAGGCCTCGGCCGCGATGGCGCAGGCGCTCGAGCGCCACTGGCCGGGGCCGCTCGAGGGCCTCGTCGTCACCCGCTACGGCCACGGCTGCCCGTGCGAGCGGATCGAGATCGTCGAGGCGGCGCATCCCGTGCCCGACGCCAACGGCGCGGCGGCGGCGCGGCGCATCCTCGAGCTGGTCCGGGGCCTTTCCGAGGACGATCTCGTCATCGCTCTGATCTCGGGCGGCGGTTCCTCGCTCCTGGCCTTGCCGGCCGAGGGTCTCACCCTCGCCGACAAGCAGGCGGTCAACCGGGCGCTGCTGCGCTCGGGCGCCCCGATCGAGGCCATCAACTGTGTCCGAAAGCACCTCTCGGCGATCAAGGGCGGCAGGCTGGCGGCGGCGGCGTTCCCGGCGCGCACGCTGAGCCTCGTGATTTCGGACGTGCCGGGCGACGATCTCTCGGCCATCGCGAGCGGCCCGACCGTGCCCGATCCCACCACCTTCGCCGATGCGCGTGCGATCCTCGCCCGCTATGGGCTCACGGAGCCGGCTTCGGTGTTGCGCCATCTCGAGGAGGCGCGGGACGAGACGCCCAAGCCCGGCGATCCGCGCCTCGCGCGCGCCGAGACGGTGCTGATCGCGACCCCGCAGCGCTCCCTGGAAGCCGCAGCCGAGGTGGCACGGGCGGCCGGGGTGACGCCTTTGATCCTGGGCGATGCCATCGAGGGCGAGGCGGCGGAGGTGGGCAAGGTGCTGGCCGGGATCGCGCGCTCGGTGGCGATGCACGGCCATCCTCTCCCGGCTCCTTGCGTGCTGCTCTCGGGCGGCGAGACCACGGTGACGGTCAAGGGCTCGGGCCGGGGCGGGCGCAACGTCGAGCTTTTGCTGTCGCTGGCGGTGGCGCTGCAGGGTCTCGCGGGGGTGTGGGCGCTGGCCGGGGACACGGACGGGATCGACGGTGCGGAGGAGGTGGCGGGGGCGATCGTGACCCCGGACACGCTGGCGCGAGCGCGGGCGCTGGGGATCGACGCCCGGGCGAGCTTGGCCGAGAACGACGGCCACGGCTTCTTCGCGGCGTTGGGCGATCAGATCGTCACCGGGCCGACGCTGACCAACGTCAACGACTTCCGCGCCGTCCTCGTCACCCTCAGGACGGAGGCGCCGGCCGGCACGGCTGGCTGAGAACGGCGCAGCGCCGGCACGAGGCGAAGCTCGGCGCGTTCGTCGCCGAACTGCCGTCCGGCGCTCCCGGTGCGGCGTGCCTGCTCCGCATCGCACGCTCCGAGCCTTCGTCATTCCGACGGCGGCGGCCCGCCGCCGGGCACGCCGCAGGGCGCCTTCACGGGATGAACTGCTCCTTCAGGATCCGCTCCTCGAGATTGTGCTCGGGATCGAACAGGAGGTGGAAGGAGATCGAGCGGTCCTCCCAGATCTCGACGCTCACCACGTCGCGAACCTCGGTGAAGTCGGCGACCGCGCTCACGGGACGCTTCAGAGGATCGAGCGTGTCGATGCGGAAGCAGGAGCGGCTCGACAGCAGCGCCCCGCGCCAGCGGCGGGGGCGGAACGGGCTGATCGGGGTGAGCGCCAGGAGATTGGCGCCCAAGGGGATGATCGGCCCGTGGGCGGAGAGGTTGTAGGCTGTGGAGCCCGCCGGGGTCGCGACCAGGACGCCGTCGCAGACGAGCTCGGGCAGGCGGGTGACGCCGTCGATCGCGATCCTGAGCCAGGCCGCCTGACGGGTCTCGCGGTAGATCGAGACCTCGTTGATGCCGAGCGCCTCCCTGACCTCGCCGTCGGCGAGGCGGGCGCGCATCCGCAAGGGATAGAGCTCGACGCGCTGGGCACGGCTGATGCGCTCCTCGAGGCCGTCGAGGGCATAGGCGTTGAGAAGAAAGCCCACCGTGCCGAGGTTCATGCCGTAGATCGGCCGGGCGAGGTCGAGATGGGTGTGGAGGATCTCGAGCATGAAGCCGTCGCCGCCCAAGGGCACGATGACGTCGGCCTCGGCCGGGTCGTGCGCGCCGTAACGGTGCTGCAGGGCGGCGAGCGCGCGGCGCGCCTCCTCGGTCGGGGCCGCCCGGAACGCGATCTTCATGGACCTCTACTCCCGGCCCGCCCGGCAGCGCCGCGGTGCGCGACACCTTTTCGGCCTTGCCGGTGGACAAGGTTCGCAACACGGCCTACATCGCGCTATGATCTTACGTGCATAGCGCGTCATGTCGGACCATCCTCGGGCGGCATAACGAGAGTGGGGGCTTGTGTCGATGGTGATCGATCCGTTCGGCCGGAGCATCACCTATGTTCGGGTGTCGGTCACCGACCGCTGCGACTTCCGCTGCGTCTACTGTATGGCGGAGGATATGACCTTCCTGCCCAAGGCGGAGCTCCTGACCCTCGAGGAGCTGGACCGTCTGTGCACGGCGTTCGTGAAGCTCGGAGTCAGGAAGATCCGGCTCACCGGCGGCGAGCCGCTCGTGCGGCGCAACGTGATGTGGCTGATCGAGCAGCTCGGCCGGCATCTCGGGACGGGTGCTCTCGAGGAGCTTACCGTCACCACCAACGGCAGCCAGCTCGAGCGGCACGCGCAAGCGCTCTACCGTGCCGGCGTGCGCCGGATCAACGTCTCGCTCGACAGCTTGAAGCGCGAGCGGTTCGAAGCGATCACGCGCTGGGGCAAGTTCGACAAGGTCATGGCCGGGATCGAAGCCGCGAAGGCGGCGGGGCTCGCGGTCAAGATCAACATGGTGGCTTTGAAGGGTGTGAACGAGGACGAGTTCGACCGCATGATCGCCTGGTGCGGGGCGGAAGGGTTCGACCTCACGCTGATCGAGACCATGCCGCTCGGCGAGATCGACGGCGACCGGACCGAGCAGTACCTGCCGCTCTCGCTCGTGCGCGCCCGCCTGTCCGAGCGCTGGACGCTCACCGACATTCCCTACAGGACGGGCGGCCCGGCGCGCTACGTCCGGATCGAGGAGACCGGCGGCCGGCTCGGCTTCATCACGCCGCTGACCCACAATTTCTGCGAGAGCTGCAACCGGGTGCGCGTGACCTGCACCGGCACCATGTACATGTGCCTGGGCCAGGAGGACGCGGTCGACCTCAGGAGCGCGCTGCGCGCCTCGGAGAGCGACGAGCAGCTCCTGCAGGCGATCCGCGACGGGATCGCGAGGAAGCCCAAGGGCCACGATTTCGTCATCGACCGCCGCCACAACCGCCCGGCCTTGAGCCGGCACATGAGCGTCACGGGGGGATGAAGGACGAAGGGCGCGGTACGGGGGGACGGGATTCCGCTACCCGGCTGCCGACGACCTCGCCCTTGCGCTTCCAGGTCCAGCCGGTCGGGCCTTGCGGCCATGTCGAAGCCGGGGCGGGTCGTCGCGTCGCTCGGTCGGGACATCGTCCGGGAGCGCACGGAGCAGGTCGAACGCGCGGCCGAGGTCGCGCGACTTCTCGCGCGGCACGATCCCGTCGCCACGCCGGAAGATCTCGACCTCGCCGCTCGACAGGCGGAACTCCTTCGGCAGCCGGACGGCTCGACTGTCGCCGAACCTGAAGACCTTGGCCGTTGCCATTCGGGCCTCCGTGGCAGCGTGCGCCGGTTGCTCCGACCACACGGCCGGCATTTCGCACCGGAAGCCCCGCCACGACGGGCGGGGCTTCCGTCGACAGGTTTCCGTAGAGGCCGCCTACTGGAACACCACCTCGACGCGCCGGTTCTGCGCCTCGCGCACGCCGTCGGCCGTGGGCACGCGCGGGCGGGTCTCGCCGAACCATTCCACCTTCATCTGCTCCTGCGGCACGCCGCGGGTGGCGAGCTCGGCCGCAACTCTACGCGCCCGGCGCTCGGAGAGCTTCAGGTTGTAGGCGTCGCTGCCGGAGCGGTCGGCGTGGCCGGCGACGTAGACCCGGGCGACCCGACCCGCTTTGTAGTCGGTCGCGACCTGGTCCAGCACCTTCGCGGTGACGGGCGTGATGTCGGCCGCGTTCCAGGCGAAGAACACGACGTACTCGTTGCCGGCACCGGTCACGAGCGCGTTCTCGACCTCGCGCATGGCGTCCTCGAACGCCTGCTTGCAGGCGGCTGCCGCCGTCTCGTTGCCGGCCTCGGTCTCCTCGAGCCAGCAGTCGTAGGACACCTGGGCGCGCGCCGCCGCGGCAGCGGCCTTGAGACGCCCGCCGCGATCGAGGCCCGCCATCAGGCGCGCCCGCGCCGCCTCGAACTCGCCCACCCGATCGGCGGGAAGCTTGCGTAGACCCACCATGTCGGGCTGGACGTTGAGCCCCTTGGCCGAGGACACGGCCTTCCTCGTGAAGTGAACCTGATCGGCCAGGTCCATCTCGGCCTTCTGCTGGTCGGCGAGGGCGAAGTAGCCGGTGCGCAGGCCCTGGCTGAACGAGGAGCCCTGCGGCGCCATCGTCCGCGCGGCGTCCACATCGGTCGTGAGAAGGTCGACGTCATCGAAGCCGTTCGGATCGATGCCGCCGGCCGGCTGCACCGCGCTGCAGGCCGTCATGGCACCGCAAAGCGCCGCCAGAACGATGAGTCTAGCGCTCTTTCGCATCAGAAGATCCTCTTGCCACCCGACGTGAGATCGATCGAGGCCCGTCGCGAACGGGCGTTCAAACGGCCCGGCTCTTCCGGCCGGATCGGCAGGCGTGAGCGGATAACAGGCGAAACTTCTCGGCTAATCAAGCGGCTTGTGGCAAGACCGCAAGTCTCACTCGAAGGTGTTGCCGCGATTCAACGGCCGTGCGAGCGCGGTTTCGGTTGGAACCAGGAGGGTGTGCTCACGGCAGGCCGCGGCTCGTCGGCCCGGTCGAGGCCGTGTTCGCCGCAGCGATGGCATGGCGCTCGCGGAAGAACCGGCGCACCGCCGCCAGCGCCTGCTCGAGGCGGGCGAGCTCGGCGGGCGAGGGCGGAGCCATCTCGGCGGCCGCCGCGAGCCGCGCCATCTCGACGGCCCCGATATTGTCGCTCGCTCCCTTCAGGCCGTGCGCGGGCCTGTTCCAGTCGGCGCCGCCGTCCAGGGCCATCCGCATCTCGTCGAGGTAGACGCCGGCGGTCGCGAGGTAGAGCGAGACCAGCTCCTGCTCGAGCTGCAGGTCGCCATCGGTGAAAGCAAGCAGGCGCTCGATGGCCACAGGAGGGTGCGGCATGGGTGTCGGGGCTTCCGGTTGTGATGGCGCTCGCTGGATCAGGTCGCAGACCGTGGACACGAGGCGCCCGATCGAGATCGGCTTCGGCAGATAACCCTGCAGCCGCGCCTCGCGGCAGTCCTCGAGGATGCGCTCCGTGTCCCATGCGTCGCCGAAGAGGAGGATCGGCATCGAGCCCGTGGGCTCGGGCCAGTCGCGCAGCCGCCGCGCCAGGGTGAGCCCCGGCACATCGGGAAGCTGGAGCGCTATCAGCGCCAGCGCGAAGCGGGTGTGGGCGAGGGCGGTCAGCGCTTCTTGCGCGGAGGCGACGCAGGTGACCACGTAGTCGAGCCGGCTCAGCACCATACGCATCAAGCTACGGCTCAGCGCCACGTCGCCGACGATCAGCAGGCGGCGAGGCGCTGCGCTATGGCAGGCGGGGCTGCGCATCGAACCGTGATCGCTCCAAACGCGATGAGACTGAAATATTCTCCCGTTAAAGTTTAGTCGGTCAAGAGAAAACGGCAGTGCGGGCGAAATCAGCCGCCGGCATCCGGGAGCCGCCAGGCGGCCGCGAGCCGGGCGGCGAGCCGGGCATTGTCCAGGACCAGCGCCTCGTTGAGCGTCACCGTCCGGCCGGCGCTGCGTCGGGCCAGCTCGGCCAGGAGCCAGGGCGTCTCGTCCCTGCCGGCGATGCCCTGCGTCCGTGCCTCGGCCAGGGCCGCGCCGATCCAGCCTTCGAGCTCCGCCGCCGGCAGAGCGAGGTCTGCCGGCGGCGGATTGGCGATCACCATGCCGCTCGGCCAGCCGAGCGTCGCCTGGGCGCGAAGGAGAGCCGCGAGGCCGGCCACGTCGTCGATCCGCGGCACCGTAAGGCCGCTCTCGCGGGCGTAGAAGGCGGGGAAGTCGCCCGTGCCAAAGGCGACCACCGGCACGCCCAGGCTCTCGAGCACTTCGAGCGTGCGCGGCAGGTCCAGGATGATCTTCGCCCCGCTGCAGACGACGGCAACCCCGCTTCTCGCCAGCTCGTGCAGATCGGCCGAGACGTCGAGGCTGGTCTCGCCGCCGCGATGCACGCCGCCGATGCCGCCCGTCGCCATCACCCTGATTCCGGCCGCGGCGGCGACCCGGATCGTGCCCGCGACCGTGGTGGCGCCGAGCGCTCCTCGGGCCAGCACGATCGCAAGATCGCGCGGCGAGCACTTCACGACCCCTTCGGCGCGGGCGAGCCGGACGAGATCGTCGTCGTCGAGCCCGACCCGGATCCTGCCGTCCGCGACGGCGATCGTCGCCGGCACCGCGCCCTCGGCGCGCACGGCCGCCTCGACGGCGCGGGCGAGATCGAGGTTGCGCGGTCGCGGCAAGCCGTGACAGATCAGGGTCGATTCGAGCGCCACGACGGGGCGGCCGTGGGCGAGGGCCTGCGCCACCTCGGAATGGATCTCGATGCTCATGAAGGCCTCCTCGTCGTGGCAACCTGCTGCCGGCGGGCCTGGCACCCTTGCGGCGGCCGCGAGCCGGGGCGGCACGACTACTCCCATCGGACGGAGCGATGAACAAGGAACTCGATCACCACGCGGCGCTCATCTACGCGATGGTGCTGGTATCGGCGGCGGAAGGGCGGATGTCGGACCGCGAGCTCGAGGTCATGGGTCGTCTCGTGCGCCATCTGCCGGCGTTCCAGAACTTCGATCCGGCGCGGATCATCGAGGTCGGCAAGGACTGCGCCGAGCTGCTCGAGCAGGAGGACGGGCTCGAGGTGGCGCTCGAGCGCATGGCCCGCTCGCTGCCGCAGCCTCTGCGCGAGACCGCCTACGTGCTCGCCTGCGACGTCGCCGCCGCCGACGGCAGGCCGGTCGAGGCGGAGCTGCGGATGCTCGAGCTGATCCGTCACCGCCTGCACGTCGATCGTCTGGTGGCGGCCGCGATCGAGCGCGCCGCTCAGGCCCGCCACCACACGGCCTGAGACGGGCGGGCGGCGCCGATGCGCTCCGACGGGATCCTCCTGCCGCCCGCCACGATGGCGGCCGTCGATCGGGCGGCGATCGCCGCCGGGCGGCCGGGGCCCTGGCTCATGGAGAATGCCGGCCGGGCCGTCACCCGTGCCGTCACCGCCCGCCTGCCGCCCCGGCCCGTGCTGGTCCTGTGCGGCCCCGGCAACAACGGTGGCGACGGCTGGGTCGTGGCCCGGCAGCTCCGCCGCGCCGGCTGGCCGGTACGGGTGGCGAGCCTCGTGCCGTGCCAGAGCCTGAAGGGCGATGCCGCCTGGGCGGCCGCGGCCTGGGACGAGCCGATCGAGCCGGTGGGCCCGGCGGGCCTCGATGGGGCGGACCTCGTCGTCGATGCGCTGTTCGGGGCCGGGCTCGCGCGTCCTCTGGACGGTGCTGCCGCCGAGGTGGTCCGCGCGCTGAACGAGCGCCGCCTGCCGGTCGTGGCGGTCGACGTGCCCTCGGGTGTGGACGGTGCCACCGGTGCCGTGCTGGGGGCGGCACCTGCGGCACGGCTCACCGTCACCTTCTGCCGTCTGAAGCCGGGCCATCTCCTCCTGCCGGGGAGGCTGCTCTGCGGCGAGACCGTGCTCGCCGACATCGGCATCCCGGACGAGGTGGTGGCGGCACACGATTCCGGCCTGCGCGCCAACGGTCCGGGCTTGTGGCGCCACCTCGTTCCCGAGCGTACCGCCGAGAGCCACAAATACCGCTTCGGACACGCGCTCGTCGTCGGCGGTCCCAAGGAGACGACCGGTGCCACCCGGCTCGCGGCGCGGGCGGCGCTGCGCGTCGGTGCCGGCCTCGTCAGCATCGCCTGCACGCCCGAGGCGCTGCCGGTCTATGCCGCGCAGCTCACCGCCGTGATGACCAAGCCCGCGGCCGACGCCGCGGCGCTCGGCCGGCTGCTCGCCGATCCCCGCTTCTCGGCCCTCCTGATCGGCCCCGGCATCGGGACGGGGCCGGCGACGCGCGAGCTGGTCGCGACGGTGCTCGCGGCGGGCCGGCCCACGGTGCTCGACGCCGATGCGCTCACGAGCTTCGCCGACTGCCGGCAGGATCTCCTCGGTGCCCTTCGCCCCGATTGCGTGCTGACACCGCACGACGGCGAGTTCGCGCGGCTGTTCGATGCGACCGGCGATCGCCTCGGTCGGGCGCTCGCCGCGAGCCGGGCCTCCAACGCCGTGGTCCTCCTCAAAGGTAGCGACACGGTGGTGGCGGCACCCGACGGGCGGGCGACGATCCAGCCATCGGCTCCGCCGGACCTCGCCACGGCCGGCAGCGGCGACGTGCTGGCCGGGCTGATCCTGGGCCTCCTCGCCCAGCGCGTGCCGGCCTTCGAGGCGGCCTCTGCCGCGGTCTGGCTCCATGCCACGGCAGCCGAAGGAAGCGGCCCCGGGCTGATCGCCGAGGACCTGAGCGAACGGGTGCCGGCAGCGCTCGCCGCGATGCGCTCGCGTTGAGCGCTTCCTCGGCGGCGAAGCCGCTTTCCTGTGGCGGACTGGTTTGCTACGGCCTTATTCGCCGTTGAGGCGAGCTCACGCATCGTGGAACCGACCCGGAGCCCGAGGGAGCGCACGGGGCCGTGAAGGCGGATGGCCGATTGCTCGACGACCCCGAACTCCGTCCGTTCCTCGACCTCATTCCGGGAGCGGTGATCCTGCTGCAGCGGATCGATCGGGCGCGGCCAGCCCCCGTCGTCCGCCTCGTCAACCGCGCTTTCACCGAGGCCAGCGGGCTCGCCGCGGACACGCTCGTCGGCCGGAGCATGCGAGCGCTGCGCAGCGTGATCGAGCCCGACGCATCGTTCGCGGAACTGATGAGCGCTGCGGTCAGCGGCGAGGACTTTGTCGGCAAGCTCCGGCTGCGCGGCATCGCCGGGCAGAGCGCGCCCGTGACGGCGCGTGCGCGGGCACTGCTTTCCGATTCGTACGCGGTGTGCCTCGAGCTCGGCCACGGGCTCCAGCCGCGGGCCCGATGCTCGCCCGGCGAGTCCGCCCGGCTGCTCGCGGCGCTGAGCGAAGCCTGCTTCTACGAGCTCGCGGTCGGGGTAGACTGCCGGCTGCGCCTCTCTTATGCCGATTCGCGCCTCGTCGAGCTCACCGGCTACGAGCCCGAGGAGCTGGAGGCGATGGGTGGGTTCTTCGCCCTCGTCGCTCCCGCCGATGCGCCCGAGCTCCACCGGCGCAACCAGCGCCTCCTCGCCGGGCAGCCGGGGACGGTGCGCTACCGCCTCAAGCGCAAGAGCGGCGAGCTGCGCTGGGTCCAGGACACGGCACGCGCCGAGCGCGATCCCGAGAGCGAGCTTGTCGAGCGCATCGTCGGCACGCTGGTCGATGTCGCCGAGGCCTGGGCCGACACGCTGCCGCCCGCGATGCTCGAGCGTCATGCCGCGATCCTCGCGGACGTGCTGGGCGCCTCTCTCCTGCTCGTCGATCCGACCGGACGGCTCCACTGGGCCGCCCCCCGGCTCGCGGAGCCTCTGGGCGACCGGCTGCGCCACCATGTCGGCCAGTCCCTGGGCAGCCTCCTGCCGGCACGGCTTCTCGCCGCTTGGCTCGACTGGCTGGACGAGGCGCTGGCGGCGCAGGCCCCTTTGCGCTGCCGCCTGCCCTGGCCCACGGGCCGGGGCGAGGAGCTGCTCGAGGCCTGCCTGATGGCGATGACCGACCAGCTCGTCCAGGTGGTGATCTGGCTGCCCGGATCGGGCAACGCTTCTATCGGGGGCGAGCGGCACCTCCAGGCTCTCCTGGACGGTCTGCGCGAGCCTCTTCTCGTGGTCGGGCCCGAACTGCGCATCCGGCAGGTGAACGGCGCCTTCGAGCGCCTGATCGGGCGGTCGCGCGCGGAGCTGATCGGCCACGCGCTCGCCGACCGGCTCGCTGCGCCGGGCACGCACGAGCGCCTCGCCGAAGCGCTCGCCCGCATGCTCGCGGGCGGTCGGGGCGGCGAGGAGCGCATCGTGCTGCCCTGCAGCCTGCGCGGCGGCGAGCGCGAGCTCGAGTTGAGGATGGTGCCGCTCCGGGGTGCGGCCGGCATCGAGGCGCTGCTCGTCGAGGCGCAGCGCTCGGGCGAGAAGACGCCGCCGCCGAGCAACGGCGAATCGTGGCTGAACGCGGTCATGAACAGCGTGGCCGACGGCATCGTCCTCGTCGACCCCGAGGGTATGGTCACTTGGCTGTCGCGCTCGGCCGAGGCGATCTTCGACTACCCACGCGACGCTGCGGTGGGTGCTTCCGTCGATCTTCTCCTGCCGCCCGGTGCCGGCCAAGGCGGCGGCCTCCTGCAGCGGCTCCTGGAATCGCCGGGACGTCCGACCCCGGTCGAGGTTCTGATCCGTCGCCGCTCCGGCGAGCTGATCCCGGTCGAGGTCGAGGGCAGCTTCTTCGAGCAGGGTGGCCGGCGCACGACCGTGCTGGTCGTCCGCGACATCACCGTGCGCCGGCAGACCGAGGAGACGCTCAGGAGCCTCGCCTACCACGACCCGCTCACGGGTCTGCCCAACCGGCTCCTGTTCCACGACCGGCTCACACAGGCGATCGAGCGCGCGCGGCGCAACCGGCAGCTTCTCGCCGTGATGCTGGTCGATCTCGACCGCTTCAAGCTGATCAACGACTCCTTGGGCCTCGAGACCGGCGATCAGGTGATCAAGGCCGTGGCCGACCGGCTGGTCCAGGCCTTGCGGAGAAGCGATACCGTGGCCCGGCTCGGCGGCGACGAGTTCATGGTGTTGCTGCTCGGCGTCAGCGGGGCCGAGGCCGCCGCCAAGGTGGCGCAGAAGCTGCTCGAGAGCCTGCGGCCACCGCTCGTCGTGGACGGCCACGAGCTGACGACGAGTGCCAGCATCGGGCTCGCCCTGTTCCCGCACGACGGCGACGATGCCGAGGCCCTGATCAAGAACGCCGACAACGCGCTCTCCCGTGCCAAGGAGCAAGGCCGCAACCACTACCAGTTCTATACCGACGACATGAACGCGGCCGCGTTCGAGCGGCTGATGCTGGAAAGCCGGCTGAGGAAGGCGCTCGAGCACGGCGAGTTCGTGATCTACTACCAGCCCAAGGTGAGCCTCGCGGACGGTGCTATCGTCGGCGTGGAAGCGCTCTTGCGCTGGTTCCATCCCGACCTCGGCCTCGTCCCGCCCGCCGAGTTCATCCCGCTCGCCGAGGAGACCGGCCTCATCGTCCCCATCGGCGCCTGGGTTCTGCGCACGGCCTGCGCGCAGGTGCGGCGCTGGCACCGCATGGGCCACAGCGGCCTGCAGCTCGCCGTCAACCTCTCCGCCCGCCAGTTCCAGGAGAAGAACCTGGTCGCCACCATCGAGCAGGCGATCCGGAGCTCCGAGTTCCCGCCGGGCGCGGTCGAGCTCGAGCTCACCGAGAGTGTGATCATGCGCGACGCGCCCGAGGCCGCGCGCCGGCTGAAGGAGCTCGTGGCCCTGGGCATCCGGCTCGCCGTCGACGATTTCGGCACGGGCTACTCGTCCCTGGGCTACCTCAAGACGTTTCCGATCGGCTCGCTCAAGATCGACCGCTCCTTCGTGCGCGACGTGGAGCGCGATCCCAACAGCGCCGCGCTCGCCCAGGCGATCATCGCCCTTGCCACCAGCCTCAAGCTCAAGGTGGTGGCGGAAGGGGTCGAGACGCGGGAGCAGCTCGAGATCCTCAAGGGCTTCGGCTGCCACGAGCTGCAAGGCTTCGTCTTCAGCCGCCCGCTACCGCCGGACGAGCTTCTGGCGCTGCTCGAGGAGGGCAGGCGGCTGCCGCTCTGAGGTTCACCCTTCGACCTTGGCCGCCGGCCCTGCCGTCGCGGGGCCGGGGTGGCACTGGCCGATCGAGCCTTCCGCGCAGACCGTGCGGCCGTCGACCCAGCGCGCGCCGGAGACGTTGGCGCGCAGGAGATCCACGCCGTCCATGATCGCCTGCGAGAGATCGGCGCCTCTGAGGTCGGCGTCGTAGAAGCGCGCACCCCTCAGGCTCGCGCCCACGAGCTTGGCGCCGGCGAGGTTGGCGTCCGTGAAGTCGGCCTGGGTGAGATCGGCGCCGCTCAGGTCCACCCCTTCCATCTCGGCCGAGACGAACTTCGCCCGGCGCGCCTGGATATTCGCGAGCCTGGCGCCGCTGAGCCGCGCCCGCTTGAACGAGCTGTCGCGCAGATCGCCGCCGGTCAGGTCCTGGCCGGTGAGGTCCGAGCCGTCGAGGAAGCAGCGACGCCACTGCACGCCCGGCATCGCCGTGTCGGCGCAGGCCGCCGCCGCCTCGCGACCGGCCATGGTCAGCGCCAGGAGCAAGGTGAGACGCGCCAGCGGCCGGTGCATGGATCCTCACTCCTTCCCGAACACCTCGGCGAAGCTCGCGCGCAACGCCGCATCGAGCTCCGCCATGCCGACCTCGGCACCCAGGGCGTGCAGCGAGGTCACCCCATGCTCGCTGATGCCGCAAGGAACGATCCCCTGAAAATGGTCGAGATCGGGGTTCAGGTTGATCGCGACCCCGTGATAGCTGACCCAGCGCCGCACGCGCACGCCGATGGCGCCGATCTTGGCCTCGGACCCGTCCGGCAGCACGACCCAGATCCCGACCCGGCCCTCGCGGATCTCGCCCTTGACCCCGAGCCGGGCGAGCGCCCGGATCACCCAGTCCTCGATCGCCTGCACGAACCGCCGGACGTCGCCGCCGCGCCGCTTGAGGTCCAGCAGGAGGTAGGCCACCCGCTGGCCCGGCCCGTGATAGGTGTAGCGGCCGCCGCGACCCGCCGCGTAGACCGGGAACCGGTCGGGGTCGATCAGCTCCGAAGGCTCGGCGCTGGTGCCGGCCGTATAGAGCGGCGGATGCTCGAGGAACCAGACCAGCTCCGGTGCCCGCCCCTCACGGATCGCCGCGACCCGTTCCTCCATCAGCGCCAGGGCCTCGGGATAGGGGACGAGGCCGTCGCTGGTGCGCCATTCGATTGCGGCGTTCGAGACCACGAGAGGCTCTTGCAAGGCCGATTCTCTTTTGTTAGACCGCGCGGGCCGGCGACGAACCGGCCCAACGTCACATAGCGCGGTCGTGGCGGAATTGGTAGACGCGCCAGGTTGAGGGCCTGGTGGCCGAAAGGCCGTGGAAGTTCGAGTCTTCTCGACCGCACCATCTCTCTCCCAGCGAAAGCGCCGCCGTCCGTGCGGGTTTTGCCCGCCAACGGGGCCATCGCGCCAGTGGCGGCTTTTTTCGCCTCTGGCAACGAACTGGACCCGATCAGAACGGAACACGGCGCCATCGCGCACGGCTTCCTACGGGGCGCTGGCCGAACGGAAGAGCTCCAGCGCCGGGCTGGAGCTCTCGTGAGAGGAAGCTGGCGCGGTCGGCGCCTCGGCGAGCTGGCCGGTGGAGACGCCCTTCGGCTCGAGCCGGGGCCGCAGCTCCCCGATGTGGCGGGCGCGGCGCGGGCAGGCTGGCAGGAGCGTCGCGGTGAACCGGCCCGGCTCGCCACCCGCAGCCCGGCCGGCAACGGGACACCGGTGACGCTCGCTTCTGGCCGCGGCAGGGCGACCACGCCATCCTCCTCCACGGCATGCCCTCCGGAGGGATCTCGACCATCACCGAGGATACGCCACCCCCGCCGCAGCCACCGAAGCCGGCTTCAGCCCGTGGGGGCCGGGCAGGCGGCGCAGGTGGTCGAGGCGCTCAAGGGCTTGGTGCCGGCGGGAAGGGATCGCGCTGGCGTGTCCGGCTCCTGGCCCGAGCCACGTCGAGATCCCTCCGGGTCCGCTGGCGCATGGCCGCCAGCGGGCTATGGCCGGTGGCCGAGGGCGACTCGGCCAACCCCAGATCGCGGCGCGGAGAGCTGCCATATCGGAAGCGGGCATCGCGTCCGCGCCGCGCCGGCGAGGACGACGGCCAGCCCGGCCTGTTCGCCTGAGTCGCAGGGCGGCCGCGCGCCGCCGGGCGGCGCAAGATCACAATCCTAGATTTCGGCGGGCGATGCGTCCCGAGGAGCTTCGAGGGGCGTTCGGGACGGCTTCGCGCCCGGAATCGCGCTGCCAGGTTTCTGCGGCCACCGGCACGAAGGCGCCGCGCCCGGCCGATCCGACTGGCCGCGACCCGCCCGGGCGCTCGGCTTTGCCGGACGAGGTCCGGTTCTCGCGCCTGGCGCAGCCGGCGCTCGATTGCTGGACCGCTGATGGGGTCCTGCGCTTTGCCATGCGCGCGGCCGATCCGGCCGACCCTGAGCCGAAGGCGCTGGCCTGCCATGGGCTGTGGCTGCCGGCGCAGGAACACATGTTCTTGCGCTTCGTCGAGGGGCGGCCGGTCAGCCCGGTGACCTGCGCCTGCCTCGCCTGGGCCGT
The DNA here is from genome assembly GCF_037908215.1 of Benzoatithermus flavus. Classification (NCBI taxonomy): domain Bacteria; kingdom Pseudomonadati; phylum Pseudomonadota; class Alphaproteobacteria; order Geminicoccales; family Geminicoccaceae; genus Benzoatithermus; species Benzoatithermus flavus. The sequence continues at coordinate 264,364 of NZ_JBBLZC010000001.1, read as the reverse complement.
CGAGCAGCCTGGGCCGAGGGGGTGCGGGTACTGGTGCCGGTCCGGGCCAATACCTCGCGCCACGGCCAGGAGGTGCGAGCCCGGCCGTGGCGGCACGACCGCAGGTCGAGGCCGCCGGCCGCGGCTGTCGCTTGCGGTCTGCCGTCTGCCGAGCCGAAGCCCGCGGCGGAACGCGACAAACGGCTGCACGGGCAAGCGGGCGGCGTCGAGCCGGAACGCAGGCTTACCGTGGCCGGGCCGAAGCAGCGCTCATGCGAGCACGCTCGCGCACCGCTCCTCCAGCCCCTCGCCTGACAGACCACCCAAAGAGGCTCTAGATGGTTCAGACATCTGGAGAAGTCCCTAATTCAATCCCTTAAAGATACCTGATGCAGCAAATTGGATAACTATAAAGAGAAAACGGCAAATCTTTAAAAAGCACTTGTCATCTATGAGGTTATTCCTTATAGAGAATTTCGCCCGTGTTATAGAGCGAGTTCTTAAAAAGAATTAATAAACTGGGAGGGAAGCGCGATGACGAATGCGCGGGGATTGCGTCACGACGACAATCGGAGCGCGGCGAGCCGTATATGCGGGACGGGTGGCGTCGGGCCGCGCACGGGTATACGGGTCGGAGTGGTGGGCTGCGGCTATTGGGGCTCCAAGCACGTCAGAGTTCTTAGCAGCTTATCCGAGGTTCGCGAGGTAATCGCGGTGGAGCCCGACCCCGAAGCAGCTAAGGCGGTCCTTGTCGCCTTTCCTGCCGTACGGGTGTTCGCAGATCTTGAGGCGGCTCTACCGCATGTCGATGCGCTCGTCATCGCGACACCGGCGCAGACACACGCGAAGCTCGCGCTGACGGCGATCCGCTATGGGCTCCACGTGCTGGTCGAGAAGCCGCTCGCGACCTCGCTCGAGGCATCGCGGCTCGTCGTCGAGGAAGCCCGGCGCGCCGGCATCGTTCTCATGGTCGGGCACACGTTCCAATTCAATCCCGCAATCCGCGAGATGCGGCGTCGCTTCGATAGCGGCGAGCTCGGCGACATCTACTATATCCACTCCGCGCGCCTGAACCTTGGCCTCTACCGGCCGGATGTCAACGTCGTGTGGGATCTCGCGCCGCACGACCTTTCGATCATGAATTTCCTTCTTCGGTCAGCGCCGAAGGCAGTGACGGCATGGGGGGCTTCCCTCGCCTACCCACATGTCGAGGATCTCGCCTTTATCCGGGTCGAATACAACGACCCCAAGGTCACAGGATTTATTCACCTTTCCTGGCTGGACCCGCGCAAGACGCGGACCGTGACCCTTGTGGGCAGCCGAAAGATGGTGGTCTATGACGACCTGGCCGAGGAGCGCGTGCGCATCTACGATCGCGGCCTCGAGACCGGTGGGTCCGGACCGACCCACGAGCGGCCGATCTCTTACCGCTATGGCGACGTCGTCTCGCCTTATATCCAGGCGAGCGAGCCGCTGGCACTTCAGGACCGACGGTTCGTCGAGTGCATCCGGGACGGCAGGAACCCAGAAAGCAACGGGATCGACGCGCTCGCGATCATCGCGATACTCGAGGCCATTGATCGGTCGCTGCACGCGCGACGTACCATCGAGGTGGAGTATCCGCTGAGCCTTGCGAGCTGGCAGCCCGACATGCCGGGCTCCATCGTGCAGGATGCCGTGCTGTGAACGTGCCGTTCCTCGATTTGGCGGCGATGCATGCCGGCCTGTGGCCGGAACTCGACCAAATCTGGCACCTTGCAAGCCGCTCAGGCAGCTTCATCGGCGGTGAGCTCGTTGAGCGCTTCGAGACTCTTTGGGCCAGCTATTGCGGCACGCGGCACTGTGTCGGTGTCGACAACGGTACCTCAGCGATCGAGCTGACGCTGGCAGCGCTCGGCATCGGTCGCGGCGACGAGGTCATCGTGCCTACCAACACATTCATCGCCACCGCCGAAGCGGTGGTGGCGACTGGTGCTCGGCCCGTGTTCGTGGATGTCGATCCCACGACTCTCCTCATGACGGCCGAAACGGTTGCTGCCGCGATCAGTCCGCGCACGGCGGCGGTGATCGCTGTCCATCTTTACGGTCAGCCGGTCGACATGGACGCGATCCATCGTGTCGCCGATCCAGCCGGCATCGTGGTCATAGAGGATGCGGCGCAGGCACATGGAGCCCGGTGGCAAGGTCGGCGCACCGGGAGCCTTTCCAAAGCCGGATGCTTCAGTTTCTATCCCGGCAAGAATCTGGGCGCCTTCGGTGATGCCGGCGCCATCGTCACGGACGATGCCGCGCTTGCCGAGCGCGTTCGCGTCATGAGCAATCATGGTCGCCCACGGAACGCTCCACACCGCCATGAACCGGGCGGCACCAACCATCGCTTGGACGCCCTGCAAGCCGGAATCCTGGCCGTCAAGCTGAAGCATCTGGATGCCTGGAATGCCAGCCGCGCGCAGGCGGCACGCCACTACGCCGCGGTTTTGGCTGACTTACCGCTGGAATTGGTCACGATCGATCCACGTGCCGTTAGCAGTCACCATCTTATGGTCGTGCTGACCGAGCAGCGGGACGAGCTCCGGCGGAAGCTCAGCATGGCCGGTGTGGCCACTGGCATTCATTACCCGATACCTTGCCACTGTCAGCCGGCGTTCGCCGCGGAGAAGCATCCTCCTCTCCCTACGGCCGAGCGTGCGGCCGGGCGACTGCTGTCGCTGCCAATGTTTCCTCAGCTCACCGAAGTGCAGATCGACTATGTGGCCAATGCGCTGCGCTTGGCCCTGGACGAGGCAGTCCCGTTGCGTCCCTCACTGGCCAGTTACAGGTTCGAGCGCGGCCAAGTGCCGAAGCAACTGCCAGAGATACACCCGCGCCAGGGCAGCCGACAGGTGCTGACAGGTGACTCGCTCTAGCCCAGCTACGTACCGGTGGATGAAGCCGTACCGACTGAACGAAACCAGCCATGCTGACGGATTCGATGGATTCAGGCACAATCTCCACTTCACGGAGTGGGTCCAGCACTCAAGAGAGCTATCCCTGGCACGCCGTCGTTCGGCGTCAGTCAAGGTGGTCCGCCTCACGGGTCCTCGATCTCGTCCTCGCACCTCTGCTGCTTGTGCTCGCAGCACCTTTGTTGCTGGCAGCCGCGGCGCTGATCTGGACCGCGAGCCCGGGACCGATCCTATTCCGTCAAACCCGTATCGGTCAGCACGGACGCCCGTTCACAATGCTGAAGCTACGCACGATGTACGTCGCCAGCGACGACTTGGAACAACGGGCCTTCAACACACGCGAGCTCCTGGAAGGAGCCGGCCCCGAGACCGAGGATGGTATTTTCAAGCTGGAGCACGATCCGCGTATCGTCCCGGCCTGCCGGTGGCTGCGGCGGCTGAGCATCGACGAGCTACCACAACTGATCAACGTCATTCGTGGCGATATGGCGCTCGTGGGGCCTCGCCCCTGCCTGCCTTGGGAGGTCGAGCTGTTCACACCGCGGCAGCGGCGCCGCGACGAGTGCCGACCCGGCATCACCGGGCTGTGGCAGGTGAGCGGACGCAACCGACTCTCGATGCCAGAGATGCTCGAACTCGATCTCGCCTATGTCGAAAGGCGTTCTCTCCGCCTCGATCTGGTGCTCCTGCTCCGTACACCCTACGCCGTGCTCTTCGACTGCAACACCCGCTAGCGATTGACATTCTTCATGAGCACCCTCTTTGTCGCCAGCACAGGCGGGCATTTGGCCCAGCTCCACGAACTGGCGGACCGGATCGACGACGGCCGGCGCGGCGACCGCCTGTGGGTCACCTTCGACAGTGAGCAGGGCCGCACGCTCCTCGATGGCGAGGACCGGCTGTTCATTCCCTACATCGCCGAGCGTGATGTTGCCGGAGTCGGCCGGGCGATGTGGTACGCCAAGCGGATCATTGGCAAGCGCAAGACCATCACGCGCGTCGTCAGCACGGGCTCGGGGATCGCTCTGTCGTTCCTGCCCTACGCTGCGCTTCGCGGTATCGAGGCACACTATATCGAGAGCGCTGCCCGCGTGGGTCAGCCCTCGCTTACTGGTCGGCTGCTGCAGTCGGTTCCGGGAATTCGCCTCTATCGCCAGTACCCGCATGTTTCGCACGGCAACTGGCGCTTCGGCGGCTCCGTGTTCGACGGTTTCGAGAGCGTATCTGTCGAGCCCCGTCCCTTGCGACGGGTGGTGGTGACCTTGGGCATGGAGCGGGGCTTCCGACGCCTCCTCGAGCGTGCAGCTGCGATCCTGCCATCCGAGATCGACGTGCTGTGGCAGACCGGCCCTACGCCGGTCGATGGCCTCGACCTCGCCGCTCGTCCATTCGTCGCAGCGCAGGCGCTCGATAAGGCGATGCACGAAGCCGATGTGGTCGTCGCGCACGCAGGGTGCGGCTCGGCGCTGGCAGCGCTCAAGGCCGGCAAGTTCCCCATACTGGTGCCACGCGATCCTCGGCACAACGAGGTTGTGGACATGCACCAGATCGAGATCGCGCGCTGGCTAAGTCGGCAGGGTCTCGCGCTCGAGCGGGCGCCGGAAGAGCTTTCCTTAGCCGATTTTGAGACCGCAGCGAGACGGGCCGTGATCCGGACGGTTGAGTTACCCCCATTCCGGCTGGCGAAGGCAGCATGAGTGCCCGTCTTGCCCGTGTCCCGCAGAGTCCGGCCTACCATCGCCTGGCACGACGTCCGATCGGTAGCCTGTTCTCCTCGCCTGGCTGGCTCGCAGTTCTGACGAGCACCTATGGTTTCGAAATCTCGGCTTCGATGGCTTGCGAGGCCGACAACATCGAAGCGGCGATCCTCTACAGCCGGATCTCGGATCTACGCGGCGAGCGTATCGTCAGCCTGCCGTTCTCCGATTATTGCGATCCTTTGGTTGACAATGCGCAGACTTGGCGCGAGCTCGTTCAGCCGATCCTGGATTTCGGGTTGCCGGTGACTCTTCGCTGCCTGCGCAGCCTAGAGCCATTGGCGGACGAGCGCTTCTCGGTCGTAGGGCAAGGCCTGTGGCACGGAATCGATCTCACACGCCCGGAGGAGGAGATCTGGGCTGCCCTGCCATCCCCTGCGCGACAGAACGTGCGCAAGGCGCAGCGCAGTGGAGTTGTGATCCGTGAGACCAGGGCGATCGACGACATACGGACCTTCCATCGCCTACACTGTCATGTGCGTAAGTCCAAGTACCGTCTACTCGCCCAGCCGCTGGCCTTTTTCGAAAACCTCCACGCGGCGTTCGCTGCCGATGACAGCATGACGCTCCTGCTCGCCGAGGTCGCAGGCGAGCCCGTGGCCGGGATCTTGTTCCTCGAATGGTGTGGAACACTCTATTACAAGTTCAACGCTTCGACCGACCAGGCATTCCGGCCCAACGACCTCCTCCTGTGGGAGGGTATCAGACTGGGCCGCCAGCACGGCTTAGAGTGGCTGGATCTCGGCTTCTCCGATGTCGGTCAGCCCGGCCTCGTGCGTTATAAGCGCAAGTACGCCACCGAGGAGCGGCTGATCACGGTGCTGCGATGGTGGCCACAAGGCTATCTTGATCGTTGCGGCGAGGAGGCCGGGCGCACACTCGGCCGCATCACCCATCTGCTCACGGACCCGGCGGTGCCCGATGCGATCACGCGGGCTGCCGGGGATGAACTCTACCGCTTCTTCTGCTGAAGGCGAGGCCCATGCACGTGGAAGGAGCCGAAGGTGATCTCGAGCACAGCAAGCCCACTTCTCTCGCCGCCGATACGAGGACGGTGACGGTCTGGATTCTGATCAGTCGCATCAGCGGCTTCGCCCGTATGGCGACAGTCGCAGCCGTTCTGGGGCCAACATTCTTCTGCAATCTCTATCAAACCGCCGCCCTTCTTCCGAGCACTCTCTATGGCTTGCTCACGGGCACGCTCTTGGCCCAACTTCTGGTGCCGCCCCTGGTGCGCCATCTCGACGCCCGGAACCGCGATGCGGCACGCCGAGTCGTGTGCGGTTTCCTCGGCGTCGCGGTCCTGATCTTCTCCTTGATTCTCGCCTTGAGTTTGGCGTTGGCACCATTGCTTCTCGGCACAATCGCTGCAGGCACCGAGATCGACGCAGCACCGGGATGGCAGATCCAGGTGGGCTGGCCGCTTCTTGCGATGCTCATGCCGCAGATCATCCTCTATGCCATTGCCGGGATTGGGGGTGCAGTGCAGCAGGCGCATGGTCGTTTCGCGTTCGCTGCGGCGGCACCGGTGCTCGAGAACATCGGCACCACGCTCGTGCTGCTCCTTTCAGCATACCTGTTCGGGACCGGCACGACCCTCGTCGATATCACGCTGCCGCAACTCACCCTTCTAGGTCTGGGCACCACGGCCGCAGTGGCGCTCCATGCCTTTGCCCAGTGGTGGGGGGCGCGACGGGTCGGCATCACGCTTCTGCCGCGCGCGGGCTGGCGCGATCCGGAGGTCCGACGCATCCTCAAGACGGGCATCAACTCGGGTGTCTATACGAGCCTTTACTGGGCGGTGTTCCTGGTACTTTTGCTCGTGGCTGGTAGCGTGCCCGGTGGCACCGTAGCGTTCCAGATCGGCTACAGCCTGTTCCAGCTGCCGATCGCACTGGCCGCGACACCGCTCGCCACAGCCCAGCTGCCGCGGCTCTCCCGCAGCTTCAGCCGCGGGGATCTCGCCGAGTTCGCGACCACCTTCCGCACCAGCCTCGCCCTGATGAGCTTTGTCGCCATCCCGATCAGCCTCCTGCTCGTAACGATGCCCGAGACCTTGGCACACGCAGCGGCCTTCGGCGCCATGGGCGGTGCGGAGGGCGTGGCGCTCCTCACCGCCTGCATTGGCAGCCTGGGCTTGGGCGTCATCAGCGAGGCGGCCATTGTCATCTCGACCTCGGCCTGCTACGCACGCTATAATTCGAATTTGCCGTTGCGCGCCACCGCCGTGCGGCTCGCGATTGTCCTGGCTGGGGTTCTGGCCACGATGGCGGTGCCAAGCATCGGCCGTCTTTGGATGTTGGGCATCATCTTCTCTGCTGCCAACCTCGTGGCCGCAGTTTATCTCTACCGTGCCCAAGACAGTACCCTGCCGCAGGCACCTGCCCCGATCGGGCGCGAGCTGCTGACAAAGTTCCTCCTCGCCGCCATCGCAATCAGCCCCGGTCTTCTGGTTGCCTACGCACTGGGAGGTGCTGTCGGTACCTCCTACCAGAGCATGATCGCCGCGCTCACAGCCGGCATTTTGAGTGCCTTATGCTATCTCGCGATCCACTGGCTCAGGGGCTCGCGCGAGCTGGCGCTTCTGCTTCCGGCCCGTCTCCAAGGACTTCTGGCCGGCCGGCTCTGTGCCGCGGCCAGAGTAATGCCACCGAATGGGGGCGACCCGCTGCCCCCGGTATCGGCAGGATAGGGCGATGATGGTAGCGGGTCCGCTTCTCGAAGCAATAGGCGCACCCGCCCTGGCTGCGCTTCTGGCGCTGTGCTTCGCCGCGGTTGTCGCTCGACCCCGCTATGCGGCCTATCTGTTCCTCCTGACCAATCCTTTGATAGTCGGTATCGCGCGTGGCGACTTCATCCCGATTTTACGGCCGAACGAATTGTTGCTCCTCGTCCTCCTCGCGGCCATGGCGTTGCGCACGCTTCTGCTCATGCTGGGCGGCGGTTACCGGGAGCCACGCTTCGACCGGCTGGATCTGGCTCTCGTGCTGATGGCGGTGACGAGCTCGATCCTGCCGCTCGTCGCACTCCACCTGCGAGGGCTATCGCTCACCGCTGACGATGTCCTCTACGCCATCGTTCTCTGGAAGTATTACCTCCTCTATCGCCTATTCCGTGCAGCAATCGCAGACGAAAAACAAGTCAAGTGGTGCCTATATGTCTCGATGGTATCGGCTGCAATCGTAGCTGTCATTGCCATTCTCCAAGTGCAGAACCTTGCAGGTGTGCCAGAGTTTCTGCACCATCACTACGATCAACCATTCGAGGGACACAACGAGCCATCAACGGATCGGGGCACCTCCACCGTGGCGTCGGCTTTCGGCGTGGCCGATCTCATGATCATGAATCTGGTCGCAGCTCTCACGATGCTGCTTCAGGCACGTCGTCGGCGCTGGCTTCTCATAGCCGCGACCGGTCTTTTCCTCTCGGGCTGCGTCGTCGCCGGAGAGTTCTCCGGCTATATCGGCCTTGTCGTGGCGGTGGTCTCGATCGGCTGCATTACCGGCCGCCTGCGCCGGTTCCTGCTCGCGGGTGGCCTTGCCGCGTGCGTGGCAGCAGTGCTGTTCTGGCCAGTGATCGAGGCGAGGCTGGCCGGGTTCGAGAGCTCGGCTGGGATCCCGCACAGCTGGCAGGGACGCGTCGAGAATCTCCAGCGCTTCTTCCTCCCCGAGTTGCTTTCCGGCACGAACTGGCTTACGGGCGTACGCCCCGCCCCACGCGTTCCTGCTCCCGAACCGTGGCGGGAGTTCGTCTACATCGAGAGCGGCTATGTCTGGCTGCTCTGGATCGGTGGCCTGCCATTCCTGCTCGCGTTCGTCTTCTTCGTCGGCATCGTGGCGCGAGCGCTCTGGCGCGTCACCTGCGAGCGTGTCGATGCCATTGGTGTCGCCGCTGCCACCGCCTTCACCTATCTCATGGTCATTCTGGTCCTGATGCTCGTCGATCCGCACCTGACGGTACGTGGATCAGCCGACCTCTTCTTCCCCCTGCTCGCGCTTGCTGCTCGGCCGGCAGCTGCTGGGGCTCCGCGTCGGGTGATCCGGGGGTGGTCGGCCGAGGTCGGTCCCCGGGCACGTGCAATCGCCTTTTCCAACCGGACAGGGGCCTCCCTGTCGGCTGCCCCATGACACGAGCCGGCCGACAGAGAGATCCGAAGGAGGGAGGATCATGGAGGGTCTCAATGCGCATGGCGACAACCTCGATCTGAGGGCTGTGCTAGGCGCACTCCGGCGCCGGAAGCTCGTCATTTTGGGGACGACGGTGCTGCTCACCGGGGCGATCCTGTTGGTGACATTGCAGCTCACGCCGCTCTACACTGCCACCTCGTCGGTGATGATCGAGCCTTCGGCGATCCGTGCCGTCGAGCTGAAGGCGGTCGCGGCCGACCGGGCGGGCACGCTCCCGGGCGAGACCTCGGCGATCGCTACCCAGATCAAGCTGTTGCGTTCTCGCGCGCTGGCTAAGGAGGTGGTCCTCGCGCTCGGGCTCGACCGGAACCCCGACTACAATCCCGTGCTGCGCTCTAGGGAGACGTCCTTAGCGTTCAAGGCACGGCGTTGGCTGGTGAATAACTGGCTCACCGTCGCAGGCTTCGCCGATCAACTGGTGCCACGGGCCGAGCACGCCGAGATCTCCGAAGCAGCACGCACACCTGGTCCGGACGGCAGTTCGACCGAGCTCGTCATCGACCGGTTCTTGGACCGCCTCGAGGTCGTTCAGGAGGGCGAATCCCGAATTGTAACCGTGCGCTTCTCCTCTGCAAGCGCCGAGGAGGCGGCCCGAATCGTGAACACCACCGTCGAGCGCTACATCCAGTCCCAGCTCGCGGATAAGTTGGCCAAGACGCAGCGCGCAGCCCAGCTCGTTTCCGAGCGGGCCAGACAGCTTCGCGATGACGTCCTGAAGGCGGAGACCGCGGTGAGCGACTACCGGGCCGCCAATGGCCTCATGGACGGCCGCGACGGCAGCCTGGATGCGCAGCAGCTCACCAGCCTTCAGGCGGCCTTGGCCACGGCACAGGCCGAGCGCGCGGCCAAGGAAGCGCGCGTGAGCCAAGTGCATGCGCTCACGACCCAAGGCCAGCGGCTCGACTCTCTCTCGGAGGTCGAGACGTCTCCGATCATCCTCAATCTGCAACAGCAGAAGGCAGAGCTGCAGCGCGAGGAGGCGCAGCTCTCGCAGGTCTACGGCGAGAAGCACCCACGCGTGATCGAGGTCAGAGCACAGCGCGACAACGTCATACGCCGCATTGGACAGGAGATCGGCAACGTCGTCCGCAATCTCGAGAACGAGCTGGTGGTGGCGCGGATGCGCGAGCACGCGCTCGAGCAGGCGCTAGCCCAGGCGAAGGAGCGCTATGCCGCGGCCGGGCAGGCGAGCGTCCCGCTCCGCGAGCTCGAGCGCGTCGCAGCAGCCAAGCGCCTGCTCTACGAGACCTTTCTCGCTCGCTCCAAGGAAATCGAGGAGCAACAGGAACTCCTCGAGCCCGATGCCAGGGTGATCTACAGCGCGGAGCCTCCCGACAAGCCGAGCTTTCCTAAGCTCGGCATCATGGCCGCGGCCGGCCTGGTCACGTCCCTGATGGCCGGTACTGCGCTGGCAGCTCTGCTCGAGCATCTGGACCGCGGCCTACGCAACGGCCAGCAGGTCGAGCGGATGCTTGGTGTTCCGATGCTGGGACTGATACCGCGCCTCGGTCGTTCGGCCCGTAGCCGAGGCATCCTCCGTTATCTCCTCGACCGGCCGGCTTCGACCTATGCGGAAGCCATCAAAGGGCTTCAGACGACCATTCTGGATCCTCGGACCGGTGCCTCGCCGCAGGTCCTCCTCGTCACATCGACGCAGCCGGGCGAAGGCAAGACCACGCTTGCGCTGAGCCTTGCCGCCTCGCTGGCGCGGTCGGGCCGCCGCACGCTGGTGCTGGACCTCGATCTGCGCCGGCCGAGCATAGCACGCACGCTGGCACAGCCCGTCGAAGCCGGTATCGTGGAGCTCATGCTCGAAAAGTGCAGCCTGGACGAGAGCATTCAAGAGTTTTCGGATGAGAGACGGCTCCACTTCATCTCGACCTCGTCGAGGGGGCGTATGGTCAGCCCCTCCGATCTGATCGGGCTGGAGAAGATGCGGTTGCTGATGACCGAGCTTCGCCGGCATTACGGCTACATCATCTTGGATACGCCACCTGCTCTCGGGCTCGCGGACGTTCGGCTTGTGGCGCCACTGGCAGATGCCGCGATCTTTGTGGTGCAATGGGGAAAGACCAGCATCACAGCTGCTGTGAATGGCCTCGATATCTTGACCAAGAGTGGAATACCGCTTCTTGGAATCATACTAAATCAAGTCGACCTTCGTCGTCATGCGAAGTATGGCTATGATGATATTGGTCAAAGCTACGGACGCATCAGACACTATTTTATAGATTGAAATCTATTATGTAAAATAATCGATGGGAGAGGAGGTGATCGAATGCATAGCGACATTTTTTCATCATCTTCGAGTGATAATGCAGTAGAAGGGGATTTGCTGCATGGGTGTCAGGATGTCGATTTGTCGATTATGGCGGCCGATCCTGAGATGTGGGACCGCTTCGTGGCAAATGCCGTCGGTGGGGACATCGTGCAAACGGCAGCCTGGGCAAGGACCAAGGAGGGAGGCGGCTGGCAATGCTATCCCGTTATTGCTTGGGGTGATGGCAAGATCTTGGGTGGCGCTCAGATGCTGGTCCGGCGTCTCGGACCTTTCGCTACCATAGCCTACATAGCACGTGGCCCACTTCTTGTTGATCCGACGTCTTGCACTCTAGCAGTTCAATTGCTCGATGCTCTTGAGCATGTCGCCAATTTACAACATGTCTGGCATCTCATCATTCAGCCGCCAGAAGGAGGTGACGTAATCGCACAGGAATTGAAGGCTCGAGGTTATACAGCTGATGCGATATGTGTCGCGCCGCCAGCAACACTGCGTGTAGATCTTACAATGGATCTCGATCAGATTCTTGCTCGCATGTCGAGTTCGCGGCGACGCAACGTGCGTCAGGCCGAGACTCGAGGTCTGAATGTTCGGTTTGTCGGACATGAGGCTATTGCCACATTTCATGCGCTACACAAAGCGACGGCCCTACGTCAGGGTTTTAGGCCAGTCTCCAGATCCTATCTCAAGCGCCAATGGGAAGTTCTAGCCTCCCGAGGATTGGTGTTCATCCTGATGGCCTACCACAAAGGTCTCCCACTCGCGGCGATGTGGCTCACCGCTTTCGGCGATACCATCACCTATCGGTTGGCTGGATGGACCGGTGAAGGTTCAAGTTTGCAGCCAGGTGTTGCCTGCCATTGGGCCGCAATCAAGTGGGGCAAGGAGAGAGGATACCGTTGGTACGATCTTGGAGGCATCGATCGTGATCTAGCGGCCTTGATTGCAGCCGAGTTGCCTCTTCCATTGGCCAGCAGCTCCTCTCCTGCGGGTTTCAAGTTGGCTTTCGGCGGGTATCCGGTCTTGCTGCCGCCAGCCTATCAAATTGGTCTACGTCCTGCCGGGCGAGTTATGGCCAGCATTCTTCGCTCATCCTGTAGGCGGCATCCTATTGTCAGAACCATCATTGGCTCGATCCGTGGTAGATGAGTATATGGCAAAAACTGACATGTATAGAGATATGTGAGAATGTCGGCCAAAACTACCATTGGAGACGAAGATCATCATGGCTCAGCTCAATCTAGCGACATCTTGGCAACTTTTACGCTGGTCTCACCAGCGCGCGCGTGGAGTTCTTTGGAGAACTATCGATCGTGTGCTGGACATACGGACTACGCCTCCCGACCGTTCAAACCCTTATGCCCCCATGAATGTTCCTCCGGATAAACCGTGTGGCTGGCTGCCTGTCTATCGGGCGCTCCACTGGGTGCAACCAGGACCCGAGGACACGTTTCTCGATATTGGTTCTGGTCACGGCCGGGCCGTGTTCCTAGCGAGCCTCTTCCCGTTCAAGCGCGTGCTCGGACTTGAACTTTCAGAGCACCTGCGCCGGACGGCCCAGCAAAATCTATCGAGCTTCCGCTTGCATCGTCATGCACCGATTGAGTTTGTTTCCGGCGATGCTGTCACCTATAAGATACCCAGCGAAGTGACTATCATCTTCATGTACAACACATTGCGCGGTTCAGATTTTTGCTGTTTTGTTCAGCAAATGTTTGAGTCTATCGACTTGTTTCCGCGATGTGTCAAATTTATATACTTGAACCCATTTGAGCACGACTATCTGATGAACACCGGTCGATGTCAGTTGGTGAAGCGGTTTCGTGGTTGGCGTCCCGGCAAGGAATGGGCGCGTACGCTTTCCATCCATGTGTACTACGTTCATCCGGTAAAGTTATGATGGCTGGGTAAGTGCGTCGTGCGCTGGTACGGTGCAGGATGGCTGGTTCAGCTGAGGTCAAGCTCGAAAGTTGTTCATTCAAAGAAGTGAACATCTGCTGCCCGTTGGAATCTTGCGGTGATTGACAAGACAGATTGCGATCGCTATCGCTATTAACAATTTCGCCAAGAGCATCTTGCTTGTTTTTGGCGTTGTCGTAGTTTATAGTTGATGGTATTGTAGGTGGCAGGAGACTCGAATGCAGGCTCCGATCGCTCGACGAGGGACGACCGAACGTGACCTCAACGTCGGGTCGCCGGAAGCTGAGCAGTGGGACCGCTTCGTCGCCGCAACGCCAGGTGGCGATCTCGTGCAGACGAGCGCGTGGGTGCGGACCAAGCGGGCGATCGGCTTCAAAGTCCACCATGCAGTAGTATATCGCGGTTGTGACATTATGGGGGGAGCCTATATCATCGCCCGACAATTCGGGCCGCTGGGGGCAGTCGGCTACGTGGCCCGGGGGCCACTGATCGCTGCCGGTGCAGGTGCAAGGGAGACGGCAAGCGTGCTCGACGAGGTCGAGTACGTGGCATGGGCAGCCGGAATTCGACATCTGATCGTGCAGCCGCCTGAGGACGATAATTGTGTCGCGTCTACGTTGACGGCCCGTGGCTACAGACCAGGCGCACCAGCGGTAGCACCAACTGCTACGCTCCGCCTCGATCTGTCACCGAATCTCGATCGGATCTTTGCCGGCCTATCGCCCGGAAAACGCCGCCAGATCCGGCGCAGCCGGCAGGCAGGCATCGAGGTGCGGATCGGTGATCGGGGCGATATTGACCTGTTCCACACGCTGCACGAGAAGACTGCACGGATGCAAGGCTTTGCACCTGTATCACGGGCGTATCTGCACCATCAATGGAATGCACTTCATCCGATCGGATCGGTGCAGCTGTTCCTTGCTCGGTATCGGGACAGGACGCTGGCTGCCTTTTGGCTCACCGCCTTCGGCAACACGGTGACCGACCGCCTCTCGGGTTGGGTCGGCGAGGATCGACGGCTCCAGGCAAATGCCGCCTGCCAGTGGGCAGCGATCTGCTGGGCCAAGGGACAGGGCTATCGCCGCTACGATTTCGGGGGAGTCAACCGCTGCTATGCGCAAATGATGATAACGGGCGAACCCCTGCCCGAGGAGTTCCACCGATCCCCGGATGCGTTCAAGCGGGAATTCGGTCCTGCCCCTGTCCTGCTGCCGATGGCGATGCATCGTGCTTTCGGCCCGGTCGGCTGTCTCGTTCTGCGGACCGTCTATCCATTCGTCGCTGACCGTCTGCTCTTTCACCGCTTTCTCAACCGACTGCGCAGCAAGTCACACATCGAACTACCGTATTGCTTCCCCGATGGAGTTGGCTGCTCGGGTTGAAGGTGATTGGCTGGAAGGAAATTGAAGGTTGTTAAAAGTCCGGCCTCTCCCAGATACGCTCGATCATTTGCTGTCGAACTCGGTGGATGTAAGCCTCTGCTGCATCGCTGTACCATTCGCCGGCATAATACGCCCCGACACACCCCCAGATGTCTCCTGCGCGGTAGGAATGCCCGAGCCAGCGGAAGTCACCTACGAAGCAGGCACGCAGCCATGCTGCCCCATAATCCGAGTTCATAGCCGTGCTCAACCGCGCGAGCGGCCAGACCGGGTGAAACGAGACCTTGATCTGCATGATACCATAAGACTGGGCGCAAGGAGATCTGCCGCCTATCAGCGTGCAGAAAGTTACATCGGTGGTGAAGTCACCGCCTTGGTCCATCCTCCACCCACTTTCGACCACGGCCATGCTACGGATCAGGTCGCCGCTGATCCCCCATTTGCAGGCGGCCCATAGCAGGATCTGCTCGGTGGTACCGGTGAACCGACCATCGACACGCGGCGCCCAGCGTTGGTTGTAGGCATGACTGGCACCATGGATGAAGGCGATCCGGTTGCCCTGGCGGGCGTTGTAGCGGGCATTCGCGGGCCGGTGCTCACGTTCTGCATAGGGCTGTACCTGCAGAACACAAGCCGCAGGTGACGGCAATGGCGCACCGGGAGGAAGGGTGGGGAAACGCTCGACCGCCAAGGCAGCTGACGCCGCCGAGAGAAACACCAAAACAAACACCAAAGCGGGCGTGACCACTGTCATGGTAGCCGCGACAGGTCTCGGCCACCTCATGTTGCTTGCTCCCGGCACTCTCAGACGATATCGCAGCCTATCACGACGCTCGGCCTCGCTCGCCAGAACCGATGTCGTCCCCATGGATCGAGATGATTATTAATGCCCGATCCGGTAGTCGGGCACAAGTTCCATCTCGGCCGTTGGGCAGCTACGGGGCCGTGATGCGGCCCCGTAGCTCAAGATGCCGGCAGCGCCGCTGGCTCAGTTGGGCGTGCGCTCGAACGCGCCAACGTCGGGCGCGGCACCTTGCGGCCGTGGAGTACCGTCGTAATCGGTGATCACCTCGGATAGCATCCGAGCGATATCGATCGCGGGTGCCGTCGGCCGAAGGTGATAATCCTTGGAAATAGAATCGACGAACTGTGGATCCGTATTCATCCCGTTGCTATCATAACCTAGCGACTTCCAACCCGACCAGGAGACAGTACGGCCTGAGACGTAGGCAATGTTAGCGTTAGGTGCCCAGATTATGTTGTTGTCGATGTTGGTCGAAGGGATGGCTCCGTTTACGATATATATCGCATGACCATTGGCTGCCGGCCAGAGAATATTGTTTCTAACTTCAGCGTTGGGTGTCTTGTCGAGGTTGAGGCTCCGGCGGCCACCATAGATCGTATTGTTCCACAGTCGAATCGTTCCGGTCCCGCTCCAGCTCGGCTCGGCCCAGTGCGTGACGGCGCTGTCTCTTGTCAGGTTGGGAGTGAGCACCACGTTGTTGTAGACCTTGATGACTCCGCCGCTTTGGGTATTGGACAACCACATGCCGTGATTGTTGGTCTGTGCCGTGTTTGCCTGCTCGATCCAGTTGCCACGAATCGTGATGCTGTAATCCATGTAGGACTGGATGCCGTCGCTGTGCCCGGTCGTGTTGTTGTTGGAGATGACGAGACGATTGTTCTCGTAGACGACGCCATTATTGCCTGACGACCAAATGCCATCGGTTTGCGCTGCCGTATTGGACGGTGTGCTGAAATAATTCTTGCGAACGATGAGTGGATTTGCACCGTTATTGTTGCGTGCGTCGATGCCGCGTGCGTTGCCCGAGCCCGGATCCCCCGAGTAGATGTTGTTGTTCTCGACCAGAACCCCGGCAGTCGTGTACTTCACGCTGATGCCTGCGCCGGCATGGTTGCGGATCGTCAGATCCCTGATGATTACATAATTGCGACTGTTAATTTCCACTCCGTAGGAGCG
This sequence comes from Benzoatithermus flavus, assembly GCF_037908215.1. Taxonomy (NCBI): domain Bacteria; kingdom Pseudomonadati; phylum Pseudomonadota; class Alphaproteobacteria; order Geminicoccales; family Geminicoccaceae; genus Benzoatithermus; species Benzoatithermus flavus. Next base: position 247,932 of record NZ_JBBLZC010000001.1, on the reverse strand, counting down.
GCTATTCTGTCCATCGATGATCACGGTACCATTGTGGCCGGGATCCGTGCCCTTCGCGATGGTAATCGGCCCGGCTGAAGAACCGCTAGCACCAATGGTGAGCGTCTCATAATAGGTCTTGCTGGCTGAGACACCCGGACCGCCGGAAATGTAAATCGTATCGCCAGGACGGATCACAGACCAGTTGATCCGCGAGAAGCCCTTCCAGGCCGAGGCCCAGGATGTGCCGTTGCCAGAGCTGGGGACGGCGTTGTCGACGTAGAAGTTGGTCGCATGCGCCGCCCGCAGACTCATGCAAGTCATAGAGAAAAACGCAGAGCAAAGGAGCGTGTACGTCACCGATTGGTGACGCAAAGTGATGGGCATTTTCATTGTTGGCAGTTCTTAGGATAGTCTTTTAGTGGCTATCTTCTGCTCTTCTTCGCATCCGCGATTCTGACGCACGGATTTCCATTACTGGCCGGAAATGCACCAAGCCCAAGACACGTGCGTAGTCTTGCCCGCCGCTTCCGTCGGCACGCCGTATAGGAAGCCGAAGGCGGATAAGAACGCCGGATTCGTGTAGAGCAGATTGACGGAACTACCGCCGCTCAACGTGACGGTACCGTGCATGGGAGCAGGGCGGCCTGCGAGCCAGATGATGCTCTACACCGCCCTGGTATTCGGATCAGGTTGGTGTCTATGGCCGACCGTTAACGCTCTCGTACCTACCCGCCGTCAGAGAGTCACGTTCTGACCATCAGCCGCCATCGCTCATCCGGTACCCGAGCCGCATCTGGCCTTACGACCAGCCGGCGATGCCCCCTTCCAGTTCGAGAGGGATGTTCGGCGATCCTCGGCAAGTCATACTCGAATGCGATTGCATGGGCTCGTTCCCCGATTGATGATGCTTTGGCGCAGACCTTATCGGATCCCGCCCCTTTAGAGTGGCGTGTTGGTTGTTGGGCTGCAGGCCCCGCCTCTGTTCATCGGCGGGAAGGCACGGCAGCTTCTGCCTCGAGGCCATATCGACCGACGTGGCTTGATCGGCAGCCATGATCCATCTCGAGACGTTTTCACCCTTCTAGTTATTGCAGGTAGATTTGATATGTAATTTGGGCTCCTAAAGATATAGCTATTTTGTTGTTCCTTTCCGGGGCCCTTTGAAACTTCCGGTAAAAAATTGTACTCGGATAATCCCGCGACAAGTGTCCATTCATGGTTTTCACTGGTAGGTTGTGATCCAGTTTTATCGCCGGTGGACGATGCGATGAGCAGCTGCGACAAGGGCGCACAGCCCAGACCAACCCGATCCGCTGCTCGATCATGCATCGTGATGCCCCTGGTGCTGAAGGATACCGGGCATGTCTTCGATCTGCGCGACCGCATGCACCCGCTTCCAGGTCGCGCCGGCACGCCAGCGGCGGCGATGCCGTTTCTCCGGCACCTGCGACCGACGGGTCCGCACCGGCACGAGCGCGAAGCCTTGCCGCAGTCCTATGCCACGGACGAGGCGATCGCCGCCGCGACCTCGTCCATCTCGACCGTGCCCTCCAGCACGACAGCGGGCATCCTCGCCACCAACCCAGAGCGCAGATGCTCGGTCATGGCCTGCGCGTCGGCCACGCTCGGAACCGTGCCGAAAACCGTCACGCCATGAGCTCGTGTTCGCAGCGGTTGGCGGTCGTGAACGGGGCGGCGCGCGAGGTCATGGTGCGTGCCATGGTGGTGCCGCCCTCGTGCTCGACCAGCCGCCGCCGGCAGCGGCCAAGCACCCCGAAGGTCTGCTCGACCCGCCCCCTTTGGGGCCCGACTTGGAAGCCCTTGCGGCCGACCAGCTCGAGGCCGCACCGGATCGGCGGTGCCGTGGCGGCCTCGCCGAAGGCGAGAGCGGCCCAGCTCTCGAAGAGCGGACTCGCGGCGCGCTCGGGCTCGATCACCTTCGGCGTGTCGCGGTCCTGCACCGACGCCGGGGCCACCCGGACCGCGTGCACCAGGCCCAGGGTGTCCGCGTGCGGCACGCGCTTTCTGCCGCGTATCTTCTTGCCGGCGTCGAAGCCGCGTGGGCTGCGCTGCGGGCCGGTCGCGACGCTCCGGGTGTCGAGAAGGCCGGCGGCAGGCCGCCGCTTGCGGCCCTCGGCCGGCCGGAGACGGCGGGCGGGTCGATCGCGTCGACGATGCCGGCGAGGCGGGCGATCGCGTCGGCGCGTACCATATCGGCGATGGCCGGCGCGGCGCGCCGGCGGTGCTCGGGCGTCCGGGCCATCTTCGGCGATCCTCGGCGGGGACTACCGATATGGACGGGGGCACCCGAGCCGCCTGCGGCCGAAAACCCAACCCTCAGAGCAGGTCGGAGTTATCGGCCACGGCTCTCGGCCAAGTCTTCGCTGGCCAAAGCGTCGGCATCAAACAGGTGAGTGACGAGATTTGGCTGGTCAGCTTTACGGACTATGATCGCGGCTACTTCGACCGCGAGACATGCAGGCTCGATCCGGTCGAGAACCCTTTCGGATCGAAAGTGTCACCTGTGTCTGCGGAACCCATGTGGCCAAAACAGACCTGGGAGCGGTGGCGGATGGGGTGGGATTCGAACCCACGAGAGGGTCACCCCTCTGGCGGTTTTCAAGACCGCTGCCTTAAACCGCTCGGCCACCCATCCAAAGGACACGGCCGGGTTCTTAGCATGGCCGGAGGGCCGGCGAAACGGTCGAGCAGCGGCCGAGCGACGGACACGGGCATGGCCTTCTTCCAGAGAGCGTCTTTCCATCGAATCTCCCCGACCGCCGGCCGCCGCTGCCGACCTTCATCCGGCTGCCCCGGTTCACGGCGCAAATCTGGTGTCGGCGCGAAAGCCGCCCGGCATGCCCCGCCAAGCGCGGCGCACGAGGGTCGTCGGGCGGGCGCCGAGGCGCACCGGCTGCGACAGGATGCAGCCGCTCACCGCATCGAGCCCGTCGTCGGCACCGTTGGCGCCCGGCTGCCACTCGCGCATCTCGCGGATGAAGGGCGTTTCCCAGACCGAGGCATGGGCGCGGATCGCGCGCGCGGCCAGGAGCGGGTCGAAGGCGCTCAGGATGCGCTCGTCCTTGCGCCGGGTGCTCACGTGCTCGACCACCGCCACGGCCAGGCCCTGCGCGGCAAGCTCGCGGCGCAGCAGCATCGGCAGGAACTTGCCGAGACCGTTGGTCTCGACCATGATGCCCGGCTGCTCGTGCTCGGCGACGAACCGGGCCACCTGCCGGCAGAGCTGGGCAGCGGCGTCCGTCCCGTCCGGGTGGTCCTCGGCGACGGTGAGATAACGGATCCCGTGCAGCCAGTAGCCGCCGCTGTCGTCCGTGAACATCGCCGCCACCACGCTGGCATCGCCCCGGCCGGGCCGGCCCATCGCCGGATCCCACCAGCAGGCGGCGCCCACCATCCGCCGACCAGCGATGGTAAGGACGAGCTCGCCGTTGACCTCGCGCAGCTCGAGCGGCGCCTCGTAGTGGACGAGGCGATCGGGGTCGAGGCGGATCTCGCGCGTGTGCGCCGGTATGAGCATCATCTGGCTGCGGAAGCGGACGGGTCCGCTCTCCTCCTTGAGGCCGATCACGGCGGCAGGCGCGAACCGGTCCGGCCACAAGCCCTGCTCGCCCTCGTCGAGGAGCGGCAGACTGAGCCGACGGTAGCCGGCGAGGAAGGGCGCCTTCTCGCCGATCTCGGGCCGCGGCTCGGCAGCGTAGATCGAGTAATAGCTGTGCGGCGTGCCGATGAAGAGCTGCAGCCCGCCCGGCACGAGCACGAAACCCACCTCCCGCAGGCGCTCGCGCAGCTCCGAGCGCTTGTGAGGCGTGTCGGCGGTGTTGGGCACCTCGACGTCGTCGCAGATCACGACGTCGGCCCGGCAGCCGGTGATGTTGCCGCCGATGCCGCGCGCGAGCAGCGACGGATCGCGATGGTTGGCCGTCCGCTCGACGGTGAGCTGGTCGGACGCCCATTCCTCGCGCCGTTTCGGGCGGAGATGCTGGAGGTGCGGATGGCGCTCGATCAGGCGGCGGACGTTGCGCGTCATCTTGGTGGCGAGGCTCGCCTCGGCGGACAGCACGAGCAGGCGCAGATCGGGGTCGCGCCCGAGGAGCCAGCCGCAGAACAGGCCGACGAGCGTCGACTTGCCGGCGTCGCGGAACACCATGAGCAGCAGCCGGCGGTCGCCGCGGATCCAGCACGCATCCAGCCAACGGGCCATGCGGAGGTGGAGATCGGGCGTGGACCGGTTCTGCTCGAGGTTCCAGGCGTTGACGAACTGGGTGAAGCTCGTTCCGGCCAGCAGCGGCACGGGGCGGATGATCGCCGGCGCCGCCCTCGCCGCCGCTTCGGCCTTCCCGGCCCGTGCTCGCCTCGTGTCCGCGCGCCCGGACCGCTTCACCACGTCCTGCGCCTTCAATCGAGAAGGCTCCGGCTGCGGCCGCCGCTCCTGCCGTAGGCGAGCCAGCGGCCGGTGAAGTCGAGCAGGTTGCTGCGGCGCCGGCCGTCGTAGGCTTTCCTGATCTCGTCGATGCGCAAGGCCGACTGTCGGGCCCGGGCGGCCTCGGCCTGCCGGCTCTCCAAAGCCAGGCCCGAGAGGATGGCGTCGGCCGCCCCTCCGGTGCTGCCGACACCGGCCGCCCCCGCCCGTGCCCGCTCCTCGGCGAGCCGGCGCTTCAGCGCCAGCTCCTGCTCGCGGCGGGCTTCGGCGTCACGCAGCCGGATCTGCTCGATCTGCCGGTCGCGCTGCTCGCGCAGGCTCCGGTTCTGGACGCGCTGCGCCTGCTGGCCGAGCGCGAGGTTCAGACCCAAGGTCGCGAGGCTGTTGAGGGCACCCATCACGCGTCACCCATGATCTCGGTGGTTACGGAAAGGATCGTGCAAGGGGCGGGATCGTCCTGGCCGACCCGCCACGGCGGCTCGCTCGCCCCGCGGCGCCAGCCGAGGGCCCGCACCGCGACATCGCCCGAGAAGCCGCGGTCCGCGGACGTGGGCAGGGGCACGGGGCGCGGTCCGGCACCGGTGTCGACGCGGAGCGCCGTGCTGCTCAGGAGGCGGAAGGTGATCCGCACCGGGCGATACGGGCGGTCGAGGCCGAGGCCCGCACCGGCGGGGACGACGAGCGGCAGAGGCTCGATCGCATGCGCGTAAGGCGCGCCGACCGTGACGCCGGTCGTCTCGACCGGAAGCGCGATCGCGCCGTCCGCCACCGTGACGCGCACGGGCTCGCCGCCGTCGGGAAGCGCTGCCACCTCCCGGCCGTCGAGGTGATCGAGGCCCGTCCACACCGCCGTCGGCGCGTCGCTCGTCGGGCTCGTCGCATGATCGACGTCGAGCCCGTCCTCGAAGCGCTCGAGGAGCATCCTGCCGTCGAGCTCGACCAGGAGGTGGGGTTCGCCCCGGTGGCAGGCGACGTCGCGAAACGCGCCGGCGGTCTCGAGCAAGCTCCAGGCCACGACGTTGTTGTTCCGGTCGATCACGACCGTGGCGAGCCTGCCGTCGGCGCGCACGATCAGGAGCCAGCGGCGGCGGCGGTCGAAGCCCATGGCAACGGGGTCCACGAGCAGATGCCGCGACAGGAGGGCGATATCGGCGGCTTGGTAGGCCTGCTCGCTGTCGGCATAGAGAAACTCGCGCAGCTCGCGGCCGGAAGCGCCGACGAACAGCGTGGCACCGTCGACGTCGACCGGCTCGATCCGCCGCTCGGCATAGGAGCCGATCCGGGTCTGGAGCTGGGCCTGCACGGTCGCGGGCGTCAGGATCGAGCCCGGCACGATCCATTCGCCGCTGCGGGTGAACACCTGGAGCTGACGGCCGGGGACCAGGCTTCGGATCGCATGGTGCTCGTCGCCCGTGAGCCGGAACGAGAAGGCGGCGTCGTCCTCGCCCGAACCCGGATCGAAGTTGAGCGGATGGCCGGTCTTCGAGAACCACAGGCGGTCGGGCAGATCGCGCGAGCCACCGATGACGAGGCGCTCCTGATGGACCGCGACGCAGGCGGGCCAGCCCCGCGCCTCGCTGAAGGCCTGCTCGGCCCAGTCGCGGGTCGGCCTGCCGTCCGGCAGCGGCTCGAGGGCGAGGCCGATCGCCGTCTCCGGCTCGAGCGGATCGACGTTGACGATCCGAATGTGCCTGCCCTTGACCCGGATCAGGACGCCGATGTGCCGCTCGGTGAACACGGGCTCGCCGGTCCGGATGCGGACCGGGCCGGCGGCGATCGGCTCCGCGGTGGCGTCGTCGAGCTGAAGAGCGGTCTCGGGCGGCGCGAACTTCACGAACGGCAGGAGCGCGCGCTGGTAGCCCGCGCTCTCGATGTCGACCTCGTAGGTCCAAGGACGCAGGCGCCATGCCGTGGCGCCGTCGCGCACGAGCTCCCAGGGCTCGACCTCGGGATGGCACAAGAACAGGCGCTCGCCCCAGCGTGCATGGCCGATGTCGGCGAGGCGCCGGGCGTCCCAGGGGGTCCAGTCGAGCGAAGCCACGATCACGCCGTCCCTGACGACATCGAGACGGTGCTCGCCGAAGGCGAGCAGCTCACCACCGTCCGACCCGTCGAAGTCGATCAGGCGGATGACACCCGGCAGGACCGTCGCCAGCCGCAGCCCCGGCCGCCGCGAGACCCCGCCGGTCGGGTGGACGACGACGTTGCGCAGCCGGGCGGCACCATCCTCCTGGGCGCGGAGATCGAGCCGGCCCGAGAGCAGAGGATCGAGCTCGCCCGAGGTGAAGGCGGTCTTGGTGACGAAGGCGCGGCTCATGACAGGCGCGCCCCGATCAGGGTGAAGTCGTCGACACGCTGCGGTGTCGCCTGCTGGCTGTCGATCAGCCGGGCGAGCTTCAGCTCGGCCTCGGCGAGGCGGAACAGCTCCGCGGCCCGGCCCGTGCTCTCGGTGAGCGGGATGCAGAGCTCGGCGGCGAGCCGGGTGACGAGGAGCGGGACGAAGAAGGCGGGCAGCTCGCTCTCGGCCACCCGGCGCTGGTAGGCGAGCGTGATCGCATCCGCATCGCACAGGATGCGGGCACCCTGGACACGGTAGGCGAGGCCGCGGCTGCGGCCACGCGGGCCGACCGAGATTGTGCGCAGGTGATCCGGCGGCAGCGGGAAGCTGCGGACGAAGTCGGCGAGCGGCGGCTCCGCATCCGGAAGCAGCTCGGCCTGGGCTAGAGTGAACGACCACGGATGGACGGCGAGCAGCGCATCCCGCGTGATCGGGTAGAAGCGGCGCGCGCAGGTCGCCTCGGTGGTCTCCTCCTCGAGATCCGAGATCGGCCTGGCACCGATCTTGACGAGCGCCGTGGCGCAGAGCTCGACGGCGGTGAGCGGCATGGGTCCTCTCCCGAAGCGGGGTGCCTAGGGTGTCAGGCGATCGGGCCGATATGCTCGCGCAGCGCCTGCCAGAGCTCGGCGGGCTCGGCCGGGAGCAAGGCCACGAGGCAGCCCGCCCGGCGGAACGCGATCAGCAGCGGCCGGCCCCGGAACGCGAACAGGGCGACGCCGTCGGGTGGCGCGGCCAAGGGAGCGTCGTGGTGCTGCGCCCATAGAGCGAGGAAAGGGCGCAGCATCCCCGTCTCGAACTCGAAGCGGTCGGCCGCGGGCAGCTTTTCCGCCAGATCCTCGACCGAGAGCAGCGGGCAGGAAGCGGCGATAGCGGGGCTGGCCGTGAGGACGGTCGCGATGAACGAGGCGCGGACGAAGGCGTCGCGCCAGATGGCGTGCCAGATCGGCATGATGGATATCCTCGAGGTCTGGCCCGGCGGGAGGCCGCGGAGGAGACGGCGGGGGCTGCCGGACCCTACGGGCCCGGCAGCCGCTTGCGGCTCAGTCGGTGTTGATCGCGCCGAAGGTGGTGAGATTCGTGACGTCGACCACGCCGTTGGCGTTGGCCGCGACCACGAGCACGCCGTGGGTGGGCAGAGTGCCCTGGCCGGCGTTGAGGAGGATGAAGTCGCCGACGCGCAGCATGCGGCTGGCCTCGTTGAAGTAGCCGGCATTGTCGACGTCGGCGGCGCTGTCGCCGGTGCGGTAGTGCCAGAGCGTGAAGCCGTTGGCATATGCGATGGCGCTCAGGTCCTTGATGCTGCAGGCCATGGCTCAGTCCTCCAGGCAGGGCAGCTTGATGACGCCGCGGCCGTCGATGAGGCCGGCACCCTGCGACATGAAATGGGCGACGAAGTGTGCGGCTCGGTCGCCGTGCCAGGTGATGTCCGAGGTCACTTCCTGGCCGATGGCATGGCCGATGGCGCTCTTGTGATACCAGAAGCAGGTGCGCACCCCGTTCGCGAGCGGCAGGGCCGAGTGCGGGATCCACATGGTGCCGAGCCACATCTTGGCCTGCGTGCCGCGCCAGGGCAGCACGTCGTCGCCGACGAACTCGGCGCTCGCGAACTCCGGCAGGTCGAGCAGGTCCGACCACTGCCGCCAGCCGATCACGGCGAAGCGCTGGCCGTCGTCGGGCACGTCGTTGGCGCCGAGCTGCTCGAACGCGGCCAGCACCTTGGCCTTGGTGAGGCCGGTCGAGCCGTCGCCGATGACGGTCTCGGCCTTCATGAGGCCGCTCTCGATGATGATCTCGTCGGTCTTGCGCCCCAGCGCGAAGGCGCCGGCGTTCGCCAGCACCTGCCGCTCGTCGATGTTGGTCTTGAGCTCGTCGAGCCGGTCGATCCACTCGCCGACATAGTAGTCGAGGAGCGGGATCTCGACCGAGCTGAACTCGCTCGAGCTCACCGGCACCATGGCGTGCCGGCCCTTGCTCTGGGCGTCCACCTTGCCGACGCGCTGGAACACGGTCGAGCTGCCGACGACTCCGGTCTTGACCCGTACGGTCGGGCGCAGCTTCGAGCCCTGGCGCTGGTAGGCCTCGTGGACCTCGCGCTGGAACTGCTTCACGAAAGCCTGGTCGATCGATGTGGACATCGATTTCCTACCCTGGTTGGAGGAGGGTTCCCGAAGCGATGCCGGTCGTCCGGAACCGGGTCGGCCGCGTGCTTCGGGGCAGGGAGGTCGGTGCTGCGGGCCGCTGCGGCGGACGGACGGTTGTCCGCGGACCGACGGGGGCTCGCGTCAGCCGGCGTAGAGCTTCTTGAAGCCGGCTGTGACGCGGGCGACGAACTCGGGATCGCGCTGCCGCCAGTAGCGGGGGTCGCGCATCATCTGGACGAGCGTGTCCTCGGTGATCTCGGCCAGCGGCGCCTCGCCGCCGCCGAGCAGCTCGGGCTCGTTCGCGCGCATCATCTGATGCATGGCGAGGACCCCCTCGTAGCTCGCGGCGAGCGTCGCATAGACCTCGGGAGCGAGATGGGCTTCGCCCCAGCTCTTGAGCTGGCGTGCCGTGTGCCGCCAGCTCTCGGGGCCGCCGAAATGGCGCTGCAGCCGCTCGAGCTGCTGCTGCGCCTCGATCTCGCCCAAGGCCTCCTCGATCATCGGCAGGAGGCGCTCGGCCGCGAGATCGTAGACGAGCTGCGCCTGCGGCTCGGAGAAGCCGGCTGCGAGCAGCCTGGCGTCGAGCTCGGCGTCCTGCTGGAGCAGAGGATGGCGGGTCTCGATCCTGTAGCCTGCGGCCGGCTGCGGCGCTGCCGCTGCCGGAGGATTCTCCTCGGCGGCAGGAGCCGGATCGGGCTCCGGATGCCGGCTGCCGAGCTTGCGCTCGAGCTCGAGGTAGGATCTGGCAAGATCCTCCAGGCGGACGAGGCCCTGCTGCGCATCCCAGAACTTCTCGGGAATCCAGGCCGGGCGCTCGGCCGGTGAAGACGTCCCGCTCTCCGGGATATCACCACTCGTTGCGGCATCGCTCACTGGATCGGTCATCGCGGGCTTTCCTTGAGGTCGTGGATCGAAGGCGGGACCGGGCCGGCCTGCCCGCGCTCGAGGAGCTGCAGCAGGTGGCTCACCACCGACCGCTGCCCTTCCACATGACGCAGCTCGGCGTCGGATGCGGTGGGGGGGACCCGTCGGTCCAGGAACAGGAGCCTGAGGTGGCGGAGAAGGACCTGGCCGTGGGCGCTGCCGAGACAGGCAGCGGCGCTGCGGCAGGCTTCCTCGGGCAGGTCCGGCGCTCCTTGCGCAGGCGCATCGAGCCAGGCCCAGCCGGAAAGATGTTCGGGTGCCGCCATGCCGCACCTACCGGCCGGCGAGGGCGGCTGCGAGCGAGCCGATGGTCGGGCTCTCGACGACGAGCTCGTCCGGCACGCCGAGATGAGCGCCCAGCCAGCGCGCCGTGGCCGCGACGTCGACGGACTGGGCGGCACCCGGCCCCAGCTTGGCGAGGGCATCGAGCCAGAGCAGCACGTTGGTCACGTCCTCGCGCGCCTGGGCGCGGGCCAGAGGTGCCCTTGCCTGCAGCTCGACGGTGCGGCCGTCGAGAACGAGGCCCGGCAGCTCGCCGCGCCGGCGTAGGATTGCCACCGCCCGCTCGAGGAGCGGGTTCAAGAGCTCCGCCTGCAGCCGGCCGAAGATGGCGCCCAGGAGCCGGGTCATCTCGGTCGAGCGCTCCAGCACCTCGGTGGCGGTCATGGTCCGGTCGGCCACGGGTCCCAGCCGGTCGGTGAGCAGCGTGTGGCGGATCCGGGCGCGCAGATCGTCGAGGACGAGCTGCGAGACGTCGAAGCGGCCGGGGGCCTGCAGCGGGGTGAGGCCGGCCGAGCCCACCGCCTTCGGGATGATGCTCCCCGGCACGAGGCGGATGTTGGCCGGGTTCAAGACACCGTCGTCGTCGGCGAGCCAGATGCCGGTGACCGCGATCGAGGCGTTCTTGAGGATCAGCTCGACGACCTTGTTCGCCGTCTTGATGTCGGGCAGTGCCGTCATCACCGGCGAGCGGCCGTAGAGCTCGCCCGCCCCCTTGATCCAGCGGAAGGTCAGGAACGGCGAGTGCTCGAACGAGCCTTCCGCGAGCAGGTGGTCCTTGGTGGCCTCGCCCGAGGGGTGCTTCAGGACGGCGACGTAGGCGTGCCCCGGCGATTGGGCCGTGACCATCTCGATCACCTCGAGCCGCTGCTCGGGCCGGCATTCGCCTTCCGCGGCGAGCCAGGAAGGCAGTTTCGCATCCGGATAGCGGCTCTTGAGCGAGGCCGGGGTGAGGGAGCTCACCCGGTAGATCTGGCGGATCTGGCCGTTCTGGTCGCCGTCGACGTAGATCTCGGCTGCCGGCACGGCCGTGAAGCGAAAGGCCGAAGCCTCCCCCAGCGGGGCTTCCTGGAACAGGAGGGTGGCGGTGCCGACCGTGACGAGGTCGAGGAAGCACTGATGGATCTCGACCGCGAAGTTCGACCGGTCGAAATGCCCGCGCACGCGGGCGGCCATCTCCTCGAGCCAGCCCGAGAGGGCCAGCCGATCCTCGACCGGGACGTCGTGGCCGGGCCTGAAGCCGAACCACTGCGACCAGGGCGGCGTCAGCTCGGCGAGCAGGCTCGCTGCGAGCTGCTCGACCGCGTCGGGTGCGGTCCCGTCGAACAGGCTCTCGTTGTAGCGCCGCGCCGGGCCGAACTCGGCGCCGAGCCCGAGGCCGCGCTGCGGCTGGGCGAAGGCATAGCACTCGCGCCACAAGGGCTCCCAGGGCTGCCGTCGTTCGCGGGCGCGCTCGAACCCCTTGCGAACGAGTTCTGGCGAAAGGCCGGTCATCAGGAACTCCCGGTGCTGCATCCGTCGCCGTGGCGACGGCGCGTCGGATGTTGAGAAAATATTCCTATAAAATGCCGCCGTCAAGGGGACACGATACGCGCCGCTCGCCGGTCGGCCGGGCGGCGAAGCCGGCGCCCGGCCGCGTCGGATGCAGGAGCGCTCGATAAAGCTGCGCTGGCGTGAACACCCAAGGTGCATGGAGACGAAGCACGCGCTTGACGGTCTCGACGCAGCTCATGGGCCGCAGGTTCCAGGACGGCGCCGTCGTCGCGGCGATGCGGCCTACGAGGACGCTGCGGCCAGTGCCGACGTAATGCCGGACCAGCTCGTCCTCGCTCGGGCCGAAGAGCGGCACGATCTCGATCCGTGTCTTCAAGGGGTCGCAGATCGTCCAGGTGCGCCCTGCGCCGACGAGGCAGAAGCAGTGCCGGAAGCCGGGTCGGAGCAGCCGAAGCGCGGACTTGTCGGCTCGGTCCTCGAACACGACGATGGCGCGCGGCGCAGGCACGTCGCCGTCGGTGCCGAGCCTATCCGGGTGTCGTTGCTCGTGTCTTGCCATATGTTCCTACTTCCCCGCAGATTCTCTGAAGACTTGCAGCATCATCGGACTATATCCCTAATGACAGCGACCAAAAACGTCAAGATACTGTTCCTACGGGGCAAGAACACTGCGGGAGCATCGCTCAGATGCTGACTCACAAGGCGATCTGGCGGGGCATCGACCTGCTCGCCGAGCGGAACCGGCTCTCGGCCTCGGGCCTCGCCAAGCGAGCCGGCCTCGATCCGACGACCTTCAACAAGAGCAAGCGCGTCACCAAGCAGGGCAAACCCCGCTGGCCGAGCACGGAGAGCCTCTCCAAGATCCTCGAGGCGACCACCACCTCGATGGCCGACTTCGTGAGCCTGCTCGAGGACGGTGCCGGCAGCGCGACGGCGCCGGCCCGGCGGATACGCTGCTTGAGCCTGACCCAGATGGAGCGCGAGGCGGGAGCCTTCGATGCGGCGGGCTTCCCGCAGCCCGGCCCTTGGGAGGACATCGAGTTCCCCGGCATCAGCGACGACAGTGCCTATGCGATCGAGCTCGACCGGGACGTGATACCGCCCGTGCTCCGGGCCGGCGACATGCTCATCGTCTCGCCCAAAAGCAGCGTGCGCCGCAACGATCGCGTGCTCGTACGGCACAAGGATGGGCAGGTCGAGCTCGGCGTCCTCCTGCGCCGGACGGCACAGCGGATCTCGCTCGGCCACCTCGCCCAGGCCGGCGAGGAGCGCACGCTCGATGCCGGCGACGTCGCCTGGCTCGCCCGCGTGCTCTGGATCAGCCAGTAGACAGAAAGAGGGCCGCCGGTTCGCCGGCGGCCCGAGCACAGGGAGGCATCACAACGTCAGGGAGGACAAGCCTGGCGCCTGGATCCGCTCGATCGTGTGCCGAGGAAGGGATCGACCGGTCCGTGTGCCAAGCATGAGCCCACTCTAACGGCGGCCCCTTAACAAAGCGTGAACGTGCGCCGACGTTCGCAGGCCGGTCACGCCGGCAGGCCGATCGGGCAGCTCACCCCGGTACCACCCAGGCCGCAATAGCCGAGCGGGTTCTTCGCGAGGTACTGCTGGTGATAATTCTCGGCGAAGTAGAACGCAGGTGCGGCTGCTACCTCCGTCGTGACAGCCCCGTAGCCGGCCCGCTGCAGCACCGCTTGGTAGGCATCGCGCGACGCCTCGGCCGCCGCCGCCTGCTCCGGTGAGTAGGTGTAGATGACCGACCGGTACTGCGTGCCGACGTCGTTGCCCTGCCGCATGCCCTGGGTCGGGTCGTGGCTCTCCCAGAACAGCTTCAAGAGCTGCTCGTAGCTCACCGCCTCGGGATCGAACACGACGCGCACGACCTCGGCGTGCCCGGTGTGGCCGGTGCAGACCTCCTCGTAGGTCGGATTCGGCGTGTGTCCGCCGGCATAGCCCACCGCCGTCACCCACACGCCGGGCTGCTGCCAGAAGCGCCGCTCCGCCCCCCAGAAGCAGCCCAGGCCGAACAGGGCGAGCTCCATGCCCTCCGGATAAGGCGGCAGCAGCGGCCGGCCATTGACGAAATGGCGCTCGGCCAGAGCGAAGGCCGGCCGGTCGCGGCCCGGCAGCGCTTCCTCGGGAGTCGGTATCGTCAGAGGCTTGCGCGCGGTGATCCACATTCATCCTCTCCGCCGCGGGACCTCGCCCGCTCGCAGGAGATGTCTGCTCGCAGCAGCCGGCCGGCAAGACCCCCGGCCGTTCAAGGCCGCCGGAACAGGGCGCGCACCCGGTCCGCGGCGCGCTGCGTGTCCTCGAGCGGCTCGACGCGGCGGGTCTCCGGCCAGGGCTGGCCGAGCCAGACCGCGCGGCCGGCGGCGACCTGGGCGCGGTGAATGGCGCCGACGTCGCGCAGGAGCTGGCGCGGGCCCAGCCAGCGCCCGAGATGGAACGCGATCGAGCGCAGCGAGAGGGTCTGCCGCAGCCGGCGCCGCGTCGGCGGACGCTCGTCCCGGTCGGTTGCGGGCCGCATCGAGCCCGGCCCGGTCGCGAGATCGAAGATGAAGACCGGCTTCCCGCTCGCCACCGCCTCGATCAGCATCGACATGCTGTCGCTGGTGACGACGATCCGCTCCGCGAGTGCGAGAAAGCCGAAATAGGGATTGTCCGGATCGTCGCGGCGCCAGCGATAGAGAAGATGCGGCACGTCGAGCTCGGCCGCGAGGGCGTCCACCACCTTCGCCGGCGTGCGGGCGCTCGTGGAGATCAGGAGCGAGCCGCCGTCCCGCCGGGCCGTGGCCGCGAGCAGCCGGCCGAGCGCCGTTCCGGCCTCGCGATCGAACGTATAGGGCGGTATGTGCCCGCCCAGCAGCACCGCGGTCCACGGCCGTGGCAGATGCACGAGCCGCGGCGCCCACTTGGCCCCCTCCGCCACGAGCCGTTCGGGTGCCACCCGATGCATCGGCGCCTCGTTGTGGAGGATGTTGGGCCGCCCCGGCAGCGCGTATTGCGGCGTGGTGACGATGAGATCGAACACGTCCGTGGACGCCCAGGGACGGCCGACATGGACGAGCCTGACCCGCCCCCGCCCGCCTGCGCGGGCCTGGATCCACCGCGCCACGGGCTCGTTGCGCCGGCCGGCGGTGATCACGAGCTCGGGCCAGGGCGGCTCGAGCGGGCTCGAGCGCCTGCGGTCGATGCCGAGAAGCGTCACGCCCACGAGCCGGTTGGTCACGAGCTCCCAGGGCCGATAGACGATCCGCTTGATCTCGAACGGCCAGCCGAGCGCTTCGGCCAGCGCCAGAACCTGGCCGTTGTCGCCCTGCTTGTGGCCGAGCAGAAGCCAGGTCCGGGGTGTCTCGGACCTAAGGGCAGCGGGCTCCCGGCGATCTCGGACCGAAGCATCCATCCAAGCGGCTCCAACCGACCGGCGCGCATGCGCGATCCGGCAAGGCAGGGCCGTCATAGAGGGCGGTGGCGACCGGCGCAATCGGTGCTGCCGGCGGCTGGGCCGCGGCCACGGCGCCGAGCCTGATCCTGCCGCTCCCGCAACTGATGAGGATGCTCGGCAAAACGGCCAGGAGCGAGAGAACCAGAAGGGGCCGGCGATGCATGGGGCGCTCTTTCCTCGGGTGATCGCCGCCTCAGCCGTGGCTGTGGAGCTGGCGCGCATAGGCCGCGAGGGCCTGCACGTCCCGGATCACGAGCTCGCCCTGGCCACGCTGGACGATGCCCTGCCGTGCCAGCTTGCTGAAGAGCCGCGACACCGCCTCGCGGTGCGTGTTCACCCGGCTCGCGATCTCGGCGTGCTTGGGAGCGGGGCGTAGGCGGGCAGCGTTGGTTCCCAGCATGGCATCGCGCGCGAGGCGCAGGAGCTCGTGGCAGATCCGGACCTCCACCTTCTCTGCGAACTCGTGCACCCGTTCCGAGAGTGCTCGGACGAGGAGGGTCAGCTTCTTGAGGACGGCGATCGCGATATCGGGGTGGCGCTTGAGGGCCGCCATGAAGTCGGACGCGGTCATGAGCACGACCGTGGCGTCGGTGAGCGCTATCACGTTGGCCGAGCGCGGCTGGCCGTCGATCGCCGAAAGCTCGCCGAAGCTCTGTCCGGCCGTCAGCTCGCGAAAGGCGATCTCGCGGCCAGCCTCGGAGAAGATCGTCACCTTGAGCTTGCCGGAGAGGATGAAGAACACGTCGTGGGAGTCGTCCTGATACTCGACGACGGTCTGGCCCGCCTTGAACGCGCGCGTGCGCGTGTAGCGCTCGAGCTCTTGGAGCTGAGCCGTGTCGAGCCCGCGGAAGAGATCGACCGTGGCGAGCGGGTGAGGGCGTCCGGGTTCCATGGGCACGTTCGCTGTTCGTTTTGGGCCGGGTCGGCGGCCGACCACGGCTGTGCAGTGTGATGAGAACCCATCGCCTACTTGGTTTCAACACCGCTCGACATGCGTGCCCGCAGGGGAGGGCCGTACGACGCCTTTTTGCGCACGCTTGTGACCGAGCGCACAGAACCGGACCGGCCCTTGCGATTAGAAGAGATCTCGCCTCCCAGTTCCTCGTTCCTTCGGCCCGGGTCCTTCCAGTCCCGGGCCGTTTTGTCGTGGGATCGCCCGTTCAGCTTCCTGCCGAGAGGCACCGGACCAGGGTATCGACGTTCCGCCGCATCAAGCGGGCATAGGCTTCCGGTCCGGGGTCGATGCCCGCGATACCCTCGGGGTCGAGCTCCCCCGTCCCCACGTTCCGGCCCTGGGCGAGGGTCGCGACCAGCGGGGAGGGGGTCCTGGCCTCGCCGAACACGCAGACCGCACCGCTCTCCTCGATTTTCCGGCGCAGCTCGGCCAGACGGCGGGCACCGGGCGGCTGGTCCGGGCTCACGGTGATCGAGCCTGCCGCCGTGAGATCGTAGGCGCGCTCGAGATACTGGTAGGCGTCGTGGAACACGATGAAAGGCTTGCCGCGCACCGGCGCCAGCGCCGACCGGAGCTCCTGGTCCAGTGCCGCTAGCTCGCCCGTGGCCCGCTCCGCATTCGTGGCATAGAGGGCGGCTCGCTCCAGGTCGACCTCGCCCAGCACCGCGGCAATGGCACGGACCATGGCTTCGGCGTTCGCGGGATCGAGCCAGATGTGAGGGTCCATCCCCTCGCCGTGGTCCGCGTGCCCTGCAGTCTCGGCATCCTCGTGCTCGTGCGGCTCCCACACCCCGCCTTCCCGCGCCGGCAGGAGCCTGACGCCGGGTGCTTCCATGAGCGTCACGACCCGCGCCTTGCGCGCGAGGCCGTCCAGCCCCCGCTCGAGAAAGGCTTCGAGCCTCGGGCCTACCCGGACCACCACGTCCGCTTCCTGTAGCGCGCGCGCATCCGAAGGCTTGAGCTGGTAGTCGTGCGGCGAGACGTTCCCGTGCACGAGCAGCACCGGCTCGCCGGCACCCTGCATCACGGTCGCGACCAAGGCATGGATCGGCAGGATGGTCGCGACCACCTTGGGCGCTTCCCTCTGGCCGGCTTTCGCCGCCCCGACGGGACAGCCCCATGCGAGCAGGGTGCCGAGGAGCATCGTGGGAACGAGACGCGCACGCACTGGCTTTTCATCCTCGAGATGTGCTAGATGCCGCTTCGGAACGTTATGTTATAGTATAACGAGCATGCTGCAAGCCACCTCGCCCTTCCGCGCGCCTCTCGCCCGATCCGCCGATCGGTCTCGTCCTCGGGACGCCCTGGTCGAGGCCACAGGGGTCACGGTGCGCCGCGGAGACCTCGTCGTCCTCGACGAGGTCGATCTCGCAGTGCGGCCCGGCGAGATCGTGACGCTGATCGGCCCCAACGGCGCCGGCAAGTCCACCTTGGTCCGCGTCCTGCTCGGCATCGCGACGCCACAGGCCGGCCGTGTCCTGCGCCGGCCGGGCTTGCGGGTCGGCTACTCGCCGCAAACGCTCTCGTGCGACCCCGTGCTGCCGCTCACCGTCGGCCGGTTCCTCGCGCTCGGCGCCCGCGCACCCCGACCGGAGCTTCTGGCCGTGCTGGATCGGGTCGGCATGGGGGATGCGCTCGACCGCCCCATGACCGGCCTTTCCGGCGGGGAGCTGCGCCGTGTCGTGCTGGCGCGAGCGCTCCTGCGAGCACCCGAGCTCCTGATCCTGGACGAGCCCATGAGCGGGGTCGACGTCGCCGGCCAGATGGAGCTCTACGAGCTCGTGGGGCGCATCCGCGACGAGACCGGGGCCGGCGTGCTCCTGGTCAGCCACGATCTCCATCTCGTCATGGCGCGTACCGACCGCGTCGTCTGCCTCGATGGCCATGTCTGCTGCGCCGGCCGGCCGCTCGAGGTCGCGGGCGACCCCGTGTTCCAGCGTCTGTTCGGCCAGCGCCTGAGCGACGTGATGGCTCTCTACGCGCACCGGCCCGACCCTCGTTGCGAGGGGCGCCACGATCACCACCACACCGCGCTCGAGGCCGACGATGCCGGGCTCGGGGTGGAGGAGCGCTGATGCTCGACGACTTCGTCCTCCGCGCGGGTCTCGCCGGGATCGGCGTGGCGCTGGTAGCGGGTCCGCTCGGCAGCTTCGTCGTCTGGCGGCGGATGGCGGTGTTCGGCGAGGCGCTGGCCAACACGGCCCTTTTGGGCGTGGTGTTCGCGACCCTGCTCCACCTCCATATCCTCATCGGCGTCGCGCTCTTCACCGGGCTTCTCGCCGTAGGCCTCTTGCATCTCGAGCGCCGGCGCTTCCTACCGCTCGACACGCTGCTCAGCATGTTCGCCCATGGCGCGCTCGCGGTCGGCCTCCTCGTCCTGAGCCGGATGGATCGCATCCGCTTCGACGTGACGAGCTTCCTGTTCGGCGACGTGCTCGCCACCTCGCCGGGCGATCTCGGGCTGATCGCAGGGCTTCTCCTCGTCATCGGCATCGGTCTCGCCCGTATCTGGCGGCCCCTGCTCTCGGCCACCGTCCATCCCGAGCTCGCTGCCGTGGAGGGGGTTCCGGTCGAGCGCGTGCGCTTCCTCTTCACGCTCATGCTCGCCGGCCTCATCGCCATCGGCATGAAGATCGTGGGCATGCTGCTCATCGTCTCGCTGCTCGTCGTTCCGGCCGCCGCGGCCCGGCAGCTCGCGCGCACGCCCGAGCAGATGGCGCTCCTCGCCGCCACGCTGGGCTGCCTCGCCGTGCTCGGCGGCCTGCTCGCGTCGCTCGAGCTCGACCTGCCGACCGGGCCGGCGATGGTGGCCGCTGCCGTCCTGCTCTTCGCGGCCACGAGCCTGCTCGGCCGCACGCGCCACGAACGGGGTTGACAGGCGGCGCCTCGCCTGCGCCGCTAGGCCGGCATCACGGGAAAGGAAGGAGGCATGACGGCCCGTTCGGCTCTCGATCCGTTCACGCCGGACTCTCACGACCACGGGCGCTGCGTCGCCACGGCGCTCGAGCAGGCGGCCGACGTCTGCGCTGCCCGCGGTGTCCGGCTCACCGACCTGCGCCGGCAGGTGCTGGAGCTCGTCTGGCAGAGCCATGCTCCGGTCGGTGCCTATCAGATCCTGGAGCAGCTCGCCGGCACGCGCGGCCGCGTCGCCCCGCCCACGGTCTACCGCGCGCTCGAGTTCCTCGCCCGCGAGGGCCTCGTGCACCGGATCGACCGGCTCAACGCCTATGTCGGCTGCTCCTCGCCGGCGCGGCCGCACCAGGCCTATTTCCTGATCTGCAGCGCCTGCGGCGACGCCGCCGAGTTCCACGATCCCGAGCTCGCCGCCACCCTGTCCCGCTGCGTCGAGCGCGCCCGTTTCCGGCTCGAGACCGCGACGGTGGAGCTCGCGGGCTTGTGCGCCCGTTGCAGCGGCAAGGCCGCTCCGGCCGACCGGCGGGTCAGCCGAGACGCCTGAGATACTGCCCGACGAAGTCGCAGCCGACGAGCCGGACGTAGGCGTCGACGAGCCGCCGGGTCACCGGCCCGAACACCGCTTCGCCGCCGATCCGGACACCGTTGATGCTGCGCACCGGGCAGATGCACAGGCTCGTCGAGGTGAGGAACGCCTCGTCGGCATTGTAGGCATCGTAGAGGTCGAGATCGGCTTCGCGGCAAGGGGTCTCGAGCTCGGCCGCGAGCTCGATCACGGTCTCGCGGCTGATGCCGGGCAGCACGTAGCGGGAGCCTGGGGTCAAAAGCTCGCCCTTGCGGACGAGGAAGATGTTGCTCCCGCGCCCCTCGGCGAGGTTCCCGTTCATGTCGAGCAGCACCGCCCAGGCACCGGGATCGAGCGCCGTCACCTCCTGGTCGGCCACGATCATGTTGAGATAGTTCGTGGTCTTCGCCCGCGGGGTCAGTGCGTCCGGCGGCGTGCGCCGGTTCGAGGGCACCACCACCCGGATGCCGTCGCGATAGAGGCCGGCGCGCTCGCGCAGCGGCAGGGGCGTGCACTCGACGATCACGGTGGGGCCGGCCTGCACGGGCTCCTCGCCGTCGATCCGGCTCGGGCCGCGGCTCACCCGCTGCGACACCCAATAATCTTCGTCGGGCCCGAGCAGATGCCGGTTGCGCTCGAGCACCGCCTCGGTGATCCCGGCCATCTCCGCTGGCGACAGGCCCGGATCGAGCCGGAGATAGCGCAGCGAGCGGTAGAGCCGGTCGATATGCTCCTTCACCTTGAACAGGCGGTGGCCGAAGGTGCGCGTCGTGTCGAACACCCCGTCGCCGTAGAGGAATCCGCGGTCGCGGAACGGCAGCACCACCCGGCTCTCCGGCAGGTACTCGCCGTTGAAGTAGGCGATCCGTTCGTTCGCGCGCTGCTGCATCGTGCCCGGCCTCCCATGGTCTCGGCCGGCAGTCTAGAGCGGGCCCGGTGCTACGTCACGCCACACAGAAGCGCGCCCGCTGCCCGACGAGGCAGGCGCCGAGGTCGGCGGCGGTGCGGGCGACCCGAGCGAGAGGGTCAGACGCAAGGCTCGTAGCCGGGCGAGAAACGCCGTCCCGGGCCGGCCGGCGGCGCGCGCTGCGGCCGCTTCCAGGAGAGCCAGCCGGCCGTACGCCGCCCGCAGCGCGAAAGCATGACCGCCGCCGATGGCAGCGCCATGGCGCCGGATGATCTCGGCCATCGCATGGGGCGAGACCAGGGTCCGGGCGTGCGGCATCCGCTCGACGAGGCGCTGCGTCGTGCAGGCGAGCGCACCCTGCCGGGCAAGCTTCAGCCAGAGATCCCACGCGCTCGCTCCGCCGAGCGCCGGATCGAAGCCCCCGGCGCGCAGCAGCGCCTCCCGGCGCGCCATCACGGTCGAGATGCCGATCGCGTCTTCGGCGAGAAGCGCCGCCACGGCACCGGCATCGAGCCGACGCACGCCCCGGCCCCCTTCGATGCGACACGCCAAGAAGGGATGGCGCTCGAGCCAGCCGCCGTGCTCGTCGCCTCGTGTATCGACCAGCGCTTGATCGGTGAAGCTGAGCACGAGGTCGGGATCGGCGGCATGCGCCGCGCGCTGGGTCTTCAACTTGCCGGGGCGCCAGGCGGCGTCTTCGGGATCGAGAAAGGCCACGAGCGGTGCCCGTGCTTCCCGTAGCGCGCGGTTGCACGCTTCCGGCAGGCTGGCGCCATCGCGGCGAACGGGCCGCAGCCAGGGCCGGGTCCGCGCCATTTCGCCGAGCCATGCCCAGGTTCCGTCCGTCGATCCGCGATCGACCACGATGGCCTCGAACCTTACCTGCTGCGCGACGATGCCGGCGAGCGTCTCGGCCAGCCGGCCGAGCTGGTTGCGGGTCGGAACGATCACGCTGACCTGGATCGGGCTCGGCACGGCGGGCGGCTCCTCTGGCGCTGGCTCGCCGGGATCCTTGCACGGATCGAGCCAACGTAGAGGTTGTGGCCACACGGTCGAGATGGCCGCCGGCACGATCGCGCGCCGCAAATTGCGATGCGAACCGCCTTGCGAGCTGCATACGGGGCCAGCGCTGCGGGCAGAGGCGTTTCCCCGCATCGTGGGCCGTCGCTCACGCCCAGGTTGCAATATCGCCAATTGCCTGCTGCACGCGGCTTTCGCTAAGAAATCTTAGAATTTGGAAGATACCAAGCCATTATGCTGCAAATCTTTGCCCCGATCGTCTCGCATCCTCTGACCATCGCCACGGTGTCGGCCGCTCTGATCCTCTGGGCGCTGATATCGGGCCAACACCTCGTCCGCCGCACCCGGGCATTGAAGTCCGCCCTCGACCGCGAGCGACAGCGGATCGAAGCCAGCGGCGACGCCGCAGGGTTCGCCGCCGCTTTCGAGGAGCTGCGCGACGAGCTCGGTCGGGACGAGCTCCTGGGACTCGCCTGGCGCGACTATGCCGAGACGCTTCTTCTCCCGCGCGAGCCGGGGCGGATCGTGCACAGCACGGTGCGACCGAGCACGTGGTTCAATCTCGACCTCTGTCGTCGCGCCGACATCGATCTGCGCTACCATGCCGCTCTGCCGAATCTCCTGGTAGGCGCCGGTCTGCTGTTCACCTTCCTGGGCCTCGCGGTGGCGCTGGACTCGGCCGGTGGCCTCGTCGCTGCCGGCGCCGACCAGCGCAACGACGCGCTCAAGACGCTGCTCGATACGGCCTCCTTCAAGTTCGTCACGTCGCTCATAGGACTCGCCGCGTCGATCGGGTTCGCGTTTGCGCGCAAGTACCGACTGCACGCCGTCGAAAAGGCGCTCGACGGGTTCACGGCGGCGCTCGAGGCGCGAGCACCGCTGATCACCCCCGCGCTGCTGCAGCAGGAGACGATCCGGTTCCTCGATCGCCAGACGGCCCAGCTCGAAAGCTTCTCGAACGATCTCGCCGTGAGCCTCGGCAGCGCCGTCGACGCCGCCTTCGATCAGCGGCTGGGCGAGCATATCGGTCCTCTGGTCGAGGTGCTGGAGCGGCTCGCCGACAGGGTCGGCACCAGCAACGAGGAGGCGATGCGGCAGATGATCGATGCCTTCGTCGGCCGGCTCGAAGGCGGGACGGGCGATCACATGGAGAAGGTGGCCGCGAGCCTGACCGGGCTCGGCGCCGGCCTCGAGAGACTGCAGGCCGGTCTCGGCGGTGCCGCGGAACGGATGGCGGAAGCGGCCGATGCCATGGCGCGGCGCATGGGCGAGGGAGCGGAAGCCGCGCTCGGGCGGATCACCGACCAGATGGCGAACCTCGTCGAGACGCTGCGCCAGGCGACCGAGCAGACCCGCGACGCCGGTGCGGACGCCGCCCGCGAGCTGGCCCGGCGCATGGAGGCCGCCGCTGTGGGCTTCGAGACCGCCGCCCAGGGCGTTTCCGCCACGCTGGCCGAGGCGGCGCGCGCCATGGCCGACCGGATGGGCAGCGAGGCCGAGGCGAGCTCGGCGCGGCTGGCACGGCAGCTCGAGGCGATGCTGGCGACGCTGAACGGGCTCGCCGAGACCAGCCGGGCGACCGGCACGGCGGCGCTCGATCTCCTGGCCGAGCGCATGGCCGCTGCGACCGCAGCGCTCGAAGCGACCGCCCGGCAGGTGGCGGAGGTGCTCGATCGCGCCGCCGTCGAGAGCGGCGGAGCGCTGCAGCGCGGGGCCGACGAAGCGGCAGGGCGGCTGGCGCAGGCGGTGGAGAGCCTGCGCGGCGAGCTGCAGACGATGCTGGGAGAGATGCGCGGTGCCCTGGGTGCTACGACCGCGGACCTGCTCCAGGGCACGAGCGACGGTGCCAGGCTCGTGAAGGCCTCGCTCGCCGAGGCCGGTGACGGCTTCGTCGAGGCCCTCGCCCAGGCTGCCGGATCCTTGCGCAGCGCGGGCGAGGAGGCCGGGCAGGCGCTGCGGGGTGCCGGCAGCGAAGCGGCCGGCCGGATCGTGGCGGCGGGCGGGGTGCTCGATACCGGTGCCCGCCAGCTCGACGGCCAGACGACGCGCCTTGCCGCCGCCATCGATGGTGCCGCCCGTCAGCTCACGGCGCTGGAGCAGGCAGCGCTCGCCGCAGCGACACCGCTCGCCGGCACGGCGCGCGATCTCGCCACGGCCGGTACCGCGGTGCGGGAAGCGCTGCAGCCGCTCGCGGAGAGCGGGCGGCGTGCCGCGGACGCCACCGAGCGGCTGGGCGGGGTGGCGCACCGCGTGGAAAGCCTCCTCGCCGGGGTCAAGGGGCTCACGGACGAGATGGGAAAATCGGCCGGCCGCTTCGCCGGCATCGACACGGCGCTCGCCAATACGGTCATGGCGCTGAAGGACGGCCTCAAGGGCTTCACGGATGAAGTGGGGCGGTTTGTGAACCAGACCAACAAGGACATGGCCCAGGCGGCCACGCATCTGGACGCTGCCATCAGGAACCTGGAGGAGACGCTTCAGGACCTGACCGAGCGGCTGCCGGCACCTGCCCACAGGTCGCGCTAAGGGGAGCCCCGGATCATGGCCGAGGCACGCGCCTCCGAAGCCGACGAGGCCGGCGAGGGCTATTTCGCCTCGATCAGCGACCTCATGGTCGGGGTGCTGTTCGTCTTTCTCCTGATGCTCACCGTGTTCGCGCTCAACTTCCGCTCCTCCGAGGACGATGTCGAGCGGCTGCGGGCCGAGCTGCGCGCTGCGCAGGCGGAAGTGCAGGCGAAGCGGGAGGAGGCGGCGCGCGCTCTGCGCGAGGCCGAGGAGCGCAAGGCCGAAAGCCTCCGGCTCGCGGCCCAGCTCGAGGTGCAGCGGGCGACGCTGCTCAAGGCGCTCGATCTGCTCGAGGCCGATCTCGAGCAGCGCAACCGCGCGCGCATCGACATGCTCGACGGCCTGGAGCGGCGGCTGCGCGAGCGCGGCGTGCAGGTGCAGGTCGACCAGCGCTCGGGCGTGCTGCGCCTGGCCGAGCGCGACCTGCGCTTTCCCACCCGCAGCGCCGAGCTCACGCCGGAGGCGCGGCAGACGGTGAACGTGCTGGCCGACGTGTTCGCCGAGGTTCTTCCCTGCTATGCGCACGGGCCCGAGGTTGCGGGCTGCGGCGAGGGTGATGCCCCCGTGCTCGAGGCGGTCCTGGTCGAGGGGCACACCGACAAGCGGCCGATCAGCGATCGCCGGCAGTTCCGCGACAACTACCAGCTCTCGGCCGAGCGGGCGCTTACCGTCTACCGCGCCGCGGTCGAGCGGCAGCCGGGCCTCCTCGCGCTGCTCAACCCCGAGGACCAGCGCCTGCTCGGCGTTTCCGGCTATGGCGAGACCCGGCCGCTGCCGGACGCGCTCGGCGAGGGCGAAGAGGATCTCGCGAGGAACCGCCGGATCGACATCCGCTTCGTGCTCTCCTCGCGCACCGCAGAGGAGGTGCGCCGGCTCAAGGAGGAGATCCGCCGCGTGCTCGAGGGCGTGCGGTGAGCGACTACCCGGCGAGCGAGACGCGGGAGGCGATCGAGGCACTGAAGGCAGCGCTCGGCGCCCTGCCGCGCGCATGGTTCCCGAGCGGGACCTCGCACACCGCAGCCATGCTGCAGAAGCTCGGGGCCGGGGAACGCCCGCCGCGGCCACCGCAGGAGGCACACCTGGAAGCCCTTCGCGCCCGGCTGCGAGCATTGTTCGCGGCCGGCCCTCCGGCGGCTCCGCCCGAGCCGCGGGACCTGCGCGACGCACCCTGGATCCTGTGGTCCGGCAAACCGCCGGCCGCGGGTTTTCCGGGGCTGCTGCCGGCGGTGCTGGCGCAGGCGGCCGGGCACGGACGCACCTTGCGCAACCTCGCCGAGGCCTGGGTCCGCGACTTCGATCCGAAGCTGCCGGGCCTGCGCGAGACCGGGTCCGCGCTCGCCCGCCTGATCGCGGCGAGCGTGGACCGCAGGCTCGGCCACTGGCGCGAGGCGCAGGCGCTCGTCGGGCTGTTCGATGCCGAGCATGGGCCGAAGCGGCTCGCGGAGCGGCTCCTGCGTGGCCCGGAAGCGGTCGGGGAGATCCTCGAGCGCTGCGGCTTCGCCGATCCGGCCCGCGCCACCGGTGCCTACATGCTCGCCGTGCAGCGGGCGGCGCTTGCCACGCTTCCGCCGCTGCTGCGGCAGGCGCCGGGGCCGGCCGGCACGGCTCTCCGCCGCGCCCAGGCCTTCCTCGCCCCCGCGAGCCGGCTCCGCTTCCCCGAGGAGCGGGGGCCGATGGCGGCCGGGCTGGTCGCGGCCTGGCTCGGGGGCGCCGCTCCGGACGCGGCACTGCGGGACGAGGTGCAGGAATTCCTCCTGCACCATCTGGGCGATCCGCGCCTCAAGCCGCAGAACTGGACGGCAGCCGGCGAGGAGGTGGTCCGGCTCGTCCGTGGCTGGCTCGCCCGCGCGTCGCTGGAAACCTTCTTCCGGTTGATCGACGAGCACGCTCTCGATCGCCACTGGCGTTACCGCGAGGCGTTCTGGTCGGCCTGCCTGCAGAAAGGGGCGATCGACGATGCCTGGCTCGTGCTCGGGCGCAACGTGCATGCTTCGGCTCGTGCGATCCGGGCGCTCGGCAGTGCTTACGGCTGCCTTTCGGGCAGCAGCGACCCGAACCATGCCGTCCTGCTGATGCGGATCGGGCCGCTCGTGCTCTGCGAGTGGAGCCACAACGGCCGGCTGCGTGCGTGGCCTGCCGACTGGCGGCAGGCTCCCCAGCTCGGGTGTGCCGGCTACGACCGTGACGAGCTCGTGGTACGGGGACTGCCGTTTCCGGATGCACCCGAGCCGGAAGGCCTTACCCACCGCGGGTCGGAGAGCGGTCTATGGCAGGGACGTGCCGCCAAGCTGCTCGCCAAGCGCGCCGGCCTGCATCTCACCCCCACCGACTGGCAGCCGCGATGAGCCACCGCTTCGCCCTCACCGTGACGCCGGCCGCGACGGAGCTGGCGCTCCTCGGCCCCACGGGACCGGTCCCGACCGACCTCTGGGCCGTCGCGGCGCCGCCCGCTCTCCTGCCCGGCGTCGATCTCGTGCAGCGGCTGGCCGCGGCCGGAAGTGCCGTCGCCGAAGGCGCGACGGCGCGCCTCGAGCACGCGGCAGTGGCCCGGCTCACCGCCCGCGAGGCGGCGCTGCTCGGCCTGCCGCCTCTGGCCGAGGCGGTAGCGGTGATCGAGACCAGAGGCGTCATCAACCGGCCCGACTTCACGGCGAGCCTGCGCTGGCAGCGGCCGAGCGGACAGCCGATTGTGGGCGCCGAGCGCACCGGCGCCTGGCTGCGGATCGGCGAGGCATGGCGGCGCCTGCCCGACACCCTCCTCGCGATCGCCGAGGCCGTGGACCGCCTCCAGGCGACGGCCGCGGACGACCTCGCCGAACGGATGCGCACCCTCGCCGCGCTGCGCGAGGCGCTGCCGCCGGCTCAGGCGACGGGTGCCGCCAGCGCGCAGGGTGCTCTCGGCACGCTCACGATTGCTATCGCCGATGCGTTCTCGCTCGACCTCGTGGGCGAGGGGCGCGCAGCACGGCTCGTGCCGATCCTGCACCGGGCCGACGCCGAGGAAGATGCGCCGCTGCTGCCGCCCGAGAAGCAGCGCATCTTCGGCGACGATCAGTTCAATCGCTTCACGGGCGTCCGCCCGCTCTATGCGCTGGGCGACGGCTGGTACGTCGTCCTGGAGCCGCCGCTGCAGCGGGCGCTGGGCGAGGTTCGCCGGCTGCAGGGAGCGCCGCTCGCGAAGAAGCGCCGCCTGCTCGAGGCACCGCGCGCCTTCCTGCGCGAGGCCTTGGGCGATGAGGTCGAGAGCGCGGTGCTCGAGCGCGTGTTCCGCGAGACGGCGAGCTACGGCTCGCGCGTGCTCGGGCTGGGCTTGTGGCAGCCGCGCGTGCTGCCCTGGGTGCAGATGGCGGGCACCGACTGGTTCGGGCCCGAGACCGGCGGGACGGCGGGCGGACCGGCGCCGAAGCCGGGCGGCCTCGTCGTCGGCGACCGCAGGATCGAGCTCGACCCGGCGGCCGCGGAGGAGCTTCGGCAGCAGGTGGAGGACGCGATAGGCGCCGGCCGGCCGAGCGTTCCTTATGAAGTGGACGGCGAGACCGTCCATGTTCCGGCGAACGGCGACACGCTCGCAGCGTTCCGCGATCTCGCGGCTGCGCGCGGGGAGCGCCAGCCATCGCCGCGGCCCGAGCGCACCGTGCTCCTGATCGCCCCCAACGAGGAGGAAGTCGAGGTCGCGGGCGAGTTCCGGCTGCGCCCGGCACCCGAGCCTTCCATCCCGCGCTGCCTGCGAACCCCGCTCAAGGCCCACCAGCGGGAGGGCCTGCGCTGGCTGCAGGAGGCCTATACCGCCGGCCGTCCGGGTGTGCTCCTCGCCGACGACATGGGGCTCGGCAAGACCCTGCAGGGGCTGGCCTTCCTCGCCTGGCTGCGGGAAGCGATGACGGCGGGCAAGATCGAGCGGATGCCGCTGCTGATCGTGGCGCCGACGGGCCTGCTCGAGAACTGGCGCGCCGAGCACGACCGGCACCTCGCCGCATCCGGTCTCGGGCGCTGTGTCGCGGCTTACGGTCGTCATCTCGCCGCGATCCGGGCGAGGGGAGAGGACGATCGCCCGAGTCTGAGCACGAAGGCGCTCGCGGAGGCCGACTGGGTGCTCACGACCTACGAGACCTTGCGCGATTACGACCGGGATTTCGGCGCCGTCCGGTTCGGCGTGCTGCTGTTCGACGAGGCGCAGAAGATCAAGACGCCGGGGGTGCGGTTGACCGACGCCGCCAAGGCCATGAACGCGGACTTCTGTGTGGCGATGACGGGCACGCCGGTCGAGAACCGGCTGGCCGATCTCTGGTGCATCGTCGACACGGTTCATCCGGCCCATCTCGGCGACCTCAGGAGCTTCAGCGCCACGTACGAGCGCGAGCCCGACACCGAGCGGCTGAAATGGCTCAAGAGCAGGCTCGACCGGCGCCGCGGTCGGATTCCGCCTTTGCTCCTGCGCCGCCTGAAGGAGGACGAACTGCCCGATCTTCCGGCCTGCAGAATCGCGGTGAGCGAGCTGGCGATGCCGCCCGCCCAGGCAGCGGCCTATGCGGCGGTCGTGGACGGGGCTCGGGCGGCGGCGCGGCGCGGCGCGGTGCTCGAAGCGCTCCAGAAGCTGCGCGCCGTCTGCCTGCACCCGGACCCCGAGGCGGCCGTGGACGACGCGGCGTTCGTGGCCGCCTCCGCGCGCCTCGTGCTGGCGATGCGGGCGCTGGATGCCATCGCCGCGCGCGGCGAGCGCGCCCTCGTGTTCCTGGACGACCTGGACCTGCAGGCGAGACTCGCCGGCCTGATCCAGCGCCGCTACGATCTGCCGGCGCCGCCGATGATCATCAACGGCGGCGTCGGCGGCGGTACGCGCCAGGCGAGGGTGGATCGCTTCCAGGCGGGCCCCGACGGCTTCGACGTCATGATCCTCTCGCCGCGAGCCGGCGGCGTCGGCCTCACCCTGACCCGCGCCAACCACGTCGTCCATCTGTCCCGCTGGTGGAACCCTGCCGTCGAGGATCAGTGCAACGGGCGGGTGCTCAGGATCGGCCAGACGCGCCCCGTGACGATTCACCTGCCGTTGGCGGTCCGCCCCGACGGCCGACCCTCGTTCGACCAGAACCTGCACGCGCTCCTGGAGCGGAAACGGTGGCTGATGCGCGAGGCGCTCCTGCCGCCCGCTGCCGACGAGCGCGACCGCGAGGAGTTGCTGGCCAGAACCGTCGACGCTGCATGAGGCTCGGCCCGCAGCTGCGGGCAACCCGAGATCCCGATCTCGCATCCCCCTTTGGAGGATCGACCGGCAAATCGCCACGCTATGCGCTGGCCGTGCGGCCACACGATGGTTCTTACCAGATCCTGGCCGGGCACCACCGCAAGCTTGCGGCCGAGGTGGTCGAACCAGTCGACCCATTCGAAGAAGTCGGTCGCGTTCGCGACCAGCGACTGGATCTTCGCCAGTCCTTCCTGCACGTCGGCGGCTCGGTAGCATCGGCTACGAGCTGCTTCTCCTGCGCCTGCCCCATGCTCCTGCTCGTGCCGGAACAGCGGCCCGCAGCTCGGCCCGGCTCCATCTCCGGCACTGCCAGGCTGTACTTGCCACCTTGCTCGACGAGCTGCTCGAGAACGGCGAGGCGCATGAGGGTGAGCCTGACCCGGTGCTTGTCGTGTCGGCGGGCAAGGGCAGTGGCGATCGCTGCCTCGGTACGCGGCACGCCGTCGCCGAGCAGCACCAGCAGGTCAGGTGTGACCCGCGCGATCGCGGCATCGATGTCGGCGGCAGACCAGAGACGAGGCGCCATGTGATGGCCCGGTTGGTGGTACTTGTCGGCAGGTGGGAAGGCGCCGCCCTTGGTTGCAAGGTGGTAGCGCGCCGGCGGAGCGGCGAAACCACTTAGCGCTTAAGTGCTCGAAAGATGGTGCTGCTGACTGGAATCGAACCAGCGACCTCGTCCTTACCAAGGACGCGCTCTACCGACTGAGCTACAGCAGCCTGCCGGATGTGGGGGCGAGAAAACCAGCCCGGGTGGACGGCGACGTCCGACCCGGCTATGGCGCCCCCGCGGCGCGGTGGTAAATGCCACACGCGTGCCCCTGATGCAAGGCGGTTTCGAGCGATGGGCGAGAATCGGAAGGATCGCGTTCGGCGACCCGCGGAGCGGGAGGATCGTGCGGCACGGCTCGCGGCGGCGATGCGCGAGAATCTGCGCCGGCGCAAGGAGCAGCAGCGGGCACGGGAAAACGCCCCGGCCGAAGGTAGCGGCGGCGAGCGTGCGCGGGACATTGAGGAACCGTGAGCGATCCCTTACAAGGGCGGCCGGCCCCCTGATAACGAGCGAGGTGCACGTCGATGGCGATCATGCCGGACCGGTGGATTCGCAAGATGGCCCTCGAGCACGGCATGATCGAGCCGTTCGTCGACCGGCAGACCCGCGAGGGTGTGATCTCCTACGGCCTCTCGTCCTATGGCTACGATGCGCGCGTGGCGCCCGAGTTCCGGATCTTCACCAACGTCGACAACGCACTGGTCGATCCCAAGAACTTCTCCGAGCGCAGCTTCGTCGAGCGCACCGGCGAGAGCTGCGTCATCCCGCCCAACAGCTTCGCCCTCGCCCGCACGGTCGAGTATTTCAGGATACCGCGCGACGTGCTCGTGATCTGCCTCGGCAAGAGCACCTATGCCCGCTGCGGCATGATCGTGAACGTGACCCCGCTCGAGCCCGAGTGGGAAGGGCACGTGACGCTCGAGATCTCGAACACGACACCTTTGCCCGCCCGGGTCTACGCCAACGAGGGCATCTGTCAGTTCCTGTTCCTCAAGGGCGAGGGCGAGCCCGAGGTCTCCTATGCCGACCGCAAGGGCAAGTACATGCGCCAGCGCGGCGTGACCCTGCCGAAGCTCTAGCCAGAAGGCTCCTGCACCCTCATGGACCGCATCCTCATCCGGGGCGGCGTGCCGCTCCGTGGCACCGTCGAGATCAGTGGCGCCAAGAATGCGGCGCTGCCGATCATGGCCGCGAGTCTGCTCACGAACGAGCCGCTGCAGCTCCACAACGTCCCGGATCTCGCCGACATCGCCTCGATGCAGCGCCTGCTGCAGCATCTGGGTGTCTCGGCGACCTATGTCGCGGGCGAGCCGGGCGGAATCGTGCTGCACGCGCCCGAGATCCTCTCCGACACCGCGCCCTACGATCTCGTGCGCAAGATGCGCGCCTCGGTCCTGGTGCTGGGCCCGCTCGTCGCCCGCACCGGGCAGGCGCGCGTCTCGCTGCCGGGCGGGTGCGCCATCGGCCCGCGCCCGATCGACCTCCACCTCATGGGCCTGGAGCGCCTGGGCGCGACCATCGAGCTGGTCGAGGGCTACGTCCAGGCACGCGCACCGCAGGGGCTGAAAGGAGCCGAGATCCGTCTGCCGCAGCCCTCGGTGGGGGCCACCGAGAACCTGATGATGGCGGCCGCCCTCGCCAAGGGCGCCACCGTCATCGCCGGCGCCGCCCGCGAGCCCGAGATCGTCGATCTCGCCGACTGCCTCAATGCCATGGGGGCGAAGATCACAGGGGCAGGGACCAGCTTCATCGAGATCGAGGGTGTGCCGGCGCTCCACGGTGCCGTGCACCGCATCATTCCGGACCGGATCGAGGCCGGCACCTATGCCATGGCGGCCGCCATCACCGGCGGCCGGATCGTGCTCGGGAACGCCAGGCTCGACTTCTTCGGCGCCGCCAAGGAAGTGCTCGAGGAGGCGGGCATGATGCTCGAGGAAACGGACGACGGCCTCGTCGCGGGCCTCGCCGATGGCGGGCTCAGGGGCACGGATGCCATGACACGGCCGTTCCCCGGCTTCGCCACGGACTTGCAGGCGCAGTTCATGGCCCTCATGTGTGTGGCGGACGGTGCCGCCATGATCACGGAGACCATCTTCGAGAACCGCTTCATGCACGTGCCGGAGCTCGCACGGCTGGGGGCCCGGATCAACGTGCACGGCGCTTCGGCGCTCGTGCGCGGGGTGAAGGAGCTGAAGGGTGCTCCGGTCATGGCGACCGATCTTCGTGCCTCGGTCTCCCTCGTTCTGGCCGGTCTCGCGGCCAAGGGACAGACCGAGATCAACCGCATCTACCACCTCGATCGGGGCTACGAGCGGCTCGAGGAGAAGCTCGGCGCCGTGGGTGCCCAGATCGAGCGGGTGCCGTGAAGGAGGGCCCGTGTTGAGCGAGAAGCTGCGGCTCAAGGCCACGGATGCCGAAGACCTGGCGGTGATCGCCGCCTGTCTGCAGGACGCTCGCGTCTGCCTCAAGGAGATGGTGTTCCAGCCGGAAGAGCACCGCTTCGCTGCCGCCTTCACGCGCTACCGACGCGAGCGGCAGAAGGACTGGTCCTCGTGCGAGGGCCTCACCGAGTGCCTGGCGGCCGTCGTGTTCGACGACATCGCCGAGGTCAAGTATCGTGGCCTCGACGGCTCGCAGCTCGACAAGGAGATGACCCTTCTCACCATCGCCACCGAACCGGGCCGGGAACATCTGATCCACATCGACCTCGTCTTCGAGGGCGACGTGCAGATCCAGCTTCGCACCGACCGGATCTCCTGCCGGCTCGACGATTTCGGCGAGCCCCGGCCCTGCCGGGTGACGCCGTGCGATCATCTGGGCGAGGGCTGGATCCGGAGCGCTCCCGCATGATGCTGCTCGATCAGAAGCAAGCCGGGTTCGCCGATGCCTTCAGGGCGCTGGTCGAGGGCCGGCGCGAGGAGACGGCCGACGTTCGTGCCGTCGTCGCCGAGATCATCGCCGCCGTGCGCGCCGAAGGCGATGCGGCCGTCCTGCGCTTCACCGAGCGCTTCGACCGGCTGAAGCTCGCCGCCGGAGGCTTGCGCTTCTCGGCTCAAGAGCTCGCGGCCGCCCGTGCCGCGTGCAGCCCTGCGGCCCTCGATGCGCTCGGGCTCGCGGCCGAGCGCATCCGGGCGTTCCACGAGCGGCAGCTCCCGCAGGACGATGCCTACGTCGATGCCCGAGGCGTGACGCTGGGCCTGCGCTGGCGGCCGATCGATGCCGTCGGCCTCTACGTTCCGGGCGGGACCGCCGCCTATCCGAGCTCGGTCCTGATGAACGCGATCCCGGCTCGGGTCGCGGGCGTGCAGCGGCTCGTCATGGTCGTCCCGACCCCGGATGGTGCCGTCAACCCGCTGGTGCTCGCGGCCGCCGGGATCGCGGGTGTCGACGAGATCTACCGCATCGGGGGTGCGCAGGCCGTAGCGGCGCTGGCCTACGGCACGGCGGCCATCGCCCCGGTCGACAAGATCGTGGGCCCCGGCAACGCCTATGTCGCCGAGGCCAAGCGGCAGGTGTTCGGCCGCGTCGGCATCGACATGATCGCCGGCCCTTCCGAGGTCGTGGTCGTGGCCGAGCCCGTGGCCGATCCGGCCTGGATCGCGGCCGATCTGCTCTCGCAGGCCGAACACGACGAGAAGGCTCAGGCCATCCTGATCACCGACGATCGCATCTTCGCCGAGCGCGTCGCCGCTGCCGTCGAGGCACAGCTCGCCGCGCTCGAGCGCGGCTCAATCGCGCGGGCGAGCTGGCAGGCGCACGGGGCGATCATCGTCGTGAACCGGCTGGACGAGGCCGACCGCCTGGTCGATGCCCTGGCACCCGAGCATCTCGAGCTGATCGGCCCCCGTGCGGAGGCGCTCGCCGCCACGATCCGCCATGCCGGGGCCATCTTCATGGGCGCCTTTACGCCCGAGGTGATCGGTGATTATGTCGGCGGACCCAACCACGTGCTGCCGACCAGTCGGACGGCGCGCTTCGCTTCGGGTCTGGCCGTGTACGACTTCCTCAAGCGAACCACGCTTCTGGGCTGCGATCCCGCGAGCTTCAGGGCGTTGGCGCCGGCGGCCGCCGTCCTCGCCCGTGCCGAGGGCCTCGAGGCGCACGCGCTCGCCGTCGAGCGCCGGCTCGGGGGCGAGGGGTGAGCGACCGGACCGACACGAGCGCTCGCATCGTCGCGATCGAGCTCGACCAGAAGAGCATCGTCCGCTGGAGCCCCGAGGTCGAGCACGAGCGCAACGTCGCGATCTTCGACCTGCTCGAGGAGAACCGCTTCCGGCTTCTCGACGGCTTTTCCGGCCCCTACCGCATCGTCCTCTCCTTGCGGGATTCCAACCTCGTCATGGACGTCCGCAGGGAGGAGGGGGAGGAGAGCGCCGAGATCGTGCTCGCCGTCCGGCCTTTCCGGCGGGTGATCAAGGACTACTTCCTGATCTGCGACAGCTACTTCCAGGCCATCAAGGGAGCTCCCCCCTCACGGATCGAGGCGATCGACATGGCGCGGCGCGGCCTGCACAACGAAGGCTCCGACCTGCTGCGCGATGCGCTGCAGGGGCGGGTCGAGCTCGACCACGACACCGCGCGCCGCCTGTTCACCCTCGTCTGCGTCCTGCACATCCGCGGCTGATGCGAGAGCTGCCCGGCAGCGTCTTGTTCGCCTGCACCTACAACGCCATCCGCTCGCCGATGGCCGAGGCGATCATGCGCTACCTGCACGGCCGACAGGTCTATGTGCAGAGTGCCGGCGTGCGGGCGGGCGATCTCGATCCTTTCATGGTGGTGGCGATGGACGAGATCGGCATCGATCTCTCGCGCCACCGTCCCAAGAGCTTCGACGACCTCGACGACGACTATTTCGACATCGTCGTCTCCCTCTCGCCCGAGGCCCAGCACCGCGCGGTCGAACTCACCCGCAACAGCCATTGCGAGATCGAGTTCTGGCACATGCCCGACCCCAGCCTGGTCGACGGTTCGCGCGAGACCAAGCTCGACGCCTACCGGGCGCTGCGCGATCTCCTTTTGCGCCGGATCCGCGAGCGCTTTCCGGTCGAGGGCTCGCCCCAGCTCTGACGAGCCCGCCCGCTCCGCTCCTCAGACGAGGCGCTTCGTCGTGATGAACACGTCCGGCATCTCGGGATCGCGCCGCCGCGTGAAGCCCAGACGCTCGGCCAGCCGCAGCATCCCCTCGTTCTCGGCGAGAACGCTGCCCCAGACCTCCTCGATGCCGCGTGAGCGCGCATAGTCCAGGATCCGCTCGAAGCAGATTCGTCCGAGGCCCAGGCCCTGCTGGTCCGAGCGGATCGTGACCGAATACTCCGCCCGGCGGTTGTCGGCGTCGGCCGCGATCCGGGCACCGCCCAGGAGCACGTCCGGATGCTCGGGATCGACCGCCACCAGCACCATCTCGCGGTCGTAGTCGATCTGGGTGAGGCGGGCGGCGAACTCGTCCGAGATCTCGCGCACCGACGAGAACAGCCGGCGCCGCCGGTCCTCGGGTGTGAGCGCTTCGAACAGCGCCTTCAGCGCCGGCGCGTCTTCGGGTCGGATCGGGCGCAGCCGGATCAACCGGCCGTCGCGTAAACGCGCGGTCTGCTCGAGCTCGCGCGGGTAGGGTCGGACGGCGAGCCGGGCATTGGGGTCGGTGCCGGGCGGAACCGGAGCGAGGTCGATATGGGCGTCGAGCACGACCAGCCGGTCGCGGCTGATCAGGAGCGGATCGATCGCGACCCGGCGCACGGTCGGAAGATCGACCACGAGCTGCGACAGGCGCACGAGGGTCTCGACCACGCGTTCGATCAGCATCCCGCCGTTGGGCTGGCGCACGAGGAACCGGCCGATGCCGGTCTCGTCCAGCATGGCATGGGCCAGGGTCGAATCGAGCGGCGGCAGGAGATAGGCGAGCTCGCCGCTGGTGGGGCCGAGCGCCGCGTGGCCCAGCACGATCACCGGCCCGAAGGTCGGATCGAGCTCCATGCCGATATAGAGCTCGATCGGGAACAGCGAGCGCTCCATGCGCTGGACGAGCAGCCCCTCGATCCGGACGTCGGGCGCCACCCGCCGGACCTGGTCCAGCATCTGCTGTCCGCGGCGGAGCAGCGCGGACTCGTTCGCGATGTCGAGCGCCACGCCGCCGGCGGCGCTCTTCTGCGGCAGCCTGGCGCTCACGATCTTGAGCGCCACCGGATAGCCGATCTCGTTGGCGGCCTTCACGGCCGCCCCGAGATCGGGGGCGAGCCGGGTGGGAGCGCCGGCGATGCCGTAGGCCTCCAGCACCGACATGGCCTCGGCCTCGTTGAGCGAGCGGCGTTCGGCCGCGAGCGCCCGGCTCACGACCCGCTCCGCCTCGGCCTGGCCGTTCTCGAGATCCTCCGGCCGCGAGGACGGAGTCTGGCGCAAGACGAACTGCCGCCGCTCGTACTGCACACGGTACAGAAAGGCGCGCACCGCCGGCTCCGGTGCGGTGAAGTGCGGGATCGCCGCCGCCTCGAAAGCGCCCCGCGCCTTCTCCATGCTGCGCTCGCCGAGCCAGGCCGCGATCACCGGCCGCTGCGTGCTGCGCGGCTTCTTGCGATCCGCCCGCGCGGCCACGGCTCTCGCCACCTCCTCCGGGTCGATGCCGGGAGCGGGCGCATGGATCACGAGCACCGTGTCGATGCCGGGCATCTCGAGCAGCACGTCGAGGGCCGCCTCGTAGGTGCGGGCGTCCGCCTCGAGCCCGAGATCGATCGAGCTCGCGAGCGAGGCGGTGTGGCCTACCGCACGGGTGATGTCGGTATAGATCCGAGCCGTCGGCCGGACGAGCACGCCGCCGCCCTTCAGGAGGGTGTCGGCGGCGAGCTCGGCCGGAGCATGGCCGTTGGTCAGGATCGCCATCCGGCCGTTGCGCAGCCCGTGGACCTGGCGCACGGCGTTGGCGAGACGGCCGGCGGCCGCGAACAGCTCCTCGATGGTCTCGACCCGGACGATGCCGGCTCGGGCGAAGGCGGCATCGTAGACCCGGTCGCGATGCAGCCGGATGCCGGCCGAACGTTCCTGCGAGGCGGCGATGCCGACCTGGCGCCCCGCCTTGATCACCACGACCGGCTTGACGCGCGCGGCCGCACGCGCCGCCGACATGAAACGGCGGGCGTCGGCGATGCCCTCGAGATGGATCAGGATCGCGCGCGTGGTCGTGTCGAGGGCGAGATAGTCGAGGATATCGCCGAGCTCGACGTCGGTGCTGTCGCCGAGCGAGACGATGCTCGAGAATCCCAGTCGGCGCACCGCCGCCCACTCGAGCATCGAGGTGGCGATCGAATCCGACTGGGTGACGAAGGCGAGATCGCCTGAAAGCGGCATGGCAGCGGCCGAGCCGGCGTTCAGGCGCCGGCTCGGGACGATGAGGCCGATCCGGTCCGGCCCGATCACCCGGATGTCGAGTGTTCGCGCCGCGGCGAGCACGGCCTGCTGGGCTTCGGGCGGGAGCGCCCACGGTCCAAAGCCGCCGCCGATGATGACGGCCGCCCGGCAGCCCGCAGCCGCCAGCTCGTGCAGGAGACGCTCCGGCTCGGACTGCGGCAGGCAGATCACGGCGAGCCAGTGCCCGCCGGGCGGCAGCTCGGACAGATGCCCGATCCGCGCCTTCTCGGGTGCCCGCCCGGTGCTGCGCAGCGCCAGCACCGGGCGCTCGAAGCCGGCCTCCCAGAGATTGGCCTCGGCGGTGAGCGCCCAGGGTGCGACGGGCCCCTCCGGGCCGACCCACACGACCCGCTCGGGCTCGAACAGATGACGCAGGCTGCGTACGGTCAAGGCATCATTCCCTGGCTCGCCGGTGGTCTCCGGCACGCCTTCCCGATCCAGGGCAACCTCTTGCGTCGTGCCGGCGATGCGTGTCGGCCGATGACGACGACGTCCACGCCGACGGCTTCGGGCGGACGGGGCAAGGAATAGCCGCTCGCACGGCGTGCCGGTAGGTCCAAAAATGGCGCGCTCGACTTGTTCCGGGGCGGCGGGGCGGCGATGGCAGGCATCCTTTTTGACACCCCGCGGGTCGGGCTCTATCGTTCCTGCTCATAAGCAGCCATGCGGCGGCTTGGGCCGGAGGCATCGAGGACCGGTTCCGGACGGCGCATGTCGCTGGACACGCAAAAGCGGTCGCGTTGCGGCATGAGGTCGTTCCTTGAGCCTCCAGGCTGGAGGTTGAGCGGCTATCATATGTCTGCAGCGGGACGAACGAGGATTAGGGAGCGCATGAGGATGAGGGACAACGGACGAGAGGGGCGGATGCATCCGCTCGTGGATCTGGCGCGACGGCAGCTCGCCGAGCGCAAGAGCGACCGGCGCGAGTTCCTGCGCACGGTGACGCTGCTCGGCGTGTCGGCGACGGCTGCCTACGCCATGGCCGGCGAGATCCTGGGCGAGAAGATCCTGCCGCCGGCGCTCGCTGCCGACGAGAAGCCGAAGATGGGCGGAATCCTGCGGGTCTCCATGGGCATCCAGGAGATGGCCGATCCGGCGCTGTTCGACTGGACCGAGAAGTCGAACCAGTCGCGCCACATCGTCGAATATCTCACCTATACCGGGCCCGACAACGTCACGCGTCCCTATCTCGCCGAGCGCTGGGAGGTCTCCGACGACCTCAAGACCTGGACGTTCTACCTGCGCAAGAACGTGAAGTGGAACAACGGTGACGATTTCGGCGCCGATGACGTAATCTTCAATTTCAAGCGCTGGCTCGACCCCAAGACCGGCTCGTCCAACATCGGCCTGTTCAGCGGCCTCACCGAGGAATACGACACCGGCGAGAAGAACGCCGACGGCACGCCGAAGATGGGCAGCCGCGAACGTCCGGGAGCCATCGAGCGGGTCGACGACCACACGGTCCGGCTCCACTTCTCGAAGCCGATCCTGTCGGTGCCCGAGAACCTCTACAACTACCCGACCGCGATCCTGCACCGCGACTTCGAGAAGCACGGCAAGGATCTCTCGAAGTGGCCGGTCGGCACCGGGCCCTACACCCTGGCCGACTTCGCCGTGGGCCAGAAGTGCATCCTGAAGCGGACCGGGATGCCCTACTGGGGCAAGGACATCGACGACCCCTACATGTTCGGCCCGATCTATCTCGACGAGATCCACTACTACGACCACGGCTCGGCTTCCGCAGCCCAGCTCGCGGCCTTCGCCTCGGGCCAGGTCGACGCGATCTACGAGTTCGACATCGCCTCCTACGAGATGGCGTCCTCGATCCCGAACGCGAAGATCTACGAGGCGCAGACGGCGCAGACCGGTGTCATGCGCATGAAGGTGACGGAGAAGCCTTTCACCGACCACCGTGTGCGCCGGGCGATCCAGCTCTGCTGCGACGCCTCCGTCTACCCGCAGCTCGTCTACCAGGGCCGCGGCGCGGAGGGCGAGCATCACCACGTGGCCCCGATTCATCCCGAATATTTCCCGCTGCCGAAGCTGAAGCGGGACGTGGCCCAGGCGAAGAAGCTCCTCGCCGAGGCCGGCTACAAGGACGGGCTCGAGCTCACGATCGACTGCGGCAACACCAACGGCCCCTGGCAGCAGCAGGTGTGCGAGATCTTCCAAGGTCAGCTCGCCGAGGCCGGCATCAAGCTCAACATCAACCTGATGCCGACCGAGCAGTACTGGGCTATCTGGGACAAGACCCCGTTCGGCATCACTGCCTGGACTCACCGTCCGCTCGGCACGATGGTGCTCTCGGTCGGTTACCGCACCGGCGTGCCCTGGAACGAGACCAGCTTCGCGAGCAAGGAGTTCGACGCCGCCCTCGATGAGGCCGAATCCCACGTCGACGTCGAGAAGCGCCGGGCCGCCATGGAGAAGGTCGAGAAGATCCTCCAGGACGCCGCCGTCATCGTGCAGCCCCTGTGGCAGCCCAAGTTCTTCATCGCCTCGGAGAAGGTGCACGGCATGACCGCGCATCCGACCCAGTACCACCAGTTCCACAAGGTCTGGATCGAAGCCTGACGCCCGACGGCGGGCCCGGAAACCCGGGCCCGCTTCCTCCCACCGCCAGACCCGAGGTCCGATGCTCCTTCTCGCCGCCCGCCGCTTCGCCTCGATGCTGCTGATCATGGCGGTGATCTCGTTCGTTCTGTTCCTGATCTTCGAGACCGACAAGCTGGGCGTGGCGGGAAAGGTGCTCGGGCCCTACTCGTCGGTGCAGCAGC
Source organism: Benzoatithermus flavus (assembly GCF_037908215.1). Taxonomy (NCBI): domain Bacteria; kingdom Pseudomonadati; phylum Pseudomonadota; class Alphaproteobacteria; order Geminicoccales; family Geminicoccaceae; genus Benzoatithermus; species Benzoatithermus flavus. Next base: position 207,996 of record NZ_JBBLZC010000001.1, on the reverse strand, counting down.
GCGAGCTCTGGCTTGAGCAGAACGGCTACAACCGTCCGTTCCTGGTCCGCTATGCGGAGTGGGTCGGCCATGCGCTCCAAGGCGATTTCGGCCAGTCCGTCCGCTTCAAGACGCCCGTGAACGTGCTTTTGTGGGACCGGCTCGCGAACACCGGGCTCCTCGCTTTATGCGTGTTCGCGATCATGATCCCGCTCTCGCTGCTTTTGGGCGTGCTCGCCGGGATGCGCGAGGGCTCGATCCTGGATCGGATCATCTCCTTCGTCTCGATCGTCACGACCTCCGTGCCCGAGTTCGCCTCGGCCACTTTCCTCGTGGCGCTGTTCGTCTTCAAGCTGCGCTGGCTGCCGGGCACCTCGTCGATGACGGGCGGCTTCCACTGGATCGAGATGGTTCTGCCGGTGACGGTCCTCGTCCTCTACGATTTCGGCTATGTTGCCCGCATGACCCGGGCCTCGATGGCCGAGGTGATGACCTCGCAATATATCCGCACCGCCATCCTGAAGGGCCTGCCCCGGCGGCGGGTGATCGTGACCCACGCGCTCCGGAACGCGCTGATCGCACCCTTCACCGTCATCGTGTTGCAGCTCAACTGGCTGCTCTCGGGTGTGATCGTGGTCGAGGTGTTCTTCGCCTACAAAGGGTTCGGCAAGCTGATCTACGACGCCGCCACCTTCGGCGACATCTACCTCATCGAGGCCTGCACGCTCGTCGCCGTGTTCGTGGCCGTGTTCTCGCAGTTCGTCTCGGATCTCGGCTACATGCTGCTCAACCCGCGCATCAGGTTCCGCTAGACGATGGCGACCCTCACCCGCACCGATGTCCCGGCCGCACCCTCGCGGCTCCGCTCCCTCTTCGGAGCGCTCGGCCTTCTGCGCGAGAGCCCGGTCGCGATGATCGGTGCTGCCATCGTGCTGGCCTGGGTGATCGTGGCGCTGATAGCACCCCTCCTGCCGCTGCACGACCCGAACCAGGCGATCGCCCCTTTCAAGTTCCCGGGCGCCGTCGGACCCAAAGGGGACGTGTTCTGGCTCGGCACCGATCACAAAGGGCGCGACGTCCTCTCCCGTCTGATCTGGGGCTCGCAGCGCGTCCTCGTCTGGGCTACGCTCGCCACCGCCGTGGCCTATGTCGTCGGCATGCTGATGGGGGTCGTCGCCGGCTATCGCGGCGGCTGGTGGGACGAGGCGATCTCGTTCGTCGCCAACGTGCTGCTCTCGTTCCCGGTAATGGTGCTCTACCTCGTCATTATCAGCCGGCTCGGCTCGTCCGGGGCCAACATCGTTCTCGCCGTCACTTTCGCCTCCGCCCCCGGTATCATGCGGATCGTGCGCGGCCTCGTCCTCGACCTCAAGACCAGGGACTATGTCCACGCCGCGCAGACGCGAGGCGAGTCCTCTTGGTACATCATGCTCGTGGAGCTCCTGCCGAACGCGCGCGGGCCTTTGATCGTCGATGCGTGCCTTCGGCTCGGCTACACCACGATCACCATCGCCACCCTGGGCTTTTTGGGCCTGGGCCTGCCACCGCCCGATCCGGACTGGGGGCAGATGATCGCCGAGGCCGTGCCGGTCGGCGTGTTCGCGGCGCATGCGATGGTGGTGCCCGCACTCGCCGTGTCGTCGCTCGTGCTCGGATTCAACCTGCTCGCGGACGGCTTGCGCGAGATCTCGCTGAAGGACTGACGCGATGGCCGAGCCCGTCCAGCCGATCCTCGAGTGTGAGGATCTTTCGATCTCCTATCTCACGCGTCAGGGCGAGATCCCGGCCGTGGTCGACTTCAACTTGCGGGTCATGCCGGGCGAGGCGGTGGGGCTCGTCGGCGAATCGGGCTGCGGCAAGTCGACCGTGGCGCTCGCCATCATGCGCTATCTCGGCCGCAACGGCCGGATCGCCAAAGGTGCGATCCGCTTCATGGGCCGCGACATGGCCGGGATGAGCGAGGAGGAGCTGCGCCAGCTCCGGGGCTCCAAGATCGCCATGGTCTACCAGGAGCCGATGGCGTCCTTGAACCCGTCGCTCACCATCGGCCGCCAGCTCGTGGAGGTCCCGCTCTACCACGAGAAGGTGAGCCAGGCCGAGGCGAGGCAGCGGGCGGTGCGGATGCTGGCCGCGGTCAAGCTCCCGGATCCGCAGCGGATCATGGCCGCCTACCCGCACCAGATCTCGGGCGGCCAGCAGCAGCGCGTCGTGATCGCCATGGCGCTGCTCTCGAACCCCTCGCTCCTGATCCTGGACGAGCCCACCACGGCGCTGGACGTCACCGTCGAGGCCGGCATCGTCGAGCTCATCAAGGAGATCTCGGCGCGCTTCGGCACCTCGATGCTCTATATCTCGCACAATCTCGGCCTGATCCAGGAGACCTGCGATCGGATCACCGTCATGTACTCGGGCGAGGCCGCCGAGGTCGGCAGCGTGCGCGAGGTGTTCGAGCGGATGCGCCACCCCTACACGCGCGGCCTGTTCAGCTCGATCCCGCTGCCGGGTGCCGACAAGAACACCCGCCCGCTCGTTCCCATTCCGGGCCAGCTCCCGCTGCCGCACGAGCGGCCGAAAGGCTGCTGGTTCGGCCCGCGCTGCGCCTTCTTCGTCGAGGCGAAATGCGGCCACGGCCGCGTGGCGATGGAGACCGTCGATCCCCTGACCGGCCATGCCGCCCGCTGCCGCCGCTGGGACGAGATCGATTGGGAAGCGGCGAAGCCGCCCGTGCGCGCGGCGGAGCCGGCACCTCTCGGCCCCGTCGTCGTCGAGGTGGACAGGCTCAAGAAATATTACGAGCTCGGCAGCGTTTCGCTCCTGGGCCTCGTCCGCGGCCGGACGGTGCGGACCGTGAAGGCCAACGAGCAGCTCGACTTCGCCGCCCGCGAGGCCGAGACCGTGGCGATCGTGGGCGAATCGGGCTGCGGCAAGTCGACCTTCGCCAAGGTCGTGATGGGCCTCGAGACCGCGACCGACGGTGAGATCCGCCTGAACGGCACGGACATCGCGAAGCTACCGGTGCAGGACCGTCCGCCCGAGACCATCCGCACCCTGCAGATGGTGTTCCAGAACCCGTTCGACACGCTGAACCCGAGCCACACCGTGGGCGGACAGATCGCCCGCGTCGTGCGGCGCTTCGGCGGCGAGAGCGATCCCGCGAGGATCCGCGAGCGCGTGTTCGAGCTCCTGGACCTCGTCAAGCTGCCGCGCGCTTTCTACTGGCGCCGGCCGCGCCAGCTCTCCGGCGGTCAGAAGCAGCGGGTCGGCATCGCCCGCGCCTTCGCCGGAGCGCCCAAGGTCGTGGTCGCGGACGAGCCGGTCTCGGCGCTCGACGTCTCGGTCCAGGCGGCCGTGACCCAGCTCCTGACGGAGATCCAGCGCGAGAAACGCACGACGCTTCTCTTCATCAGCCACGACCTCTCGCTCGTGCGCTACCTCGCCGACCGGGTCGTGGTGATGTATCTCGGCCAGATCATGGAGCAGGGCACCACCGACGAGGTGTTCAACCCGCCCTACCATCCTTATACCGAGGCCCTGCTCTCGGCCGTGCCGATCGCGGATACCCGGATCAGGAAGAAGCACATCGTCCTCGAAGGCGAGATCCCCTCGGCCCTGCGCCCGCCACCGGGCTGCCCGTTCCAGACCCGCTGCCACCGCAAGCTCGGCAAGATCTGCGAGACCGAGCCTCCGCCACGCCGCGAATTCGCTCCCGGCCACACCATCCTCTGCCACATCGCCCCCGAGAAGCTCGCAGCGATGGATCCGGTCATCGTCGCCGCGCCCGAGGCGCGCCACGCGGCCGAGTAGCTTCGCCCTTTTGGCGGGCAGCGGCTGCGACCCGTTTGCCCGATGGAGTTGACCGCAGCGGCGGGGCGTTCTTAGCTGGTGGGCAGACTCGGCCAAGAGCAGCACCACCGGGAGGGTGCAGGATGAGGGAGATGCTTGCCCGCTCGATCGATGCGATGCATCGCACGATCGTGGACCGTGCCGCCGAGCTCGATGCGCTCGACGAGGCGATCGGCGATGGCGATCACGGGACCAACCTCGCGAAGGGCTTCGCGGCTGTCGCAGCGCAGCGCGACGAGATCGCGGGCATGCCTTTGCGCACCGCCCTCGAGCGGATCGGCTACCTGCTCGAGACCGAGGCGGGTGGGGCAGGGGGTGCTTTCTACGGCGCCCTCTTCACCGGCATGGGCCGGGCGACGCCCGCCGGTCCGGTCGGCCCGACCGAGCTCGCGGCCATGCTCCGGGCGGGCGTCGCCGCGGTCGAGAGGAAGGGTGACGCGCGCAAGGGCGAGAAGACGCTGCTCGACGTGCTGATCCCGGTGGCGCAGGCCCTCGAGAGCCTTCTCGCCGAAGGCCGGACCGATCAGCTCGGCGCCCGCGTCCTGGCGGCGGCGGCGCACGGCCTGCACGCCACCACCCACATGGTGGCGAAGCACGGGCTCGCCGCCGATCTGGGTGTTGCCAGCGTCAACCGGCTCGATCCCGGTGCTTGCTCCTGTGCGCTCCTGATCGGTGCCGTGGTGGGCGCCCTCGAGGACGAGCGGAAGGCCGCCTGAGAGTCCCGCCGGACTCGCGCAGGCTCACCTTCGCGTGGGCAACGGCCGGCGGGCCGGAGCAGGACGGTCCGCCGCCTTGCCCGCTTGCCGGATTGCCGCTAACCCCCTCGCGTCGGACCGTCTCGTTGGCCCGCGTCGAGGGATCTTCATGACCAATCCCGTCATCAGCCGCGTCGCCGATGCCCGCGGCTTCCTCAGCCAGCTCTGGCGGCTGACGGCGCCCTACTGGTGGTCCGAGGAGCGCTGGCTCGCCCGCGGGCTCCTCGCCGTCATCATCGGGATGAGCGTCTTTCTCGTGTGGCTCTCCAAGCTGCTCAACGACTGGAACCGGGCGTTCTTCGACGCGCTGCAGAACAAGGATGCGGCGAGCTTCTGGAAGCTCCTGATCTCCTTCGAGAGCCTCTCCGACTTCTTCTTCTCGTTCACGGGCCTCGTGTTCATCTACATCGTCGTCGCCGTCTACCGGATGTGGCTGCGCCAGTATCTCACGATCCGCTGGCGCCGCTGGCTCACCCACGTCTATTTCGGCGACTGGCTCGCGGATCGCACCTACTACCGCATGGAACTGACGGGCCACGGCACCGACAACCCCGAGCAGCGGATCGAGTACGACATCAACGTCTTCACGACCCAGACGCTCGCGATCGTGCTCGGCCTCTTGAGCGAACTCATGACCCTCGGCACCTTCACCTTCGTTCTGTGGCAGCTCTCCGGCAGCCTGACGCTGGACTTTCTGGGTGGGCTCGAGGTGCCCGGCTACATGGTCTGGGTGGCGCTGCTCTACGCCATCGCCGGCTCCTGGGCGACGTGGGCCATCGGCAAGCGGCTGGTCAGCATCAATTTCAACCTCGAGCGTTACAACGCCGACTTCCGCTACCGTCTGATCCGTGTGCGCGAGAATGCCGAGAGCATAGCGCTCTACAAGGGCGAGCCCGACGAGGCGCGCCGGCTCTCGGACGCTTTCCAACGCATCTACGATCTGTTCTGGGATTATATGCGGGTCTATAAGCGGCTCACTTGGCTCAACGTGTTCTACAGCCAGGTCGCGAGCGTCTTCCCGATCGTCGTGCAGGCTCCACGCTACTTCAGGGGCGAGATCTCGCTCGGCGTGATGACCCAGACGGCCGGCGCCTTCGCCCAGGTGCAGGGCTCGCTCTCCTGGTTCGTCGACTCGTTCGCGAACCTCGCCGACTGGAAGGCCGTCGTCGACCGACTCACCACCTTCGCCAACACCATGGCGGCGACGAAGGAAGCCCAGGCCAGGGAGCACGGCTTCGACGTCGCTCCAGCGGACCACCCGGCGCTGACACTTGAGGACGTCGAGGTGGCACTCCCCGACGGCCGCGTGCTCCTGTCGGACCTCGATCTCGTGGTCGAGCCCGGCCAGCGGCTCGTCATCCAGGGGCCCTCGGGCAGCGGCAAGACCACGCTCTTTCGCGTGCTCTCGGGCCTGTGGCCCTTCGGCAAGGGCATCCTCCGCGTGCCCAAGGGGGCGAAGGTGCTGTTCCTGCCCCAGAAGCCCTACATCCCGATCGGCACGCTCAAGGAGGCGATCTGCTATCCCGACAAGCCCGATGCACACGGCGATGCGGAGGTGCGCGAGGCGCTGGTCTCGTGCAAGCTGGCGCATCTCGCCGGCCGCCTGGACGAGAGCGCCAACTGGTCGATGGTGCTCTCGCCGGGCGAGCAGCAGCGCCTCGCCTTCGCGCGCGTCCTCCTGGTCCGGCCGAACTGGCTCTTCCTCGACGAGGCGAGCTCGGCCCTCGACGAGACGACCGAGGCCCGAATGTACGAGCTGATCGAGGAACGGCTGCCCGGCACCACCATCGTCAGCATCGCCCACAAGCCGAGCGTGCTGCGCTTCCACGACCGCCGCCTCGTGATCGACCCCGCCACCCGCCGGGTCAGCGTGAGCGAGCTGGCGCCGGCGCCGGGCGAGTGAGGCCCCACCCTTGATCGCGCAGCGATCGAACTTCTCCCGCCTTCGGCGGGGAGGGGGTAGAAGCGCGCAGCCTGCCTCTTGTGTTCCCTCCCTCACGGGCCGTGAGGGAGGGATGGGGACTCTCAGAGCGACTTGATGTAGGCGATCAGGAAATCCTGCGCGGCCGGATCGGTGATGCTGACGTGCCGCATCCGCGTGCCGGGCACCAGTTTCTCGTTGTCGGCCATCCACTTCCTGAGATTGTCCTCGGTCCAGACCAGCCCCGAGCTCTTCAAGGCATCCGAATAGGCGAAGCGCGGCAGACTGCCCGCGGGCCGGCCAATCACGCCGCTGAGGCTGGGGCCGAAGGCGTTCTTCGCGGTATCGGGCGAGTGGCAGGTCATGCAGTTCTGGCGGAACATGACCTCGCCGGCCGCGATCCTGGCCTCTTCCAGGCTCTTCGCCGGATCGGCTGCGAGTGCCGGGGCCGCGAGGCCCAGGGCCAGAAGACAAGCGCCGAGCTTGTGGATCACCGTTCTTTCCCCGTCTCGTGGAGCCAGCGCCCGCCGGCCCGATCGGGGGATTATCCTCTGTCGGGCACCGCTGCCAATCCGACCTTGGGCGCAGAGGCTCAGCCGGGGCAGGGACCCAGCACGACGCTTCGACCCGCGGTCTCGCCCGGCAGCAGCGCGCCGAGCTCGGCGCAGAGGCCGTCGTGGCACAAGCTCCAGTCCGGGACCGCTCCGCTCCGTGCGAGCTCGAGCCGGGGCAAAGGCGGCAGGTCCGGCCGGTAATGCCAGAACCCGCCCGCGAACACGGCACCCTCGGGCGGCTCCATCCCGGCACCGCTGCCCTGGACCCGCGCCTCGGCCAGGACGAGAGCGCCGTTCTCGATGCGCCAGTCCTCCTCCCACCGCACCTTCTCGACCGAGTGTGTCCAGGCGAGCGTGAACGCGGCCAGCGCCAGCCGCACCGTCACGGCGCCGGCAGCGAGGCACAAGGCCATCACGCTGGCCGCACGGCCAGACGGCGCCGACTCCACCAGTGCCAGCCCACGAGGAGGGCCGCGAGCGCGAAGCCGGCCTCGTCCGTGACCGGCAGCGCTGCCACCAGCAGCGAGGCTGCGAGCACGGCGAGCGCCCGCTCGGCCCACCCTAGCGGACCGAGAAGCCAGCCGGTGGCGGCACCACCCCAGAGCCCGATCGCCACCACCGCCTTCAGCACCACGTAGGCCGTGGCCGCGACCGGCCCGATCGTGGCCGCGAGCGGATCGCCCGGCTGCAGCATGAGGGAGGGCGCGTAGACCGCCATGAACGGCACCACGTAGCCCGCGACCGCGATCCGCGTCGCCTCGAAGCCGATCCGCATGTGGGACGCACCTGCGATCGGCGAGGCGGCGAGCGCGGCGAGCGCCACGGGCGGAGTCAGGTCGGCCATGATGCCGAAGTAGAACACGAACATGTGGCTCACGATCAGCGGTACGCCGAGCTCGAGGAGGGCGGGACCGGCGATCGAGGCGGTGATGATGTAGTTCGGGATCGTCGGGATGCCGGTGCCCAGCACGAGGCAGGCCACCATCGTCAGCAGAAGGCTCAGGAACAGGCTGCCGCGGCCGACATCGACGATGTAGCTCGCGAAGTTGGAGGCGGCCCCGGTGAGCGTGAGCGAGCCGATGATGGTGCCGACGAGAGCGCAGGCCACGCCGACCGGCAGCGCATGGCGCGCCCCGTCGGCGAGGCTGTCGCGGCACAAGGCCAGCGTCTCCCGCCCGCCCCTGACGAAGGCGCAGAGGAGGACGAGCGCCGCCACCAGCAGGACGACGGCATCGATGCCGAAGCGTAAGAAGGAGGAGGCGCCGAGCCCGATCGCGACCCAGAACAGGAGCCGCAGCGCCTGCGGGGCGATGGCACCCGCAATGGGAGCGCCCAGGACGACGAGTGCCGTGAGGGCGAGGCCCACCGTGCCGGCGAAGAGCGGCGTGTAGCCGCTGAAGAGCAGCCACACGAGCGCCGCGAGCGGCAGGATCAGGTGCCAGTCGCGCTCGAGGGCCCGCAGCGCGTTCGGGCACTGCTCGGGCGGCAGCCCCAGGAGGCCGCGCTTGCCCGCTTCCAGATGCACCATCCAGAACGCCGTGCCGAAATAGAGGATGGCCGGAATCGCCGCCGCCTTGCAGATCTCGGCGTAAGGCACGTCGATGGTCTCGGCCATGATGAAAGCCACCGCCCCCATTACGGGCGGCATGATCTGCCCGCCCATGCTCGAGGTCGCCTCGACCGCGCCGGCGAAGTGGGCCGGGTAGCCGAAGCGCTTCATCAAGGGGATCGTGAACTGGCCGGTGGTGACGACGTTGGCGACCCCGCTGCCGTTGATCGTGCCCATGAGACCCGAGGAGATCACCGCCACCTTGGCGGGGCCGCCGCGGCTGTGGCCGACCGTGCCCAGCGCCACGTCCGTGAACAGGCGGATCATGCCCGCCCGCTCGAGGAACGAGCCGAACAGGATGAAGAGGAAGATGAAGCTCGACGAGACGTAGATCGGCACACCGTAGATGCCCTCGGTGCCGAGGAACATCTGGTCGATCACCTGCGCGAAGTCGTAGCCGCGGTGGTTGAATGGCGAGGGCAGGTATTGGCCGAAGAGGGCATAGGCCACGAAGACGGCGCAGATCAGCGGCAGGGCCGGCCCCATGAGCCGGCGCGCCGCTTCGAAGACGAGGAGGAGGGCGACCACGCCGACGACCAGGTCGATTCTATTGGGATCGCCGGCGCGCTGGATGAGATCCGCGTAGAACACCCAGTGATAGAGCCCGACCACGAAGGCGAGAATGCCGAGCCCCCAGTCGGTCCAGAACCGCGCATCACGCTCCCGGCGCCGGTTGGTCAGGAGCACGAACGTGAGCAGCAGGAGAAACCCGACATGGACCGAGCGCACGATCTGGCTCGGCAGCGGGCTGTAGGCCGCGGTCCAGAGCTGGAACGTGGAGAACAGGATGGCGATCAGGTAGGCGGCTCGGCCGGCCTTGCCGCCCTCCCAGGTCAAGGCTCCCGGATTCTCGCCCGCACCGAGATCGGCGCTCAAGGGAAGGACTCCTGCTGCTCGTCGTCGATGGCCCGCCTAGAGCACGCCCTTCTCCTTGTAGTACCGCTCCGCACCCGGATGGAGCGGCACCGGCATGCCCTTGGCCGCCTTCTCGAGCTTCATGTCCTTGGCCGCGGCGTGGGCGGCCTTGAGCTGGTCCACGTGCTCCCACAAGCCCTTGGTCATGGCGTAGGCGAGCTCGTCCGAGACCTTGTCGTGGGTGACGAGGAAATTGACCACGGCCGCGGTCGGCACGTCGGCCGCCTGGCCGCCATAGGTACCGGCCGGAATGGTGGCGGCGACGTAGGGAGTCCCCACCCGTGCCACGAGATCGCCCGGAATCGCGACCACCTCGATCGGCACGCTCGCGGCAAGATCGCGGATCGAGGCCACGCCCAGACCCGCCGACTGCAGGGTCGCGTCGAGCTGCCGGTTCTTCATGAGCTCGACCGATTCCGCGAACGGCAGGTACTCGACCTTGCCGAGGTCGTCGTAGCCGAGGCCAGCGGCTCCTAGGATGGCGCGCGCGTTGAGCTCGGTGCCGGACTTGGGTGCGCCCACCGAGACGCGCTTGCCCCTGAGGTCGGCGAGCGTGTGGATGCCGGAATCCTTGGTCGCGACGATCTGGATGTAGTTGGGGTAAATCGCGGCGATCCCGCGCAGCCGCTGGAGCGGCGCCTTGAAGCCGGCCTCCTCGTCGCCTTTGAAGCCCAGGGCCAGGGAATCACCCAGCGTGAAAGCGATCTCGCCCTTGCCGGCCTGGAGCAGGTTGAGGTTCTCGACCGAGGCCTTGGTCGCCTGCACCGAGGTCCGGGCATCCGGGACGGTCTCGCCGTAGATCTTGGCCAGCGCCACGCCCAAGGGGTAATAGACCCCGGCCGTGCCGCCGGTGAGCACGTTGATGAACTGCTCGGCCCTTGCCGGCGCATGGACCATGAAAGCCGTAGCGACCGCCATCGCACCGGCGATCAGCCGGCGCCGCCCGCATCGCGGCATGTCCGCCTCCTCCAGAACGCTGCCAGGGAGCCGCCGGCTTCGGGCGGCCCCGTGTGACATACTTACCGGGTGGATGGCCCGCGGTCGAGACCGCGCAACCTCAAGGGTGCAGGGGAAAAAAGAACGGGATCAGCACGCTGGCGGCGAGCCAGGTGATCAGGTTGAGCGGCAGGCCGATCTTGACGAAGTCCCCGAACTTGTAGCCGCCGGCGTTGTAGACGAAGGTGTTGGTCTGATAGCCGATCGGCGTCGCGAACGCGTTGCTGGACGCCAGCATCACCGCCACCACGAACGGCCGCGGGTCGACGCCGAGCCCGTGCGCGAGACCCACGCCGATCGGCGTCAGGAGGATCGCGGTCGCGTTGTTGCTCAGGAACTCGGTCAGGATCATCGTCATGAGATAGGTGACCGAGAGGACCACGTAGGGGCTCATGCCCTGGATCAGGTGCATGACCCCCTCCACCACGAGCCGCGCGGCCCCGCTCGTCTCCATGGCCCGGCCGAGCGCGAGGCTGCCGAAGATCAGCATGATCAGCGACCAGCGGATCGAGCTGTAGGCCTCGTCGGCGTCGAGGCAGCCGCCCGCCACCACGGCGACCGAGGCGATCAGGGCGAGGGCGCTGATCGGCATCACCTCGAAGCTCGCGAGTACAATGACGGCCACGAGTGCCGTGATCGCGAGCCAGCGCCGGCTGCGTCGCAACGGCTGCTCGGTCGGCTCGGCGAGGCTCACGAGCGCCCCCTGCTCGAACAGGCGCTTCAGGCCCTCGGGCGGGCCTTCCATCAGGATCGTGTCGCCGAAGGCGAGCCGCACCTGATCGAAGTTCCCGCCCAGATTCTCACCCTGACGATGCACCGCCAGGATGTAGACGCTGTACTGCCGGCGCAGGTTGAGATCGGCCAGGCGATAGCCGACGAAGCGCGAGTGCGGGCCGACGATGCCCTCCATCACGATCGTGTTCTGCGCCGCGATGGGCTCGAGCGCGTGCTGGCCGGAGGTGCCGAAGGCGACGTCCGACTGGTTGCGCAGGCCGATCACGTCGCCGACGTTGGTACGCAGCACGATCCGATCGCCGGCCTGCAGCACCACGCGGTCGAGCTCGCCCGCGAGCGAGATGCGGTCGCGGATGACGTCGATCACCCGCGCGTTGAGCTTCTTGGCCACCCCGGCTTCGTCCACCGACTTGCCGATGAGCGGCGAGCCGAGAGGGACGAGCACCTCGGTCAGGAACTGCCGCTGCCGCGAGCCCGCCATGATGCCGGCGAAGGTCTCGCGGTTGGGCAGGAGGCGGAAGCCCAGCGTGGCGAGGTAGAGCACGCCGATCAGCGTCAACGGGATGCCGACGGGCGAGATCTCGAACAGGCCGAACGGCTCGAGCCCCTGTTGCACGGCTGCACCCGAAGCCACGATGTTGGTCGAGGTGCCGATGAGCGTGCAGGTGCCGCCCAGCACGGTCGCATAGGAGAGCGGGATCAGATACTTCGAGGGGGCGATTCCCATCGAGTTGGCGAGCGCGATCACCACGGGGGTGAGGATCACCACCACCGGCGTGTTGTTCATGAAGGCCGAGACCGAGGCCGCGCCGATCGTGACCGCCAGCATGGCGGCGAGCGGCGAACCCGAGGCGTGGCGCGAGAACAGCACGCCGGCGCTCTCGACTACCCCCGTCCGCTCGAGGGCGGCGCTCAGGATGAACATGGCGGCGACCGTGATCGGCGCTTCGTTGCTGAAGACTGCGAGCACCTCCTTGGTCGGCAGCACGCCCGTGATCAGGAGGAGGCTGACCGCCATCATCGCCACGACGTCGATGCGGAAGCGCTCGCTCACCATGGTCGCGAACACCACGACCAGCAGCACGAGCACGAAGTAGGGCTCGAGGGTCCCGAGGCTCATCGTCGGTTCGTTGTCCGTTGTGGTGCGCTGGTGGCAGGTGGAACGACAGCGGACAAATCAGGCGAGCGGGTTCAGCACGCAGCACATCGATCGGCGAATGACGGATGCCGGTCTCGGTCGGAAGCGGCCATTCGATCTCCCTGCGTCTCACATGTCCGTGCGATCGCAGCAGAGCCAATAGTCGAGGATCGGGCTACGGACAAGCGTACCGGACGGATGGAGGCGCCGACCTCTCCTCCAGACGTTGAATCCGCTGGCGGAAGGTTCTCGGACCGCTAGTCTGGCGCGGCCCAGACGACGGAGGAGGCCGCAGATCATGCTTCTAGGCATCGACCCGCTCCTGAGCGGCGACGCGCTCGCGACCTTGCGGGACATGGGCCATGGCGACACCATCGCCATCGTGGACGCCAACTTCCCGGCGCATTATCTGGGCCCGCCCGTGATCCGGATGGACACCGATCTCGTCCGCGCCGGGCGGGCGATTCTCTCGGTCATGCCGCTCGACGGCTACGTCGATGCGCCCGTGCTGCGGATGGAGATCGACGGCCGACCCAAGGAGCTGGGCGAGGCGCACGAGGCGTTCGCCGCCATGGTCCAGGAGGTGGCGGGTGCCTGGCCCATGGGCTCGATCGAGCGCTTCCGCTTCTACGAGGAGGCGCGCGGCTGCGCCGCCATCTTCGCGACGCTCGAGCGCCGCCCTTACGCCAACATGATCCTCGTGAAGGGTGTCATCGGCCCGGAAGGGCAGGTGGTCCGCCCGGAGCGGCCGGCGAGACCGGCGCGGCCGCGCGGCGTACGCCCCTGAAAGCGCTCAGCCGGCGAGCCGGACGAGGCCCAGCACGAGCGGCAGGGTGAGGAGCGCCGCCACGGTCGTGATCGTGACGAGCGCTGCCATCAGCTCGGCGTCGCCGCCGAGGAGCCTCGCCAGGATGTAGGAGGCGGTCGCGGTCGGGACGGCGCAGGCGAGGATCACCACCATGAGCGGGGTCGCCCCGAGGCCCAGCGCTAGCCCGAGCCCCGCCGCCACGGCCGGCTTCACGAGGAGCTGGATCGCGGTCGCCACCGCGATCACGAGCGGCTGCGCCGTGACGAGGTGAGGCCTGAGACCGGCGCCGACGGTGAGCAGGCCCAGCGCCATGGTGGCGTGGCTCAGGATCGCGAGCGGCTCGGAAAGCGGCTTCGGCAGGTGCCAGCCGGCAAGATTGATGGCCACGCCCAGAGCACAGGCGAGGATGAGGGGGTTGGTCGCGATCGTGCCGACAAGGGATCCGGCCCGGCCGCTGGCGTCCCGGCCGTGCCGCGTCAGCGCGACGATGCTCAGCAGGTTGGAGGCGGGCACCATCACCGCGACGGCGAGCGCCGTCAGCGGCAGGCCGGCCGGGCCGAACAGGCTGCGGGCGAGCGCCAGCGCCACGTAGCTGTTCCAGCGCACCACGCACTGCAGGACGCTGGTGTAGGAAGGCCCGCTCAGGCGCAGCGGTCCGCGCAAGGCCGCAGCGAGCGCCGCCATGGCGAGCTGCGTGAAAAGAAGGACGATCGTCACGCGCAGGACCGGAAGGCCGCGCAGGTCGGCCGAGGCCAGGCCGTCCACGAGAAGGGCCGGGAACAGGATATAGTAGACCAGCCGGTCGATCGGCGCCCAGGACGCCTCGGGAAGGAAGGCGCTCGCCCTCAGCCCGTAGCCGAGAGCGATCAAGAGCGCCACGGGTGCCAGAGCGTCGAGCACGGTATCGGCTTCCCCCCAGCCCCCGCTCTAGCGCGGCCGTGCAAAACCGCAAAGAGGCCGGTCGGAAGCCGCCGCAGGGCCCAGCCGAGCCGCTGCGACATTCTGTCGTAGGAGATTCCGCAAGTCCGGTGATCGGGCGGAACGATCGCATCATCGGCTACCTGCCGCAGCGCGTACGCTCCGGGCGCCTCACGAGGCGGCTTGACGCAGTCGCCCTGTTGGGCGATGCACGAGACGGCGATGATCGCTGGGCGCGAAGACACAAGAAAAAGCCGGGCCCGAAGGCCCGGCCAAGTAGATCAGGGAGGCTAAACGTCTGGGAGACGACACCCCGGGCGTTGCGCCCGAGGCAGATGGGGCGGCCGGAGCCGGCCCCGTCGCGAGCAAGGCTGCCCAGAGCCACAGCCTTGCTGCAACGCACAATCTAATGAGCAAAGCCTGATCTGGCTAGCCCTATTGTGCATTGCAGCCATGACGCCGGGTGGGCTGGCTCGAAGGAATTTTTCGCCATCGACGCGATGCCGACGCGGCCCGATGGCTGGGGCCGGTCTGGTCGCCGTGCTCCTGGTCGTGGCGCACATCGCCCCGGTGATCGGGATGCTGGACCTGCCGTGCTCGGCGCCGATGCCGCAGCGACGTCGCATACGGGGCACGGAATAATGTAGAGACGGGCCCGGGCGTCGCGTGCGGCGCCCGGCCGCCGTAACCGGCGGCCCTGCAAGCTGTTCGGGATACGGCGATTGGCCGTGTTCTGCGCGGGGAGACGGAATGATGCGCTGGTTCCAGGCTATGATGCCGAAGGAGGAGCGGTTCTTCGACCTGTTCGTGGCGCACTCGCGCGTTCTCGTGGCCGGGGCCGAGGCGCTGCGCAGCCTCATGGACGGTGGCGAGCATGTTGTCCAGTGCTGCCGGACCATCATGGACAAGGAGCACGAGGCCGATGGAATCGCCCACGAGGTGATGCTCGCGGTGCGGCGCACCTTCATCACCCCGTTCGATCGCGGCGACATCAAGGACCTGATCACCTCGATGGACGATGCCATCGACCAGATGCAGAAGACCGCGAAGGCGATCATGCTGTTCGAGGTGCGCGACTTCGAGCCCGAGATGCGCGAGATGGCCGATGCGATCGTCCAGTGCGCCGGCCTCACGCAGGAGGTGGTGCCGCTCCTGGCCGACATCCACAAGGAGACGGCCCGCATCAGCCGCCTGTGCGGGCAGATCATCAAGATCGAGGGCCACGCCGACGAGATCCACGAGAACGGCTTGAAGCGCCTCTACCGCACCCACGCCGCCACCAACCCGATGGCCTACATCACCGGCAGTGAGATCTACGATCATCTCGAGCGGGTGGTGGACCGGTTCGACGATATCGCCGACGAGATCCAGGGCATCGTGATCGAGCAAGTCTGAACGGGGAACGGCGCTACATGGACTCCGTCCTGCTCGGCCTGCCGCTGCTCGTGGGCCTGATCGTCATCGCTCTCGCCTTCGACTTCCTGAACGGCTTTCACGACGCCGCCAACTCGATCGCTACCATCGTCTCGACCCGCGTGCTGCCGCCCCAGGCCGCGGTGGCCTGGGCCGCGTTCTTCAACTTCGTCGCCTTCCTGGTGTTCGGCCTCCACGTCGCCAACACGTTGGGTACGGGCATCGTCGCCGCCGAGGTGGCCGACGCCCATGTCGTCTTCGGAGCGCTCATGGGGGCGATCGTCTGGAACGTCCTCACTTGGTGGTGGGGCTTCCCGTCCAGCAGCTCGCACGCGCTGATCGGCGGGCTCGTGGGGGCCGGCATCGCCAAGGCCGGAACGGGTGCCGTGGTCTGGAGCGGGATCGCCAAGATCGGCGGCGCCATCGTCCTCTCGCCGCTCCTGGGCTTCTTCCTGGCACTCTTTCTGGTCCTCGTCGTCTCCTGGCTGTGCTTCCGTGCCACCCCGTTCGCGGTCGACCGTCACTTCCGCCGCCTCCAGTTCGTCTCGGCCTCGCTCTACAGCCTCGGCCACGGCGGCAACGACGCGCAGAAGACGATGGGGATCATCGCGGTCCTGCTCTACTCGCAGGGCCTCCTCGGCGGCGAGTTCAAGGTGCCGCTCTGGGTCGTCCTCCTCTGCCAGGCGGCGATGGCCTTGGGCACCCTCATGGGTGGCTGGCGGATCGTGAAGACCATGGGCTCGCGCATCACGCACCTGAAGCCGATGCAGGGCTTCTGTGCCGAGACCGGTGGGGCCATGACCCTGTTCCTCGCCACCCATCTCGGGGTGCCGGTCTCGACCACGCACACGATCACGGGCGCCATCGTCGGCGTGGGCTCGGCCCGGCGGCTCTCCGCCGTACGCTGGAGCATCGCTGGCGACATCGTGGTCGCCTGGATCGTCACCCTGCCGGCGACGGCGGTGACGGGCGCCATGTTCTACGAGCTCGCCGCCCTCCTCCACTGAGGGCGGAGACCGCTCAGCTCACGAGCTTCGCGTCGAAGCCCGCGTCCGTGACGCTCATCAGCGTCTTCTTTCCGCGCACGTAGGTCAGAAGATAGACCTCGTGGCCCCAGAGCGTCTTGAGGTGGTTCAACGTCTTGTCGGCGTGGGTCATGTCGAGATCGCGGCCGTCGTGCTCGTGGACGAGATAGAGGCCGCGCCGGCCTCTGTAGTTGGCGTCGTGGATGCGGATCACCGGCATGCTGCCCGTGCCGATCTGCTTCAGGAGCGCGTTCTTGACGTCGGACCAGTGCTCCTCGTCCGACACCTCCGAGACGACGAGATGCTCGCCGCGCGGCTTCCAGGTGAAGAGGTCGAGCTCGCGGCACAGCTCCTCGGTGAGGAAGCGGCGCAGGAAGCTCACGTCCCGCTCGACCTCGCGCACCTCCATGAGCTTGGCGAGCGCCTCCTTCGAGCCCTCGCCGCCGAAGCGCTTCTCGATGTCGCGCCAGACCATGAAGCCGACATGGTAGGGGTTGAGGCCGCCCGGATGCGGGCAGATCACCTGGTTGTGGCGCACCAGGAACTCGAGATGGAGGTCCTGCGGCAGGTCGAGGCTGGTCATGATCCGGTGGTGCCAGTGGCTGGCCCAGCCTTCGTTCATGATCTTGGTCTCGATCTGCGGCAGGAAGTAGCGCGCCTCCTCGTCGACGATCGTGAGCAGGTCCCTTTGCCAGTCGGCGAGATCGCGGTTGTGGTCGCGGATGAAGAGGAGAAGATCCGCCTCGGGTTCGAGCGGCTCCTTCGTGAGGTCGGGATGAGTGGCCTCGACCCGCTTGTGCAGGCCGGCGAAAGCGTCGGCCGGCGGGCGCGCGGCATCGAGCAGGCGTGCGCGCTGCTCGGCCGGCTTCAGCTTCCGGATCGCGAGATTGCGCGAGCGGTTGAACGAGAGCGCGTGCGCCGCGTCCAGGAACAGCTCCACGGCTTCCGCACCGATCGACGGGTCCTCGATATAGCCTCTGACCCGATCGGCCCTGGCCTTGAACGAGGCGATGGTCTCGCCGGCGTCGGTGGTCTTGAAGGTGAAATTGTTCTTGAAGAAGTCGTTGTGCCCGTAGACGTGTGCGATCGTCAGGATCTGCAGGCACAAGGAGTTGTCGCGCATCAGGTAGGCGAGGGCAGGGTTCGAGTTGATGACCATCTCGTACGGCAGGCCCGATACGCCGTGGTCGTACATGGTCTTGGTCTGTTCGAACGCCTTGCCGAAGCTCCAGTGCGGGTAGTGCGACGGCATGCCATGATAGGCCATGTAGCCCAGCATGGCGTTCTGGTCGCACACCTCGAACTCCTGCGGGTAGCAGTCGAGCCCGATCTCGGCCACCTTCTCCCGGATCTTCTCGTCCCAGTACTCGAGGTCGCGCAAGGTCCAGTTGGTCATCGTCCGTCACACGCCACCGCTCGCCGAGATGCCCGCTGTCCTCGGCACTCTTCTTTAGATGGCGCAAGGCGAGGCCGGCGTCGAGGCCTCGGTGTCAGGCAGCCTCGACGATCTCCGTGCGGCGCACGCCGATCGCGTCCGCGAGCAGCCTGAGGCGGTCCGCCACGACCTCGCTGTCGGGCACGCGCGCCGCACGCGCCACCTCGAGTCGCACGCGATCGGCCTCGATCCGCAGCCCGGCCCGAGCCAGGATCTCGGGCACGCTGCCCGAGATCCTGTAGCCCAGGAGCATGGTGCGACCCAGGATCTGGGCACGCCGCCGGGCGCTCGGCGCGAGCAGGCCGATGGCGGGCTGGAGCCACGGATCGTCCAGCCGGCCGGGATAGCGGGCATGGACCGCCGCCGCGAGAAAGACCCGCTCCCGATGGTCGATGCCGATGAACGGGAACTGGAGCAGACGGTGGAAGCTCTCGATGCCCTGCACGTCCGGATGATCGCGCCAGGCGATGTCGGAGAGCGCGCAGGCCGCGACCCGGAGCCGCCGGTCGGCCGCGGTCTCGCCCGGAAACAGATGCTCGGTCCAGCGGGCGAGCGCGTCCCCGAAGTCGGGGACGCGCGCGAGAGGCCTGCCCAGGATGCACGCACCCTCGATCAACGGGTCGAGCCGGCGCTCCTCCTCGGGAAGCTGCATCAGGAGCCAGCCTTCGCGCACGCCCAAAGCCGAGAACACCACCCGTTCCGAGTCCAGGCGCTTGAGCACGCGATCCATGACGAGGGCAGAGGCCGCGAGGGTGGGCACCCGCCGCGCCGGCACGCCCGGCAGCTCGGCGAGCTTCTCCGGGGGCAGGCGCCACAGCCGCTTCGCGAACGCCCGAGCCTCCCTGCCGTCGATGGTGTAGCCGTGCACCACGCGCACAGGCGCTTTTCCGGCCGCCATGTGTGCCTTGGCGAGCGCGCGCCAGCCGCCGCCGACGGCGTGGAAGACGGGCTCGATCAGAGCCGGGGGCAGCCGTGCCGCGAGGAGCGCATCGACGTGCTCCCTGGCGTCCTTGCCGTGCCGCGCCAGCAGCGACTGGACCGGCAGGGCCCCCAAGGGCAGGCTCACGGCCTGCTCGCCCACCCGGTCCTCGAGCGCTTCGATCACCTCGAGGCTGCCGCCGCCCATGTCGCCGACGAGGCCGACGGGTCGGTAGAAGCCGGCGATGACTCCCAGCCCGGCGTAGCGGGCTTCCTCCTCGCCGCTCAGGACACGGACCGCAAGCCCGGTCTGCTCGCGGATCGCCGCCACGAGGTCCGGGCCGTTCGTCGCCCGGCGCACCGCCTCGGTCGCGAGCACGTCGATCCGGGCGACCTGCATGGCATCGGCGATGGCATGGAAGCGCCGGACCGCCTCGACCGTGCGCCGGAAGCCCTCTGCCGGCAGCTCGCCGGTCTCGTCGAGCCCGGCCGCGAGGCGGCAGAGCGACTTCTCGTTGAAGCGCGGGAAGGGTGCCCGGCCGAGCTGGTCGTAGACCACGAGCCGGACGGAATTGGAGCCGATGTCGACGACGGCGTAGTGCGGCCGCTCGGGCCGTGGCACCTGCTCGGGCACGAGCCCGCGCGGCTGCTCCTGAGCCCGGTCGAGGATGTCCGCCCGTTTTCGCGCCATCCGCCTGCTCCCTCTGCCACGACCCGAGATACGTTAACAGAACGGGCAGGGTTGGCTAACCCGGCATCTGTCGGCGTCGCCGCGCTCCGCTGAAGCGCCGTTCGGCAGCGTCAACGAATACGAATGGTGCCTGGTACCATTGACGAACCCTTGACGCGAGCGCTTCCGAGCGGCGCCTCAGAGCCGAGCCAGCCGCTCGGTCAGGAGATCGAAGAACCCGTCCGCATCGATGTCGTTGACGACGAGCGCGTTGGCCGGTCGTTCGGGCTGGTCGATCCGGTGCCACCAGTCCACGACCGTGCGGCCGATCGTGTGGCGGCCTTCGGTCTCGATCTCCACTCGGCAGCGCTTGCCCGAGAACAGCTCCGGGCGGATCAGCCAGGCGATGACGCAAGGATCGTGTAGCGGCGCTCCGGGGATGTGGTAGCGGTCGCGGTCGTAGCGGTTGAAGAAGCCCAGGAGGCCCACGCAGGCCTTGGCCACCGGCGTGCCGATCGCCCCGATCCGGGCGAGGCGCTCGTCCGTTACCAGCGCCTTGTGGGTCACGTCGAGCCCGTGCATGACGATGGGGGCGCCCGATTCGAACACGACGGCGGCGGCGTGTGGATCGACGTAGATGTTGAACTCGGCGGCGGGCGTCGTGTTGCCGAGCTCGATCGCTCCGCCCATCAGCACGATCTGCCGGATGCGCGGCACGATCGCCGGCTCCTTGATCATGGCGAGCGCGATGTTGGTGAGTGGTCCCGTCGGGCAGAGCGTCACCGTCCCCGCCGGCTCGCGCAGGAGCGTCTCCACGATCACGTCGACCGCGTGGCCGGATGTCAGCGGCAGGCGCGGTTCGGGGAGTTCGGCGCCGTCGAGGCCGGTCTTGCCGTGGACGTACTCCGCCGTCTCGAGCGGGCGCAGGATCGGCCTGACACAGCCGGCATGGACCGGAACGTCGCTCCGGCCGGCGAGCTCGACGATCTGTCGCGCGTTCCGGCTCGTGAGCGGCAGCGGCACGTTGCCGGCGACCGTGGTGATCGCCAGCACCTCGATCTCCTCCCTCGAGGCGAGGGCGAGGAGGATGGCCAAGGCGTCGTCCTGGCCGGGATCGCAGTCGAGGATGATGCGATGCAAGGGCATGGCGATCAGCTTCAGCTCGGGGTTGCGCGGCGGCAAGATGGGCCAGCCGCCCCGAAAAGGCCAGTCCGCTTGATCCCACCTTTCGAGATTGCGGCCATGTCATGGTAGTCCTAGGCTCCATGCGCGGAAAACCGGCGACAAGCCGGAAGAAAGCCACCAGGGTTTGGAGGTAGGAGACATGAGTTCAGGCAAGCTGCGCGCCGCGGCGGCCACCGCGATCGCGTTCGCAGCGCTCTCGCTCGCGGGCCATGGCGTTGCCCGTGCCGAGATGGTCTACCGCATGGCGACGATGGGCGAGCCCAAGAGCCTCGACCCGCACATGGTCTCGGGCACCTGGGAGAACTACATCGTCGGCGACGCCTTTCTGGGCCTCATGACCGACGCCGCCGACGCCAAGCCCATTCCGGGTGCCGCCGAGAGCTGGACCATCAGCGACGACGGCCTGACCTACACCTTCAAGCTCCGCGACCACAAATGGTCCGACGGCCGGCCCGTCACCGCCGAGGACTTCGTCTACTCCTTCCGCCGCATCATCGATCCGGCCACGGCGGCCGAGTACGCCTACATCCTGAACCCGATCAAGAACGCCGCCAAGCTGAATTCCGGCGAGATGAAGGGGATGGAGAACCTGGGCGTGCGGGCGATCGACGATCGCACGCTCGAGATCACGCTCGAAGGACCCACCGGCTACTTCCTCGAGCTTCTGACCCACTACACGGCGTTCCCTGTGCCCAGGCACGTGATCGAGGCGAAGGGGCAGGACTGGGTCAAGCCCGGCAACTTCGTGAGCAACGGTGCTTTCTACGTCACCGAATGGACGCCGCACGCGCGCGTGGTTTCGGCCAGGAACCCGAACTTCTACGATGCCGCCAACGTCAAGATCGACAAGGTGATCTACTATCCCGACGAGGACAGGAACGCCGTCACCAAGCGGTTCCGCGCGGGCGAGATCGACTATGCCGACGACTTCGCCTCCGAGCAGATCGACTTCCTGAAGCGCG
Source organism: Benzoatithermus flavus (assembly GCF_037908215.1). Taxonomy (NCBI): domain Bacteria; kingdom Pseudomonadati; phylum Pseudomonadota; class Alphaproteobacteria; order Geminicoccales; family Geminicoccaceae; genus Benzoatithermus; species Benzoatithermus flavus. The sequence continues at coordinate 186,217 of NZ_JBBLZC010000001.1, read as the reverse complement.
AGCTGCCCAAGGAGACCCGGATCCATCCCTATCTCGGCACCTATTACTACCCCATCAACGTGAAGAAGCCGCCGTTCGACAATCCCGACGTGCGGCGCGCCCTCTCGCTCGCCGTCGACCGCGAGGCGATCACCGACAAGGTGCTCAAGACCGGTGAGCTGCCGGCCTACGGCGTGGTGCCGCCCGGTACCGGCGAGTACGGACAGCCTTACGCGCCGGACTGGTCGAAGCTGCCGCTCAAGGAGCGTCAGGCCAAGGCCAAGGAGCTTCTGAAGCAGGCCGGGTTCGGACCCGACAAGCCCTTGAAGCTCGAGCTCGCCTACAACACGTCGGAGAACCACAAGCGGATCGCGGTCGCGGTCCAGGCGATGTGGAAGCAGATCGGCGTGCAGGCCGAGCTCGTGAACCGCGAGGCCAAGGTCCACTACGACATGCTCAAGCAGCACCAGCTCGACGTGGCGCGCGCGGCCTGGGTCGCCGACTACAACGACCCGCAGAACTTCCTCTCGCTGCTCGAGACCCGGACCGGCCCCATGAACTACGGCCAGTTCAGCGACCCCGAGTTCGACCGGCTGATGCTGGAGCAGGGCCGGATCCGGGATCAGGGCAAGCGCATGGAGCTGATGCACCAGGCCGAGAAGATCGCGATCGACGCCGATGCCTGGATCCCGATCTACTACTACGTTTCGAAGGCGCTGGTCTCGCAGAGGCTCAAGGGCTACGTCGACAACACCAAGCACATCCACCGCTCGCGCTGGATGTGGCTCGAAGGCTGAGCCCCCGTGTCCCGGCACGTGCTGCGTCGGCTGCTCGTGAGCGTGCCGACGCTCTTTCTCATCGTCACCTCGAGCTTCTACATGATGCGCCTCGCACCGGGCGGGCCGTTCGACCAGGAGCGGCCCATCCCACCCGAGATCCGTGCCAACATCGAGCGCGCCTACCATCTCGACGAGCCCTTGTGGCAGCAGTACGCGCGCTATCTCGGCGGCGTGCTCAAAGGCGACTTCGGCCCCTCCTACCGCACCAAGGACTTCACCGTGACGGAGCTCCTCGCCGAGGGGGCTCCGGCCTCGATCAAGGTCGGCGGGCTCGCCGTGATCCTGGCCACGACCCTGGGCCTCACGGCCGGGATCGTGGCGGCGCTCCGGCAGAACACCTGGGTCGACTACACCGCCATGGGCCTCGCCATGATCGGAATCGCGATCCCGAACTTCGTCATGGCGCCGCTTTTGACCCTGATCTTCGGTGTCTATCTCGGCTGGCTGCCGGTGGGCGGCTGGGGCGGTGGCGCCCCGAAGTTCCTGATCCTGCCCGTGATCGCCCTGGCCCTGCCGCAGGTTGCCCGCGTGGCGCGGCTCGCGCGGGGAGCCATGATCGAGCAGCTTCACGCCAACCATGTCCGCACCGCCCGCGCCAAGGGCCTGCGCGAGCGGCTGGTACTCCTGCGGCATGCGCTCCCCGGCGCCATGCTCCCCGTCGTCTCCTATCTCGGGCCGATGACGGCAGCGCTGCTCACGGGCTCGGTCGTGATCGAATCGATCTTCAGCATTCCCGGGATCGGCCGCTACTTCGTGCAGGCCGCCCTGGACCGCGACTACACCGTGGTCATGGGTGTGGTCATCGTCTACGCCGCGCTCATCATCACGCTCAATCTCGTGGTCGACCTCGTCTACGGCCTCCTCGATCCCAAGGTGAGGCACGACTGACATGCTGTCCGGGCAAGCCCATGCCGACCTCCTCGCCCAGGCGGGCGAGGTGGAAGGCCGCTCCTTGTGGCAGGACGCGCGCCGGCGCCTCTTCCGGAACCGTGCCGCCGTGGTCTCGATGGTGGTGCTGGCCCTGATCACGGCAGCCGCGATCTTGGCACCCTGGCTCAGCCCCTATGCCTTCGACGAGATCAACTGGGACCTGATCGCGGCCCCGCCCGACCTCGCCACCGGCCACTGGTTCGGCACCGACAACAACGGCCGCGACCTGTTCGTGCGTGTCCTCTACGGTGCCCGCGTCTCGCTCGCGGTCGGCGTGGCGGCGACGCTGGTGAGCCTCGTCATCGGGGTGCTCTACGGCGCCGTCGCGGGCTTCGTCGGCGGCAAGGTCGACGAGGCGATGATGCGCTTCGTCGACATCCTCTACTCGCTGCCGTTCATGTTCTTCGTCATCATCCTGATGGTGGTGTTCGGCCGGAACATCTTTCTGCTCTTCATCGCGCTCGGCGCGGTCGAATGGCTGACCATGGCGCGCATCGTCCGCGGCCAGACCCTTTCGGTGAAGCGCAAGGAGTTCATCGAGGCGGCGCACGCCGCCGGTGTCTCCAACTGGCGCATCGTGCTGCGCCACATCATCCCGAACGTGCTCGGCCCCGTCGTCGTCTACGTCACCCTCACCGTGCCCGAGGTCATCATCACCGAGAGCTTCCTCTCCTTTCTCGGCCTCGGCGTGCAGGAGCCCTACACCTCCTGGGGTGTGCTGATCTCCGAGGGTGCGGGCCAGATGGAAAGCGCCCCCTGGATGCTGATCTTCCCGGCCATCTTTCTCGCCGTCACCCTCTTCGCCTTCAACTTCATCGGCGACGGCCTGCGCGACGCCCTCGACCCCAAGGACCGCTGAGCTTGGCCTTGCGGCAAGCATGAGCTAAGCTTAGCTAGGCTTTGCTGGAGGCCTCATGCGCACCGTCAACATCCATGCCGCCAAGACCAACCTCTCGAGCCTGCTCGAGGAGGTGGAGAAGGGCGAAGAGATCGTGATCGCCCGCGCCGGCAAGCCAGTGGCGAAGCTCGTGCCTTTCGCTGAGCTGCCAAAGGAGCGCAAGCCCGGCATTCTGCGTGGTCAGGCTTGGGCCGCCCCGGACGCCTGGGACCCCGATCCCGAGCTCGAGCGCCTGTTCTACGAGGGTGACCCCCGCTTTCCCTCCAAGCTCGACGATTGTCTGGAGGACATGCGGGTTAAAGGGCAGGCGCCAGAGGATGCCGACGCTTGAGGCTCCTCCTGGACTCGAACGCGCTCTACTGGTTCGTCGTCGAGCCGGAGCGTCTTGGGCCGGCCGCCTACGCCGCCATCAACGACCCCAATCACGAAGTCTATTTCAGCGCCGTCAACTTATGGGAGCTGGCGATCAAGCGCGCCAAGGGCAAGCTCCGTTTCGAGGATGCGGCCATGTTGGCCGCCGTAGCGGCGCAAGGCTTCGTCGAGCTGCCCGTGACCGCCCGGTACAGCCTTGAGGCGGCATCTCTGCCGCTCCACCACAACGACCCTTTCGACCGGATGCTGATCGCCCAGGCCCGGCTCGAAGGCCTGACGCTCGTCACCAGCGACCGCGTCTTCTGGCGCTACCGTGTCCTCCTCCTGGAAGCCTGACATGACCCCCGTCCTCGAGGTCCAGGATCTCACCACCCGTTTCGCCACACCCGACGGCGAGGTGCTCGCGGCGGATCACGTGAGTTTCACGATCGCTGCCGGCGAGAGCCTGGGCGTGGTCGGCGAGAGCGGCTCCGGCAAGACTCAGGTCTTCCTCTCGATCATGGGCCTTCTCGCCAAGAACGGCCGCAGCACGGGCTCGGCCCGCTACCGCGGCCAGGAGATCCTGAACCTCCCGGCCAGGCGCCTGAACGCGATCCGCGGTGCGAAAATCGCGATGATCTTCCAGGATCCGATGACCTCGCTCAACCCGTTTCTCAGGATCTCGCGCCAGATGACCGAGGTCCTGCGCGAGCACAAGGGCATGGGCGAGACCGAGGCCAGAAAGCGCGCCATCGGGATGCTCGATCTCGTCGGCATCCCCGAGGCTGCCCGCCGCTTCGACATGTACCCGCACGAGTTCTCGGGCGGGATGCGCCAGCGCGTGATGATCGCGATGGCCCTTTTGTGCGAGCCCGATCTTCTGATTGCCGACGAGCCCACGACCGCGCTCGATGTCACCGTCCAGGCCCAGATCCTCGAGCTCCTCGCCCGCCTCAAGCGCGAGCTCGGCATGGCGATAGCCCTCATCACCCACGATCTCGGCGTGGTCGCGGGCTTGTGCGAGCGCGTCATGGTCATGTACGCCGGCCGCGTCGTCGAGACCGCGCCGGCCGCGGATCTCTTCGCCCACCCGCAGCACCCCTACACCAAAGGCCTGCTGCTCTCGACGCCGCGCCTCGACGAGACGGTGGGCGCGAGGCTGCCGACCATTCCGGGCCAGCCGCCCAACCTGCAGCGCCTGCCCGCGGGCTGCGTCTTCGCCGACCGCTGCCCCTACGTCTACGACCGCTGCCGCATCGAGCGCCCGCCGCTCTCTCCTTACGGCCCCGTGCACGCCAAGTCCTGCCATCTCGAGGCCATTCCATGACCTCTCCGATCCTCTCCGTCCGCGACCTCAAGGTCCACTTTCCCGTCCCGGCGGGCGGGATCCTGCGCCGGCGCTGGGTGCCGCTCAAGGCCGTGGACGGCGTCTCCTTCGACCTCGCGCAAGGCGAGACGCTCGGCATCGTCGGCGAATCGGGCTGCGGCAAATCCACGCTCGGCCGGGCCGTGCTCCAGCTCATCCCGCCCACGGCGGGCCAGGTCACCTGGCTCGGCCACAACCTGACCGGGCTCGACACGAGCCGGCTGCGCCGCTACCGGCGCGACCTCCAGATCATCTTCCAGGACCCGCTCGCGAGCCTCGACCCCCGCATGCCCATCGGCGAGATCATCGCCGAGCCCTTGCGGACCCACGAGCCGAAGCTGCCGCGCACCGAGGTCAGGAGCCGTGTGCAGGCGATGATGCGTGCGGTGGGCCTCCTGCCGCAGATGATCAACCGCTACCCGCACGAGTTCTCGGGCGGCCAGTGCCAGCGCATCGGGATTGCACGCGCCATGATCCTGAGACCCAAGCTCATCGTCTGCGACGAGCCGGTCTCGGCACTCGACGTCTCGATCCAGGCGCAGATCGTCAACCTGCTCATGGACCTCCAGCGCGAGTTCGGCCTGTCCCTCATCTTCATCAGCCACAATCTCGCCGTGGTCCGCCACATCTGCCACCGGATGATGGTGCTCTATCTCGGCCGTGTCGCCGAGATCGCCGATCGCGACCAGCTCTACGAGAACCCGCGCCACCCCTACACCCAGGCCCTGATTTCGGCCGTGCCGCTGCCCGATCCTATGCTCGAGAAGAACCGCCGCCGCATCGTGCTCAAGGGCGATCTCCCTTCGCCCCTGAACCCGCCTTCGGGCTGCGTCTTCCGCACCCGCTGCCCGCATGCCACCGAGCTCTGCGCCCGCGTCGTGCCGCCGCTCGAGACCGTCGAGCCCGGCCACGAGGCGGCCTGCCACTACTGGCGCGAGACCTGAGCCGACCCCCCCTTCGCTGCGGGTACCCGTGCCTCTATGATGCCGGCCGACCGACGAAGGGGAGGGGACCAGCATGGGCGGCCAGCATCGCATCGCCGTGATCGCCGGCGACGGCATCGGCCAGGAGGTCGTGCCCGAGGGCCTGCGGGCGCTCGAGATGGCGGCGAAGCGCTTCGACATCGACCTCGCGTTCACCGAGTTCGACTGGGGCTGCGGCCATTACGAGCGCCACGGCCGCATGATGCCCGAGGACGGCATCGACCGGCTCGCCAGCTTCGACGCCATCTTCCTCGGCGCCGTCGGCTGGCCCACGGTTCCGGACCACGTCTCGCTCTGGGGTCTTCTGATTCCGATCCGCCGCCGCTTCGAGCAGTACGTCAACCTGCGCCCCGTACGCCTGTTCGAGGGCGTGCCATGCCCGCTCGCCGGCAAGAAGCCCGGCGACATCGACTTCCTCATCGTCCGCGAGAACGTCGAGGGCGAGTATTCCGAGATCGGCGGCCGCCTCTACGCCGGCACCGAGCGCGAGATGGCGGTGCAGGAGAGCATCTTCACCCGCTTCGGCGTCGACCGGATCCTGCGCTACGCCTTCGAGCTGGCACGGAGCCGCCCGAAGCGCCACCTCACCTCCGCCACCAAGTCCAACGGCATCATCCATACCATGCCGTTTTGGGACGAGCGGGTGAAGGCGATGGCGACGGCCTACCCCGACGTCCGCCTCGACCAGTACCACATCGACATCCTGACCGCGCACTTCGTCCGCTGCCCGGAGCGCTTCGACGTGGTGGTGGGCTCGAACCTGTTCGGCGACATTCTCTCCGACCTCGGTCCCGCCGTCACCGGCACGATCGGTATCGCACCCTCCGCCAACCTCAATCCCGAGCGCCGCTGGCCCTCGATGTTCGAGCCGGTCCACGGCTCGGCGCCCGACATCGCGGGCCAAGGCATCGCCAACCCGATCGGCCAGATCTGGTCCGGCGCCATGCTGCTCGACCATCTCGGCTACCCCGAGGCGGGTGCCGCCATCGTCGCTGCCATCGAGCGCATCCTGAAGAGCGGCCGTGTGCTCACCCGCGACATGGGCGGAAGCGCCAGCACCGAGGAGCAGGGCAAGGCGATCGCGGCCGAGATCGGCTGAGGGAAGCGGAGGGAAAGCGGCGCTTCCCCTCCGCGCCACCATGGAGGCTTTGTCGCTGCTTTCAGGAACGGGATGCCCCTTCCTGAATGCGCGGCCACGGCGTTCGACGCCACCCTCACCGCCCTTCAGGCGACCCACGCGGACCTTCTTCTCGAACGGGCGCTTGGCTGCACCCGCCGGCGCGGGCCCGCTCTCCATCCTCGCCCCACGGCCGCTTCGACAAGCACGTCGCCCGGTGCTAGGAGCGATCCGCCCACGGCGTGGCAGCAGATTCCCTTCGGTGGTGCCCGGTCATGCAGCAGTCCTTCTTCGCCCTGATCCAGAGCCGTTATCCCGTCGACCGCGGCAGGGTCGTGATCGAGACCGGGGACGGCCGCACCATCTCTTACGCCGAGCTCGACGCCGCGACCGCGCGCTACGCCCGGGTGCTCCGGGCCGCCGGTGCCGAACCCGGCGATCGGGTGGCGTTCCATGTCGAGAAGTCGCCGCAAGCGCTCTTCCTCTATCTCGCCTCTTTACGCGCCGGCCTCGTGGCGCTGCCGATGAACCCGGCCTACCAGGCGGGCGAGGTCGGCTACATGCTGGGCAACGCCGAGCCCGCGATCTTCGTCACCGACCCTGCACGCATCCCGGAGCTGCAGCCCGTGGCCGTGCAGACGGGGGTGAAGACCGTGCTCACCCTCGATGCCGCAGGCCAGGGCAGCCTGCCGGCACGCGCCGAGGCCGAGCCCGCCGACTTCGAGCCCGTGCCGCGCGGCAGCGACGATCTCGCCGCCATGCTCTACACCTCGGGCACCACCGGCAGGCCCAAAGGTGCCCCGCTCTCCCACGGCAATCTCGCCTCGAACGCGCAGGTTCTCGTAGAGGCCTGGGGCTTCGGCGATCAGGACGTCCTCCTGCACGCGCTGCCGATCTTCCACGCGCACGGCCTGTTCGTCGCCTGCCACTGCACGCTCCTCGCCGGTGCCGCGATGCTCTGGCTGCCGCGGTTCGACGTGCAGAGGGTGATGGAGCTCCTGCCGCGCGCCACCGTGATGATGGGTGTGCCCACCTTCTACACCCGTCTCCTCGACCAGCCCGACTTCGGCCCGGCGCAGGCCGCGCACGTCCGCCTGTTCGTCTCGGGCTCGGCCCCGCTCCTCGCCGAGACCCATCGTGCGTTCGAGCGCCGGACGGGCCAGCGCATTCTCGAGCGCTACGGCATGAGCGAGATCCTGATGCACACCTCGAACCCGCTCCATGGCGAGCGCCGCCCCGGCAGCGTCGGCCGGCCGCTGCCGGGCTCGCAGGTCAGGATCGTGGACGAGGCCGACCGCGAGTGTAAGCCCGGCGAGGTGGGCGCGGTGCTGGTCAAGGGCCCCAACGTCTTCAAAGGCTACTGGCGCGCTCCCGAGAAGAACGAGGAGGAGTTCACCGCGGACGGCTGGTTCCGCACGGGCGACCTCGGCCTCATGAGCGAGGACGGCTATCTCACCCTCGTCGGCCGGGCCAAGGACCTCGTCATCACGGGCGGGCTCAACGTCTATCCGAGCGAGGTCGAGGCCGTGATCGACGAGCTGCCGGGCGTGGTCGAATCGGCCGTGGTCGGCCTGCCGCACCCGGATCTCGGCGAGGCCGTGACCGCGGTGATCAAGCCGAAGCCCGGTGCCGCCCCGGACGAGGCCGCGGTGATCGCCGCCTGCAAGGCGCAGCTTGCCGGCTTCAAGGTGCCCAAGCGCGTGCTGTTCACGGACGAGCTGCCGCGCAACGCCATGGGCAAGGTGCAGAAGAACCTGCTGCGCCAGGCCCATGCCGGACTCTATGCCGGCAAGGCCTGAGAGAGGGGAGAACGCGATGCGTTACAGGCTGGACGGGGTCGGGCCCGAGACCGAGAGCGAGGAGTTCTGGATCGCTCCTACTGCGGTCGTAATCGGCAAGGTGCGGCTCGAGACCGGCGCCTCGGTCTGGTGGGGGGCCGTGCTCCGGGGCGACAACGAGCTCATCACCGTGGGCCGCGGCAGCAACGTCCAGGACGGCTGCATCTGCCACACCGACCCCGGCTTCCCGCTCACGATCGGCCCGAACGTCACCGTGGGCCACCAGGCCATGCTGCACGGCTGCACCATCGGCGAGGGCTCCCTGATCGGCATCGGCGCCGTCGTCTTGAACGGAGCCAGGATCGGCCGGAACTGTCTGATCGGCGCCAAGGCGCTGATCCCCGAGGGTAAGGAGATCCCGGACAACTCCCTCGTCATGGGCATTCCCGGCAAGATCGTGGGCGAGGTGCGGCCCGAGCAGATCGAGCGCATCCACGCCGGCACGGCGAAGTACGTCCGGAACTGGAAGCGCTACCGGGCGGGTCTCGCCGCCGAGGGGTGAGGCGAAGGCCCGTCATGGTGGGCCGGCAGCCAGACATCCGCGATCACCGGCAGGTGGTCCGACTTCACGTCGCTGCCGACCGTGAACGCGGCCGCTTCCAGCCCCGGCGAGAGCAGGATGTGATCGACCGGTGCCCCGAGCCAGGAGAGATAGGGTGCCAGGATCAGAGGCTGCCGCGTCGGCCAACGCAGGCCGGCTGCGGCCTGATGCACCTCGGCTGCCGCCGCGAAATCCTGGAGGAAGGGCGACCAGGGCGGGGTGTTGAAGTCGCCGAGCACGATCCGGGGCCGCTCGCCGTCGAGCCGCCGCACCTCCTCGCCGAGCCAGGCGAAGTAGCGGTTGCGCATCTGCCACTGCTGCAACGAGCGGGGCGTCTCGGGGTGGACGACATAGACCGCGATCCGCTCGCTTCCGACGTCGACCACCGCCCGGAGCGGCCGGTTCCATTTCCCGGTCACCGTGTCGGCCGGGGCGCGCATGGCGCCGGCCTCGACGAAGGGATGCCGGCTCAGGATGACCGACGACGACTTCCAGGGCTGGAGCGGCGGGCTCACATAAGGATAGATATCCTGAAGCTCCGCGAGCTTTTCCGCCCAGTAGGGGGTGAGCTCCTGCAGCGCCACGATGTCGGCACCGCTGGCGCGGAGATAGCGCACGACCCGCTTGGTGTAGTAGTTCTCGGCCAGGAGGTTGAGCGTCAGCACCCGAAGCTCGACGCCCGAGGCCGAGGCGCGGCTCGTGAGAGCGCCCGGACCGGCCTGGGCCAGCACCAGCACGAGGTTGCAGGCGGCAAGAGCCCCGGCGGCGAGCGCCCAGCGCCGGCGCTTCGTCCGGAGCGCTGCCCCGGCCAGCACGAGGCCGATCACGACCAGATGCTGTCGGGCGAACGTCAGAAGGTCGAGCAGCCAGCCGTGACGGGCGAGGAGCGACAGGAGGGTCGCCAGCGCAAGCGCGATGATGGTGCCGCCGAGCAGGATGCCGACGACCTTGTCCATCGGGCCGGGCGTGCGATTCGGCTCGGCGGTCCATGGCGAGAGCATCATCGGGGGCGCTCGTTCCCACACGGGTCCGCCACCGCATCGCAGCGATCGACTGGCAAGGCAAGGCCCGATCGCGGCGGCAGCCTGTCCCAGGCTGACACGATGCCGCGAACGTTACGTGGTTACGACCTCGACCGCCCCGAGCCGCTCCACCTCGATCCGGTAGCGGGCGGGTCCCTCCACCCATGCCACCGGCGTGATGCTGCCGAGGCTCACGAAGCTGCCGGCAGCGAGCCCGAGCCCCAGCATCCGGCGCCGCTCGGCGAGCCAGGCCAGCGCATCCAGGGGATGGCCGTAGAGGGCATCGCTCGTCCCTTCCGCGATCACGACCCCGTCCCGGATGGTCCGCGCCACGAGACGGCCGAGATCGAGGCCGCGCCAGTCCGCCACCGGCGCGCCCAGAATGCTGCCGGCGTCGAACGCGTTGTCGGCGATGAGGGTGGCGGCGCCGATCGTGGCGAAGTCCTCGTAGCGGTCGTCGACCAGCTCGATCGCTGCCATGACCGCCGCGACCGCCTCCGCCACGTCGGCCCGGCGGTACGGCTCCGAGCGCGGCGGCAGGTCGCGGCCGAGCCGGACGGCGATCTCGGTTTCGATCCCGAGCCGGACATGGTCGTCGCGGCGGACCGAAGCGCCGTCGGGGTGGGCCTGTGCCGTGAAGATCTCGCCCGCCATCGGCTCGGGCACGTTGAGGTAGCGGCGCATCGCGGCCGTGGTGCCGCCGATCTTGTGGCCGACCCGCGGGCCGAGCACGGCCTCGAGCCGGGCGTTCGCCGCCGCCTGGACCGCGTAGCCGTCCTCGAGCCGCTCGAGCGCTTGGAGCCGCCCGAGCCGCCGCCTGCCGAGCCTCGCCGCCACCACCGTCTCGGCCGCTGCCGTCAGGGCCTCCGTCTGCATGCCGCTCTCCCCGCTGCCGCCCGAGTTTGACATGGCGCGCGCCACGCTGCCAGCCTCGGCCGAGGTGACGGCGCCGACGGCGCTCGAGCGCGTGAAGAGGTCGCTGCGGGCTCAGACGTAGGTGTCGTCGTCCTGGCTGCCCGGGTCGGAAGCGTCGTCCGGCCAGACCGCCGGATCGACGCCGGCCGGGGGGGCGTCCTGATAGAGGCCGCCCGCCGACTCGAAGGCGGCCTGCTCGTGCTGCCTGGCATCCTGCTGCTGCGGGTCGACGATGATCTCCTCGATCACGGTCTGCGGCTGCTGTGGAACGAAGCCGCTGCCCCAGCCATGGTGCAGCAGGGAGCCGATGCCTTCCGCGAGCAGCGCCCCGCCGGCGACCCCGGCCGCGGTCTGCAGCGCATTGCGCAGGAAGCCGCCACCGCCGCTGCCGAACGGCGACCACGGCCCTGCTGCCGCGGCCGGTGTGGCCGGCATCGCCGGGCCCGTGGGCATGGCGGGCGCCATGGGTAGGGGTGGTGGTGTTGCCGGAGCGGCCGGCCGTGGCGACGTCGCCCATGGGCTCGTGGTCCCGGCAGGCGGCAGGAAGCTCGTGGCCGGAGCGGGCGCAGGCTGCGGCGCTTCGCGTGCGCGGGCGAGGTCGGCCTCGAGCTGAGCGATCCGTGCCTGCGCCTGTCGCAGCGCCTGGTCCTGCACCAGCACGGCCTGGACCAGCAGGTAGAGGGCCGCCGGCTGCCGGCCGAGGCCGTCGCGGATCAGCCGGTCGGCTTCAGGGTCGAGAGGCGGCGTCGACCCGGCCGCCTCGTTGACACGCCGGATCACGCCTTCGATCAGCTCGCGCTCTTGCGGTGTCATGGCTCGGTTCCTCGCCTCTTGCGGCGCGCTGGCGCTTCGCTGCGGGACTATGTACGCCTGATAGCTGTCCATTCGCTTCCCGGATGATGAAACGGGCTTCACCCGGGCGCGTGCGGGCGTCACGAGAACGTGCCTACGAGGAGAGCAGGCCGTGATCCGACCGGGACCGCGCAACAGCCTGACCGACATCGAGGGACTCCTCGTCGGCAATGCCGAGGACGTTGTGGCCCGCACCGGTGTCACGGCGATCCTCGCCGAGCCTGCGGCGATGGCGGCCGTCGACGTACGCGGCGGTGCCACCGGCACGATCAACGCTTCGGCCCTGGCACTCGGCGGGCTCGTACGCGAGGTGCACGGGATAGCGCTCTCCGGCGGCTCGACCTTCGGCCTCGAGGCGGCTTCCGGCCTCATGGGCTGGCTCGCCGTCCTTATGCGTCCAGCCCTCGAGCCCGGTGTCCGCGGGTGCGGCGTTCGCGGCCTCCACGATCAGGCTCTCGACATCGCGGCCTTCGTGCTTGCCGAACGGCAGATGGCTCCAGCCGATGATGCGGGCGGTCATGATGTGGGCTTTTTTGCCGCCCCTGCATGTGGGAGTGTGGACGCCGGTGGTGAATGCTCCTCGTAGCCCAGAAAGTCGGCAACGACAGGTTCGCCGTCGGGTGGACGGAAGCTTACATGCCACGCTCCTCGCTTTGCCGCAGAGGCCGGCTCCCGGCGCACGGCCGCCATGCTTCTCGCCCCGAGGCGACAGCCGCCGGCCGTGCTAAGCAGATGCTCCGACGTCCTCCTGCCGTGGGTCCCGGCTTTTGTCCCGCACTGTCCTCGTCCCGCTGATCGTCGCCTGCGCGCTCTTCATGGAGAACCTGGATTCGACGGTTCTCTCCACCTCGCTGCCGGCGATCGCGGCCTCGCTCGGCGAGGATCCGCTCCGGCTCAGCCTAGCGATCACGGCCTATCTCTTCAGCCTCGCCGTGTTCATCCCGATCAGCGGCTGGGTCGCCGACCGCTACGGGGCGCGCCGGGTGTTCCGGGCCGCCATCGTGGTGTTCGTGCTGGGGTCGATCTCGTGTGGCCTCAGCGGCTCGCTGCCGGCCTTCGTCGGTGCCCGGCTCCTGCAGGGTATCGGCGGGGCGATGATGGTCCCGGTGGGCCGACTCGTCCTGATCCGCTCGGTGGCGAAGGCCGATCTGGTCCGGGCCATGACCTATCTCACCGTGCCGGCGCTGATCGGGCCGACGCTGGGTCCGCCCTTGGGCGGCTTCGTCACCACCTACCTGCACTGGCGCTGGATCTTCTGGATCAACGTGCCGATCGGGCTTTTGGGCTTTGTCCTGGTCAGCCGGTTCATCCCCGAGGTCAAGGAGGCGGACCCGCCGCCGCTCGACCTTTCGGGCTTCCTTCTGAGCGCCGTGGGGCTCGTCGGGCTCGTGTTCGGGTTCGAGACCATCGGCCGTGGCGTCGTCCCAGCGTGGATGACGACGGTGCTGCTCGCGGCCGGCGGCGTGTTCGTCCTCGCCTATGTCCGGCACGCGCAACGGACGCCCCATCCGGTTCTCGACCTCTCGCTCCTGCGCGTTCCCACCTTCCACGCCTCGATCGTCGGCGGCTTTCTGTTCCGGATCGGGGTAGGGGCGGTGCCGTTCCTGCTGCCGCTCCTCCTGCAGGCGGGGTTCGGGCTCAGCCCGTTCGCCTCGGGCCAGCTCACCTTCGTCGCCTCCTTGGGGGCGCTCACCATGAAGCTCACGGCCGGGCCGATCCTGAAGTGGCTGGGCTTTCGCAACGTGCTGATCGGCAACGCCGTCGTGAGCGCCGCTTTCCTGGGCGCCATCGGCCTGTTCCGGCCCGACACGCCGATCATCGTCATGCTGGCCGTGCTGCTGGCCGGCGGCTTCTTCCGCTCGCTCCAGTTCACGAGCATCAACACGCTGGCCTATGCCGACATCGAGCGCGCGGCCACGAGCCGCGCCACGAGCTTCGCCAGCATGATGCAGCAGCTCTCCCTCAGCGTCGGCGTCGGCACCGGCGCTCTTCTCCTGCATCTTTCGCTCGCGGCGCGCGGCGGCGCACGGCTCGCGGCCGGCGACTTCCTGTCGACCTTCCTGATCGTCGCCGCGATCTCGGCCCTCTCGGCGCTCGCCTATATGCGGTTGCCGCCCGATGCCGGCGCGGAGGTGAGCGGCAGGCGGATCGCGCCCGATGCCGGTGCCACATCCGCCGGGCGCAAGGCAGCTCAGGTGCGGTAGTCGGGCTCCTCCCTGTCCAGCATGCGGCGGTAGGCGCCGAACAGGCGCTCGGCGAGGCCGGGAAACTCCTGCATGTGCTGCTGGGCCGTGCGGCGCTGCACGCCTTCGGAAATGGTCCTGAGCGCGTGGCCGCCCGAGGCCGCGAGCACCTGCGCGCGGGCCGCGCATTCGAGATAGTAGAGGTCGGTGAAAGCTTCGGCGACGGTGCGGCCGGTGACGATGACACCGTGGCTCGCGAGGAAGAGGACGCTGCCGTTGCCGAGCTTGCGCGCGATCCGATCGCCCTCGGAGCCGTCGAGGGCGAGGCCGTTGTAGTCGTCGTCGTAGGCGATGCGGCCATGGAACATGAGGGCGTTCTGCTCGCACATCGCGAGCCTGCCGCCCGCGCGCAAGGTCAGCGCGGTGGCGTAGGGCATGTGGGTATGGAGCACGCAGACCGCCTGCGGCGCCGCACGATGGATGCGCGAGTGGATGAAGAACGCGGTCGGCTCCACCTCGTGCTCGCCCTCGAGCACGTTGCCTTCGGCGTCGCACAGGACCAGCGAGGAGGCGGTGATCTCCGACCAGTGCAGCCCGTACGGATTGATCAGGAAACGATCGCCGCGCACGATCCCGTCCTCGTCGGCGACCGCGAGCGAGAAATGGTTGCACACACCTTCCTGCAGGCCCAGCCGCGCCGCCCAACGCAGGGCGCATGCCAGATCGATCCGCTGCTGCTGCAAGCTCGTCACGCTGCCGGCCTCCCCGATCACGTTCTTTGCCTCGGCGATGCAGGAGGATAGCCGCAGGCAGCGTCGTGCTGGAAGTGACACCGAGGCAGGGAAGACCATCCGCTCGGGCATGAGCTTCACGAGCGCCCGCGGGCTGCTATCGCAAATGAACCAAAAAGCGAAAAATATCGATAAAAATCAAATGGTAATTCGGACTCGAAAAACATAAACGAATTCCGTCTCGCTCGTGCTATCGAGCGGACCGTCCTCGATCGTTCATCCTGCGGTTTCTGCGGGAGCGTTACCGAGGAACATATTATCAGGTTCGGAGATGATGGTTGATGCGTTCGTTCCGTCTTGATTTCATCCGGCGCATGTCCCCGCTCGTGCTGGCGCTCGGCATCGGCTTCTCGGGCGCAGGCTCGGCCGCGACGGCTGCCGGGAGCAAAGCTTCCATATCGCCGCAACGCCCGGCGCTCGTCGACAGGACGCCGGCGGAATATGCCCGCATGGACCCGAGAAAGCTGCGGGAGGCGCTCACCACCGTGGCGATCTCGCCGGACGGCAGGAAGATCAAGCAGCCGCCGACGGCGCAGGAGGTCTCGGCCTTCCTCGCGTCCCTGCAGGAGCGCTTCACCGGCGGGCGAAATCCGGCCCGAGATCGGGTGAGCAGCGAGACGGTGATCGGGCCCGACACCCGCACCCGCATCTTCGCCACCACGGCCGCTCCCTGGCGGGCCATCGGCCGGATCGAGAACGAGGCTCGCTGCACCGGCACGCTGATCGGCAGCCGCTACGTGCTGACGGCCGGGCACTGCGTCTACGATCTTGCGCGCGAGGCGTTCTATCCCGGCTTCCGCTTCGCCCCGGCGCGCAACGGCAGCAAAACCCCTTATGGGGTGATCGGCTGGAAGAAGGCGATCACCACCCTGGGCTACATGAGCCAGGGTCTGCGCGACTTCGATTTCGCGCTGATTGTCCTGAGCCAGGACGTGGGCAACCGGACCGGCTGGTTCCGTTACGGCTGGAAGGACCCGATGCCGCTCTACGGGATCGCCATCGACGGCTACCCCGCCGACAAGCCGCCCGGCACGATGTGGCATGCGGGGTGCAAGCTGGCGCCGCCGACGGGCCGCCACACCCAGCGGCTGTACTACCCTTGCGATACCTCGGGCGGGATGAGCGGCAGCGCCATCTATGCCCGGCTCGCCGGCGGCAGCCCGATCGTCTACGGGATCCACGGCTACGGCGTGGACGGCACCGGACTCAACAGCGGCGTGCGGATCACGCGCTTCGTCTACGACAAGCTCCGCACGTGGCAGGCCACGTACCGTTGACGGCCGGAGGGCGCGCTCGCAGGAAAAGACGCTGTTGACAGCATCGGCCGCCCTCTCTACATAGCGCCCACCGCACGCGGGGACGTAGCTCAGTCGGTTAGAGCGCCGGCCTGTCACGCCGGAGGTCGCGGGTTCAAGTCCCGTCGTCCTCGCCATCCCATTCCGCGAATGTCTCTGAAAATCAGCAGGTTGGTCTAAGGGGTCGCGGCGAAAGCGCACAGGTGCCTTCGCTTGGCTTTTGCGCCTTGCCGACCTATCTTCCGCCGCGTCCGATGCTGGGCTTCTCCGCGCCATCGGGCGCTGCACCCTCGAAGCTGGCTGGTCTGCGATGGAAGCGTACTTGGCCGAGTATATGCCGATCCTGATCTTTCTCGCGATCGCGATCGGCCTTGCGGTGATCATCATCGGCGCCTCCCTGTTCGTCGCGCCGCAGCATCCGGAGCGGGAGAAGCTCTCGGCCTACGAATGCGGCTTCGAGCCGTTCGGGGACGCGCGCGGCCGCTTCGACGTCCGGTTCTACCTCGTGGCGATCCTGTTCATCATCTTCGACCTCGAGGTGGCCTTCCTCTTTCCGTGGGCCGTGAGCCTCGGGAACATCGGCCTGTTCGGGTTCTGGTCGATGATCGTGTTCCTGGCCGTGCTCACGGTCGGCTTCATCTACGAATGGCGCAAAGGAGCGTTGGAATGGGAGTGAGCACGAGGACCAACATCGCTCCGCCGGTTCCGACCCAGGCCAACCTGTTCGAGCAGGTCAACGCCGGTCTGCAGAAGGACGGCTTCTTCGTCACGAAGCTCAACGATCTCGTCAACTGGGCCCGCTCGGGCTCGATGTGGCCGATGACCTTCGGCCTCGCCTGCTGTGCGGTCGAGATGATGCATGCGGCAGCCTCGCGCTACGATCTCGACCGCTACGGCGTGGTGTTCCGGCCGAGTCCCCGCCAGTCGGACGTCATGATCGTGGCGGGCACCTTGTGCAACAAGATGGCGCCGGCCTTCCGCAAGGTCTACGATCAGATGGCCGAGCCGCGCTACGTGCTGTCGATGGGGAGCTGCGCCAACGGCGGCGGCTACTACCATTACAGCTACTCGGTGGTCCGCGGCTGCGACCGGATCGTGCCGGTGGACGTCTACGTGCCGGGCTGTCCGCCGACCGCGGAGGCCCTGGTCTACGGCATCCTGCTGCTGCAGAAGAAGATCCGCCGCACCGGCACCATCGTCCGCTGATCGGCAGCCTCTTGGGAGCTTGGGCAGATGAGCGCGCATATCTGGACGCAGCCTAAGGTGGCGCTCGAGGAGATGCTGGCTTTGATCGAGCCGGCTCTGGGCGACGTCCTGGTCGCAAGCTCGCTCGCACGGGACGAGCTCACCATCGTCGTGCAGGGTGCGGCGATCGCCAAGGTCCTGACCTATCTTCGCGACGAGCCCTCGCTCCTGTTCAAAGAGCTGGTCGACATCTGCGGCGTCGATTATCCCGAGCGCGAGCGCCGGTTCGACGTCGTCTACCACCTGCTCTCGCTGCACCACAACCAGCGCATCCGGGTGAAGGTCGAGACCGACGAGGCGACGCCGGTGCCGTCGGTGGTTTCGGTCTTCCCGACCGCGGGCTGGTTCGAGCGCGAGGCCTGGGACATGTACGGGATCCTGTTCAGCGACAATCCCGACCTCAGGCGGCTCCTCACCGACTACGGCTTCGAGGGGCATCCCCTGCGCAAGGACTTCCCGCTCACGGGCTATGTCGAGATGCGCTACGACGAGGAGCAGAAGCGCGTCGTCTACGAGCCGGTGAAGCTGCGGCAGGATTTCCGTACCTTCGATTTCCTCTCGCCATGGGAGGGGGGCGGCGGCTATTTGCCCGGCGACGAGAAGGCGAGCGCCTGACCCTTCCGATCGGCCGGTGCTCCGGAACAGACGACAGCACGAGATTCGGGGCTAGGACGCCATGCCCGACATTCAGATGCGCAACTTCCAGATCAACTTCGGCCCGCAGCATCCGGCGGCGCATGGCGTGCTGCGGCTGATCCTGGAGATGGACGGCGAGGTCGTCGAGCGCGCCGACCCGCACATCGGGCTCCTGCACCGCGGCACCGAGAAGCTGATGGAGTACCGGCCCTACCTCCAGAACATCGGCTATTTCGACCGGATGGACTACTGCTCCATGCTGCTGCAGGAGCATGCCTACGTCCTTGCGGTCGAGAAGCTCCTGGGGGTGGAGGTGCCGATCCGGGCGCAGTACATCCGTGTGCTGTTCGACGAGATCACGCGCATCTTGAACCACCTCCTCAACGTCACCACCATGGCGCTGGATGTCGGTGCCATGACGCCGCTCCTTTGGATGTTCGAGGAGCGCGAGAAGCTCATGCACTTCTACGAGCGCGTCTCGGGGGCGCGGATGCACGCCTTCTACTACCGCTTCGGCGGGGTGGATCGCGATCTGCCCAAGGGCCTCGAGGAGGAGATCGCGGCCTGGATCGACCAGTTCGTGCCCAAGTTCGAGGACATGGACGCGCTCTTGACCGACAACCGGATCTTCAAGCAGCGCACGGTCGACGTCGGCACGGTCTCGGCCGAGGATGCTCTGGCCTGGGGCTTCAGCGGTCCGATGCTGCGCGCCTCGGGTATCGCCTGGGATCTCCGGAAGGCACAGCCCTACGAGGTCTACGACCGGATGGACTTCGACATCCCGGTCGGCAAGAACGGCGACTGCTGGGACCGCTATCTCGTCCGCATGCTCGAGATCCGCGAGTCCCTGAAGATCATGCGCCAGTGCCTCGAGCAGATGCCGGAAGGCCCGGTGATGGTGCGCGACCAGAAGGTGGCGCCGCCGCCGCGGAGCGAGATGAAGCGTTCGATGGAGGCCTTGATCCATCACTTCAAGCTGTTCACCGAGGGTGTCCACGTGCCCGCGGGCGAGGTCTATGCCGCGGTCGAGAGCGGCAAGGGCGAGTTCGGCGTCTACCTGGTCTCGGACGGCACCAACAAGCCCTACCGCTGCAAGGTCCGCTCGCCGGGCTACGTCCACCTGCAGGCGCTCGACTTCATGAGCAAGGGCCACACGCTCGCCGATGTGCCGGCGATCATCGGCTCGCTCGACATCGTTTTCGGGGAGATCGACCGGTGAGCGCACCCGCCGGCAAGGCCGAAGTGAAGGGCGTCATGGCGCCGGACGTGAGCGAGTTCGCGTTCACGCCCGAAAGCATGGCCGAGGCCGAGAAGCATCTCGCCAAGTACCCGCCGGACCGCAGGCAGAGCGCCGTCCTGCCGCTCCTGCATCTGGCGCAGAAGCAGCACGGCGGCTGGCTGCCACGCGCCGCCCTCGACTATGTCGCGGACTTCCTGGGCATGCCCCGGATCCGTGTCTACGAGGTCGCGACCTTCTACGACATGTTCAACACCGAGCCGACGGGCCGGATCCAGGTGCGGGTCTGCACCACGACCCCGTGCTGGCTGTGCGGCTCGGACGACATCGTGCGCGCCTGCAAGGAGGTGCTGGGCATCGAGGTCGGCCAGTCGACCGACGACGGCCGGTTCTTTTTGCGCGAGTTCGAATGCCTCGGGGCCTGCGCCAACGCGCCCGTGCTCTGGGTCGACGACGACTTCTACGAGGATCTCGACTACGAGAAGACCAAGGCGATCCTCGAGGCCCTGAAGCGGGGCGAGCGCCCGCAGCCGGGGCCGCAGAACGGCCGCAAGGCCTCGATGCCCTTGGGCGGCAAGACGACCCTGACCGAGCTGGGTGACTGACGCGCCATGCTGCACGACCGGGACCGCATCTTCACCAATCTCTACGGCGAGCAGCCCTGGACCCTGGATGCGGCGCGCAGGCGCGGCGACTGGGACGCGACCAAGGACCTGATCGCGAAAGGCCGCGATACGATCATCCAGGAGATCAAGGACAGCGGCCTGCGTGGTCGCGGCGGTGCCGGCTTCCCGACCGGGCTCAAGTGGTCGTTCATGCCGAAGCAGCCGACGGGTCCGGCCTATCTCGTGGTGAATGCCGACGAGTCCGAGCCCGGTACCTGCAAGGACCGCGAGATCATCCGCCACGAGCCGCACAAGCTCATCGAAGGCTGCCTCGTCGCCGGCTTCGCCATGGGCTGCACGGCGGCCTACATCTATATCCGCGGCGAGTTCATCCGCGAGGCCGAGGTTCTGGACGCCGCCATCAAGGAAGCCTATGACGCCGGTCTTATCGGCAGGAACGCGGCGGGCTCCGGCTACGATTTCGACCTCTATCTCCACCGTGGTGCCGGTGCCTACATCTGCGGCGAGGAGACGGCGCTCATCGAGAGCCTCGAGGGCAAGAAGGGTCAGCCGCGCCTGAAGCCGCCGTTCCCGGCCATGGTCGGCCTCTACGGCCGCCCGACCACGGTGAACAACGTCGAGACGATCGCGGTCGCACCCACGATCCTCCGCCGCGGTGCCTCCTGGTTCGCGAGCCTCGGCCGGCCCAACAACACCGGCACCAAGATCTTCTGCATCTCCGGCCACGTGAACCGTCCGTGCACGGTCGAGGAGGAGATGGGCATTCCGCTCAAGACCCTCCTCGAGAAGCATTGCGGCGGCGTGCGCGGGGGCTGGGACAACCTGCTCGCGGTGATCCCGGGCGGCTCGTCCGTGCAGCTCATCCCGAAGTCGATCTGCGACACGATCCGGATGGACTTCGACTCTTTACGTGAGGTGCAGAGCGGCCTCGGCACGGCCGGTGTGATCGTCATGGACAAGTCCACGGACGTGGTGAAGGCGATCGCTCGGCTCTCGAAGTTCTACATGCACGAGTCGTGCGGCCAGTGCACGCCCTGCCGCGAGGGCACGGGCTGGCTCTGGCGCATGGTGACGCGCATGGCCGAGGGCCGGGCCAAGGTCGAGGAGATCGATCTCCTGTGGGACGTCACCAAGGAGATCGAGGGCCATACGATCTGCGCGCTCGGCGATGCGGCCGCATGGCCGGTGCAGGGCCTGATCCGGCATTTCCGCCCCGAGATCGAGCGGCGGATCCTCGAGTACACGCAGCACACGCGGCGCGCGGCCTGAGGCGGCGGGCGGTGCGCTCCCTTTCGCATTGAGAGCAGGCTAGGACGACACGATGCCGAAGCTGACGATCGACGGACAGGAGGTCGAGGTCCCGCCGGGCTCGACGGTGCTCCAGGCCTGCGAGGCGGCCGGCCGCGAGATTCCCGTTTTCTGCTACCATCCCAGGCTCAACATCGCCGGCAACTGCCGCATGTGCCTGGTCGAGGTCGAGAAGATGCCGAAGCCGCAGGCTTCCTGCGCACTGCCGGCGGCGGAAGGCATGGTGGTCAAGACCAATACGCCGGCCATCCACAAGGCGCGCCGCGGCGTGCTCGAGCTGCTGCTGATCAACCACCCGCTCGACTGCCCGATCTGCGACCAGGGCGGCGAGTGCGATCTGCAGGACCTCACCCTGTTCTACGGGCCGGACCACTCGCGCTTCGCCGAGAACAAGCGGCCCGTGCCCGACAAGTATCTGGGCCCCCTGATCTCGACCCACATGACGCGCTGCATCCACTGCACGCGCTGCATCCGTTTCTTCACGGAAGTGGCGGGTGTCGAGGAGCTGGGTGCCGTCAATCGCGGCGAGCACATGGAGATCACGACCTGGGTCGAGAAGGCCCTGGGCTCGGAGATCTCGGGTAACGTCATCGACCTGTGCCCGGTGGGTGCGCTCAACAACAAGCCGGGCGAGTACCGCTTCCGCACCTGGGAGCTCAAGAAGACCGAATCGGTCGACGTCCTGGATGCCGTTGGCTGCAACATCCGCGTCGACAGTCGCGGCAGCGAGGTCATGCGCATCCTGCCGCGGCTCAACGAGGACGTGAACGAGGAGTGGATCTCGGACAAGACCCGCTTCTCCTGCGACGGCCTGAAGCGCCGCCGGCTCGACGTGCCGATGGTCAAGCGCGACGGCCGGCTGCAGCCGGCGGAGTGGCGCGACGCGTTCGGCGCCATCCGCGACCGGCTCCAGGGTGTGGACGGCCGGAAGGTGGCGTTCGTCGTTGGCGACCTCGTCGACTGCGAGACCATGGTGCTGGTCAAGGAGCTGGCCGCCCGGCTCGGCACGCCGCACGTCGACTGCCGCCAGGACGGGGCCGCGCTCGATGCCAGTACCCGTGCCGGCTATCTCTTCAACACCACGATCGCCGGCATCGAGCAGGCCGATGTCTGCCTCCTGATCGGCACCAACCCGCGCTGGGAAGCGCCGATCATCAACGCGCGGCTTCGGAAGCGCTGGCGGCAGGGCGGCTTCAAGGTGGCGCGCATCGGTGCCGTCCATCCCTTGACCTACCCGGTCGAGGATCTGGGTGCCGGTCCCGACACGCTCCAGGCTCTGCTCGCGGGCGACATCGCCTTCGCCGAGACGCTGCGTCGGGCCAAGAACCCGATGGTGATCGTGGGGCAGGGGGCTCTGGCCCGTCCCGACGGTGCTGCCGTCCTCGCCGCCGTGTGCGAGCTCGCCGATGCGTTCGGCATGGTCCGTGACGACTGGAACGGCTTCAACGTGCTGCACACCGCGGCGGCGCGCGTCGGCGGCCTCGATCTGGGTCTCGTGCCGGGCGAGGGCGGACGCGACGTGGCCGGCATCCTGGCCGGTGCCGAGAGCGGCGAGATCGAGGTCGTGTTCCTGATCGGCGCCGACGAGATCGACACGAAGCCGCTCGGGAAGGCGTTCGTGATCTATCAGGGCCATCACGGCGACCGCGGGGCGCATGCCGCCGACGTGATCCTGCCGGGTGCCGCCTACACCGAGAAGAACGCGTCCTACGTCAATACCGAGGGCCGGCTGCAGCGGGCGAGCCTCGCCATCTTCCCGCCCGGCGAGGCCAAGGAGGACTGGAAGATCCTGCGCGCCCTCTCCGAGGTCCTGGGCAGGACGGTGCCGCTCGACACGTTGGCGCAGGTGCGCGCCCGTATGGCCGAGATGGCACCCGTGCTGGCGACACCCGACGTGGTCACGAAGGCCGCCTGGGGGACCTTCGGCCGGCCGGGCGAGCTCGGCAAGGCGCCGTTCGTCTCGCCGATCACCGACTTCTACCTCACCAACCCCATCAGCCGGGCGTCGGCGGTGATGGAGGAGTGCAGCGCGCTCTTCGTCCGCGGCGGCCAGCTCGGAGCGACAGGGACCCATGGCTGACCTCTGGACCGGCATGGTCTGGCCCGTGGCGATCACGGTCGTCCAGATCCTCCTGATCGTGGTGCCGCTCCTGGTGGCAGTGGCCTACGTCACGTACGCCGAGCGCAAGGTGATCGGTTTCATGCAGCTCCGCCAGGGCCCGATGACGGTGGGCCCCTACGGTCTGCTGCAGCCTCTGGCCGACGGCCTCAAGCTGTTCGTCAAGGAGACCGTGGTCCCGAGCGGCGCCAACCGCTTCGTCTTCATCCTCGCACCCTGCGTCACCTTCATTCTGGCCTTGATCGGCTGGGCGGTGATCCCGTTCGGCGAGGGCATGGTACTGGCCGACATCAATGTCGGCGTGCTCTACCTCTTCGCCATCAGCTCGCTCGGCGTCTACGGCATCATCATGGCGGGCTGGGCGTCGAACTCGCGCTACGCCTTCCTGGGGGCCTTGCGCAGCTCGGCGCAGATGGTGAGCTACGAGATCGCGATCGGCCTCATCATCCTGAGCGTCCTGATCAGCGCCGGCTCCTTGAACCTCTCGGACATCGTGCGGGCGCAGAAGACCGTCTGGTTCTTCATCCCGCATTTTCCGATGTTCATGATCTTCCTGGCCTCGATCCTGGCCGAAACCAACCGGCATCCCTTCGACCTGCCGGAGGACGAGGCGACACTGGTGACCGGCTACAACGTCGAGTACAGCTCGATGGCGTTCGCCCTCTTCTTCCTGGGCGAGTACGCCAACATGATCCTGATGAGCGGGATCACCTCGGTGCTGTTCCTGGGTGGCTGGCTGCCTCCGTTCGACATCTTCCCGTTCACCCTGATCCCCGGTCCGATCTGGTTCATCTTGAAGATCTGCCTCGTGCTGTTCGTGTTCTTCTGGGCACGGGCGACGCTGCCGCGCTACCGCTACGACCAGCTGATGCGTCTGGGCTGGAAGGTGTTCCTGCCCGCCTCGCTGCTCTGGGTGGTGCTGACGGCAGGCTTCATGGTGACCTTCGATCTGCTGCCGCATCACTGAGCGCGGAGCCCCGGGATCTTTGGAGGCAAGGATGGCGACCCTCGATCGTGTGGCGCGCACGCTCCTCTGGCGGGAGCTCGTGACCGGCTTTGCGCTCACGCTGAAGTACATGTTCAAGAAGAAGGTCACGCTCAACTATCCTTACGAGCGTGGCCCGCTTTCGCCGCGCTTTCGCGGCGAGCACGCGCTCCGGCGCTATCCCAACGGCGAGGAGCGCTGCATCGCCTGCAAGCTGTGCGAGGCGATCTGCCCTTCGCAGTGCATCGTCATCGAGAGCCAGCCGCGCGCCGACGGCAGCCGCCGCACCACGCGCTACGACATCGACATGACGAAGTGCATCTATTGCGGCCTGTGCGAGGAGGCGTGCCCGGTGGACGCCATCGTGCTCGGGCCCAACTACGAGTTCGCTACGGAGACGCGCGAGGAGCTGTTCTACAACAAGGAGAAGCTCCTCGCGAACGGCGAGCGTTGGGAGCGCGAGATCGCGGCCAACATCGCCGCCGATGCGCCCTATCGGTGAGCCGGTCGCGATGGCTCGCGCCTTTGACGACAACGACACCCGGCTAGTGGACGGGGGGACATGACCGTCGAGCTGTTCATCTTCTACGTATTGGCTGCGGTGACCGTAGCGTCGGGTGTCATGGTGATCTCGGCGCGCAACCCGGTCCACTCGGTGCTGTTCCTGATTCTCGCCTTCTTCAACTCGGCGGGCCTGTTCGTCCTGATCGGCGCCGAGTTCCTGGCGATGATCCTGGTCGTCGTCTATGTCGGCGCCGTGGCGGTGCTGTTTATGTTCGTCGTCATGATGCTCGACATCAACTTCCTGCGCATGCAGGAAGGTTTCATGAAGTACCTGCCCGTGGGACTTCTGGTCGGGATCATCCTCCTGGCCGAGCTCGTGCTCGTGGGCGGCACCTGGGCGTTCCAGGGCACCACCGAGGCGGCGGCTCCCGTAGCCGCCCAGCCGGTCAGCAACACCGAAGCGCTCGGCAACCTGCTCTACACGCAGTACTTCTACCTGTTCCAGGCCGCGGGCCTCATCCTCCTGGTCGCGATCATCGGCGCCATCACCCTCACCTTGCGCCGCCGCCCCGGCGTGCGCCGGCAGGACATCGCCCGCCAGGTGCACCGCCGCCGCGAGGAGACGGTGGAGCTCCGGAAGGTCCGTTCGGGGAGCGGCATCTGATGTCGATCGCACTTTCGCATTACCTCACGCTGGCCGCGGTCCTGTTCACGACCGGCGTGTTCGGCATCTTCCTCAACCGGAAGAACGTCATCGTCATCCTGATGTCGATCGAGCTCATCCTGCTCGCGGTCAACATCAACTTCGTGGCGTTCTCGGCCTATCTCCACGATCTCGCGGGGCAGGTGTTCGCGATGTTCGTGCTCACGGTCGCTGCCGGCGAGGCGGCGATCGGGCTCGCGATCGTCGTGGTCTACTTCCGCAACCGCGGAAGCATCGAGGTCGACGACATCAACATGATGCGGGGCTGAGGGCAGGACATGCTGCAGATCCTCCTCGTCTTCTCGCCGCTTCTTGGCGCCATCGTCGCGGGCTTCTTCGGCCGCCTGATCGGCGATCGAGCCTCGCAGTGGGTGACCTGCGGCCTCATGGGTGTCTCGGCCTTGTGCGCCTGGATCAATCTGTTCGCCAATCTCGGCGAGCCCATGTTCCAGGTCGAGATCATGCGCTGGATCAGCGTCGGCAGCTTCGACGCGCGCTGGATGCTCCGGGTCGATTCGCTCTCGACCATCATGATGCTGGTCGT
Source organism: Benzoatithermus flavus (assembly GCF_037908215.1). Lineage (NCBI taxonomy): Bacteria > Pseudomonadati > Pseudomonadota > Alphaproteobacteria > Geminicoccales > Geminicoccaceae > Benzoatithermus > Benzoatithermus flavus. The sequence continues at coordinate 160,410 of NZ_JBBLZC010000001.1, read as the reverse complement.
GAGCTTCATCAGCTTCCTGATCCACGTCTACTCCGTGGGCTACATGGCCCACGACAACAGCATCCCGAGGTTCATGAGCTATCTCTCGCTCTTCACCTTCGCGATGTTGATGCTCGTCACCTCCGACAACCTGATCCAGCTCTTCTTCGGCTGGGAGGGCGTGGGCCTCGCCTCCTACCTCCTGATCGGCTTCTGGTACACGCGGCCCTCGGCCTGTGCTGCGGCGATCAAGGCGTTCATCGTCAACCGGGTCGGCGACTTCGGCCTCGTGCTCGGTGTCGCCGCCACCTTCCTCGTGTTCGACTCGATCCAGTACGACGTCATCTTCGGCAAGACGCACGAGATCGCCTCGACCACGATCCATGCCTTCGGCCACGACTTCCAGACCCTGAACCTGATCGGCGTGCTGCTGTTCATCGGCGCCATGGGCAAGTCGGCGCAGCTTCCGCTGCACACCTGGCTTCCCGATGCCATGGAGGGTCCGACTCCGGTCTCGGCGCTGATCCATGCCGCTACCATGGTGACGGCCGGCGTCTTCCTCGTCGCGCGCTTCTCGCCGCTCTACGAGTACGCTCCGGCGGCGACGACGCTCATCACCTTCATCGGCGCCTCCACCGCGATCTTCGCCGCCACCGTCGGCCTCACCCAGTTCGACATCAAGCGGGTGATCGCGTACTCGACCTGCTCGCAGCTCGGCTACATGTTCTTCGCCTGCGGCGTCGGCGTCTATGGGGCCGGCATCTTCCACCTCTACACCCATGCCTTCTTCAAGGCGCTCCTGTTCCTGGGCGCCGGTTCCGTGATCCACGCCATGTCCGACGAGCAGGACATGCGGCGCATGGGCGGCATCTGGAAGCACATCAAGATCACCTATGCGGTGATGTGGATCGGCACGCTGGCCTTGATCGGCTTTCCGGGCTTCGCCGGCTATTTCAGCAAGGACGCGATCCTAGAGGCCGCCTGGGCATCGGACCGTCCGCTCCATTTCTACGCCTTCTGGCTGGGTGTGATCGCGGCCGTGCTCACCGCGTTCTACTCGGGCCGACTGATCTGGCTCACCTTCCACGGCGAGCCACGCGCCGACGAGGAGACCATGCACCACGTCCACGAGAGCCCGCCCGTGATGACGATCCCGCTCATCGTCCTCGCCGCCGGCGCGGTGCTGGCCGGCTGGCTGGGCCAGGGCATGGTCGAGCCCGAGAGCGAGTTCTGGGCCGGTTCCATCTACTACGGGGAGCACAACCACGTGCTGCACGCGATGCACGAGGTGCCGTTCCTGGTCCGCCTGGCGCCGTTCTTCGCCATGGTGGTGGGCCTCGGGCTCTCCTACTACTGCTACATGGCGCGGCCGGGTCTCTCGGTGCGGATCGCGGAGGCCGCAGGTCCCATCAACCGCTTCTTCTTCAACAAGTGGTACTTCGACGAGCTCTACGACCTCCTGTTCGTCCGCACCGCCAAGGCCCTGGGCCTCGTCTTCTGGCGCGGCGGTGACGTCGGCATCATCGACCGCTTCGGCCCCGATGGCGTCGCCGCCTCGACGCTGTTCACGGCGCGCCGTGCGACGCGGCTCCAGACCGGCTACCTCTATCACTATGCCTTCGTCATGCTCATCGGCGTCGCGGCGCTCGTGAGCTGGTACCTCTATCTGACCCTCGGGTGAGGCTCATGGGCGACTGGCCGCTTCTTTCGCTCGTCACCTTCCTGCCGCTGGTGGGTGCCGGCTTCATTCTCTGCATCCGCGGCGAGGTCGAGGTCGTGGCGCGCAACAGCCGGAGCGTCGCGCTCTGGACGTCGCTCGTCACCTTCCTTCTCTCGCTTCTGGTGTGGGGCAACTTCGATCCGGTGCAGCCCGGCTTCCAGCTCGTCGAAAAGGCGCCCTGGCTCGCCGGGCTCGGCATCACCTACTACATGGGCGTGGACGGCATCTCGCTCTGGTTCGTGCTGCTCTCCACGCTCCTGACCGTCGTGGTCGTGATCGGCTCCTGGCACTCGGTCCATACCCGGGTAAAGGAGTACATGATCGCGTTCCTGCTCATGGACTCGCTCATGGTGGGCGTGTTCTGTGCCCTGGACGCGATCCTGTTCTATCTCTTCTTCGAGGGCATCCTGATCCCGATGTACCTCATCATCGGCATCTGGGGCGGCCCGCGGCGGATCTACGCCGCCTTCAAGTTCTTCCTCTACACGCTCCTGGGTTCGGTCCTGTTCCTGGTCGCGATCCTCGTGATCTATCTGCACACGGGCACCACCGAGATCCCGGAGATGACGGCCCGCCTGCACGCGAGCGGCCTCGACCTCTCGATCCAGAAGTTCCTGTGGATTGCGATGTTCGCTTCTTTCGCGGTCAAGGTGCCGATGTGGCCGTTCCACACCTGGCTGCCCGACGCCCACGTCGAGGCTCCGACCGCGGGCTCGGTGCTGCTCGCCGGTGTGCTCCTGAAGCTCGGTGGCTACGGTTTCCTCAGGTTCTCCCTGCCGATGCTGCCCGAGGCCTCGGCCTATTACGCGCCCTTCGTGTTCACGCTCTCCATCGTCGCCATCGTCTACACCTCGCTCGTGGCGCTGATGCAGAACGACATGAAGAAGCTCATCGCCTACTCCTCGGTGGCGCACATGGGCATCGTCACGATCGGCATCTTCACGCCGAACGCGCTGGGCGTCGAGGGCAGCATCATGCAGATGCTCTCGCACGGGCTCGTCTCGGGCGCTCTCTTCATGGTGGTGGGCGTGGTCTACGATCGCATCCACAGCCGCGAGATCGCGGCCTATGGCGGGCTCGCGGAAGCCATGCCGGTCTACGCCTTCACCTTCATGCTGTTCATGATGGCGTCCGTGGGCCTGCCCGGCACCAGCGGCTTCATCGGCGAGATCCTGGTCATCGTCGGCATCTTCCAGTTCTCGAGCTGGGTCGCGGCCTTCGCCGCCACCGGCATGATCCTGGGCGCCGCCTACATGCTCTGGCTCTATCGGCGCGTCATCTTCGGCGCGCTCGTCAAGGAGAGCCTCAAGGGCATTCGCGACATGCGCTTCAACGAGGTGGTTGCCTTCGCCCCGCTCGTGGTGCTGGCACTCGTCATGGGCGTCTACCCGTCGCTGTTCCTCGATCCCATGCACGCTTCGGTCGACCAGCTCCTCGCGCAGATCGGCGTCGAGACCACCAAGCTGGCGCTGCGCTGAGGAAGGAAGCCGGACCATGACCTTCGATCTGACGCCGGTCCTCTCGGAGCTGATCCTGTTCGTGGGCGTGCTGGCGCTTCTGCTCGTGGGCGCCTTCCGCGAGCAGGACGCGACCAGCCGCCTCCTGGCGCCGCTCGCCATCCTCACCCTGATCGTGGCCGCGATCGTCGTGATCGCCCAGGACAAGACCAGAGCCCTGGGCTTCGACGGCCACTTCGTGTTCGACGGCTACGCCGCGTTCCTGAAGGTGCTGATCCTCCTGGGCTCGGCCGGAGCCCTGGCCCTCGCCGGCGGCTTCCTCCAGGACGAGCGCATCGACCGGTTCGAGTACCCGCTGCTCGTCCTGTTCGCCTCGCTCGGCATGAGCATGATGGTCTCGGCCAACAGCCTCATCGCGCTCTACATGTCGCTGGAGCTGCAGAGCCTGTCCATCTACGTGATGGCTGCCTTCCATCGCGACAATCTGCGCTCGACCGAGGCGGGCCTGAAATACTTCGTCCTGGGTGCCCTGGCCTCGGGCATGCTCCTTTACGGCTGCTCGCTCGTCTACGGCTTCAGCGGCACGCTGCAGTTCGACGCACTGGCGACCTTGTGGTCGGGTGCGGACGGTGGGGCCAAGGGCCTGCCGCTCGGCGCTCTCGTCGGCCTGATCTTCGTGGTCTCGGGCCTCGCCTTCAAGATGGCCGCCGTGCCGTTCCACATGTGGACGCCCGACGTCTACGAGGGCGCCCCCTCGCCGGTCACCGCCTTCATGGCGGGTGCGCCCAAGGTCGCGGCCGTGGGCCTCCTGCTCCGCGTGCTGATGGGGCCGTTCCACCAGTGGGTCGACCAGTGGCAGCAGATCGTGATCGTGGTCTCGATCGCCTCCATGGCGCTGGGCTCCTTCGCTGCCATCGGCCAGAGCAACTTCAAGCGACTGATGGCCTATAGCGGCATCGCCAATGTCGGCTACGCGCTCGTGGGCGTCGCTGCCGGAACGGCCGGCGGCATCAACGGCGCCTTGGTCTACATGGCGATCTATCTTTTCATGACGATCGGCACCTTCGCCTGCATCCTCCTGATGCGCCGTCAGGGCCGCTACGTCGAATCAATCGCCGATCTCGCGGGCCTGTCGCGGCGGCGGCCGATGATGGCGCTGGCCCTTGCCATCTTCATGTTCTCCCTGGCCGGCATTCCGCCGCTCGCGGGCTTCATCGGCAAGCTCTACGTGTTCAAGGCGGCGATCGATGCCGGCCTGATCCGGTTCGCCGTTCTGGGTGTCGTCATCTCGGTCGTAGGCGCCTACTATTACCTGCGGATCGTCAAGATCATGTATTTCGACGAGCCCGCCGAGGCGTTCGATCCGCCGACCTATCCGGCGGTCGGCTCGGTGGTCGCGATCTGCGCCGTGCTGATGCTGTTCTTCGTGATCCCGGTCCTGTCCTCGCCGATCCTGGGTTCCGCCCAGACGGCCGCGACGGCACTCGCCAAGTGAGTCTCGGCAGCGATCTGCCGCACGGCTTCCGCTGTCTTCGTCTCGAGGAAGCCACGAGCACCAACGACGTGGCCTGCGGCCTCGCCGAGCGGGGCGAGGCTGCGGGCCTGTTCGTGGTGGCCGAGCGCCAGACGGCCGGACGAGGACGGCTCGGCCGGATCTGGCAGTCGCCGCCGGGCAATCTCTACGCATCCTTGATCCTGCGCCCCGACCGCCACTCGCTCGCCGAGGCCTCGACCCTTTCTCTCGTCGCTGCCCTGGCCCTGGCCGAGGCCGTGGAGCTGCTGTCGGCAGGGGCGGTTTCCCCGCGGATGAAGTGGCCGAACGACGTCCTGATCGCGGGTGCGAAGACCGCGGGCATTCTGCTCGAGGGGAACGCGGATGCGACGGGACGTTGCGCCTGGCTCGTGATCGGCATCGGGGTGAACGTCCGCTGGTCGCCGCCCGAGGAGGCGGTGCCCTATCCGGTGACCCGCCTCGCGGCGCAGCCCGGACTCGGCGATATCGAGCCCATGCTTCTGCTCCATGCCCTGACCGGACCTTTGCGGCAGCGGCTCGCGGCCTGGGAGGAGGGCGGCTTCGCGGCTCTGCGCGCCGCGTGGCTCGCCCGCGCCCATCGCCTTGGCGCCGTCGTGGAGTTCAAAGTCGGAAGCGGGATCATCCAGGGTCGTTTCGTCGACGTGGACGGAACCGGTGCCATCCACCTTGAGCGGGCTCCGGGCGGGATCGAGCGCTTCACGGCCGGCGAGATCGTGCTCGGCTGAGCATGGCGGCCGGCCGTCGACCGGCATCGGCTCTGGCTCTCGTGCGCCGCCGGCGCTAGAACGACATCGCCGGAAACGGGGATCCAGGCGAGCAGACGGAAGCGGAGTTCATGCTCCTCGCGATCGATGTCGGCAATACCAACACGGTCTTCGCGCTCTACCGCGAGCCCGAGCTCGTCGGGCAGTGGCGCCTGTCGACCAACCGTGAGCGGACGGCAGAGGAATACGCGGCCGCCCTGATCCAGCTCATGCGGCTCAAAGGCTTCTCCCACGAGCAGGTGGAAGCCGTCGTGATCTCGAGCGTGGTGCCGCAGGCGGTCATCGGCCTGCGCTGGATGAGCCGCGACTTCTTCGGCTGCCGTGCCTTCGTCGTCGGCGAGGATCTGGAATATCCGATCAAGGTGAGCCTGACGAACCCGCACGAGGTCGGCGCCGACCGCGTGGTCAACGCCGTGGCGGCGAAGAAGCGCTACAAGCCGCCGCTCATCATCGTCGATTTCGGCACCGCCACTACCTTTGACGTGGTCGACGAGGCTGGCGCTTATTGCGGCGGCGCCATTGCCCCCGGCATCAACCTGTCGCTCGAGGCGCTCCACCGTGCCGCGGCCAAGCTGCCGCGCATCGCCGTGGAGCCGCCGGAACGGGTGGTCGGCCGCTCCACGGTCGAGGCCATGCAGTCCGGCGTGTTCTGGGGCTACGTCGGCCTGATCGAGGGGCTCGTCGGCCGTATCCAGAGCGAGCACGGCAAGCCGATGACGGTGATCGGAACCGGTGGACTGGCGCCTCTGTTCGCCAAGCGCTGCCCAGCGCTGCAGCACATCGACCGTGACCTCACCATGGCCGGTTTGCTCGAGATCTATGCCATGAACCGCGAGCTGATCCGCTCGGGAAAGGGGCAGTCCGCGTGACCGCATTCTCCGACCTGCGTTTTGTCGCCCTGGGCGGGGCCGGCGAGATCGGCGTCAATGCCTATCTCTATGGTCTCGAGGGCCGTTGGCTGATGGTCGACCTCGGCATCGGCTTTGCCGACGACCGCCTGCCCGGTGTCGACATCGTTCTCCCCGATCTCCGCTTCATCGAGGAACAGCGCTCGGCGCTGGATGGTATCGTCATCACCCACGCCCACGAGGACCACGTGGGTGCCGTGCCCTATCTCTGGCAGCGCCTCGGCTGCCCGGTCTGGTGCACGCCCTTCGCCGCGGCGGTCCTGCGCGCGAAGCTCGCCGAGACCGAGATCGCGCGCGAGGTGCCGATCAACGTCGTCGAGCCGGGCGAGCGCTTTCGCGTGGGCGGCTTCGAGTGCCGCTTCGTCCACGTCACCCACTCGATCCCCGATTCCAACGCCCTCGTCCTCGACACGCCCTTCGGGCGCGTGCTCCATACCGGCGACTGGAAGCTCGATCCGGCACCGCTCGTGGGTGCTCGGACCGACGTGGCGACGCTGGAGGCGGTGGGGCGGGAAGGGGTGCTGGCCCTCGTCGGCGACAGCACGAACGTGCTCTCGCCCGGCACCTCCGGCTCCGAGGCCGAGGTGCGCGAGAGCCTGACCAGGCTGATCGCCGATCAGCCCTATCGAGTGGTGCTCACCACCTTTTCCTCCAACATAGCGCGGCTCGAGACGGCGATGCTGGCGGCCCATGCCGCCGGCCGCGAGATCTTCGTGGTCGGGCGCTCCATGCGCCGCATGATCGAGGCGGCGCGCGAGGTCGGCTATCTCAAGGACATCCCGCCGATCCGCGACGAGCGCGAGGCCGAGCTCCTGCCGCGCGACCGCGTGCTCTACCTGTGCACCGGCAGCCAGGGCGAGTCGCGCAGCGCTCTCGTACGCATCGCCGGCCACCAGCACCCGCGCGTGCGCCTCGAGCCGGGCGATGCCGTGATCTTCAGCGCCAAGATCATCCCCGGCAACGAGCGCACGCTCTACAATCTGCACAACCAGCTCGTCCGCTCCGGCATCGAGGTGATCACCGAGGTCGACCATTTCGTCCACGTCTCGGGCCATCCGTGCCGGGACGAGGTCGAGCAGATGTATCGCTGGATCAAGCCCAAGATCGCGATCCCGGTGCACGGCGAGGCGCGCCACCTGCACGCGCACCAGCGCCTGGCGCAGGATCTCGGCATCGAGCACGCCGTTCTGATCGAGAACGGCGACGTGCTGCGGATCGCACCCGGCGCGCCCGAGGTCGTCGACGAGATCCCGGTCGGCCGGATGGTCATGGAGACCGACGGCCTGGTCGAGGCCGGCGACGATCTGTTCCGCACGCGCCGGCGGCTCATGAACCACGGCACGATTCTCGTGAGCCTCGTGCTCGACGAGGAGGGGAGCATCCTGGCCCCGCCGCAGCTCACGCCTCTGGGCGCCTTCGAGGCGGACCGGTTCGGCGAGATCAAGGGGCAGGTCTGCGACGCGATCGCCGATGCCGTCGAGGACATGAGCGACGAGGCTGTGCGCGACGACGAGCGCGTGCGCGAGATCGTGCGTGTGGCGCTGCGCCAGGCGCTCGACCTGCCCCGTCACCGGCGCCCGATCGTCGAGGTCCAGATCACCCGGCTGAGCGCCGAGACGCTCGCCGCTCTCGAGGAGTGAACCGCCCCATGCTCGGTCGCCTGAACCACGTCGCCATCGCCGTCCCCGACATCGAGGCCGCCGCCCGCCACTATCGCGACGTGCTGGGGGCCCGGACCTCGCCCGTCGAAGATCAGCCCGAGCACGGGGTACAGACCGTGTTCATCGAGCTGCCCAACACCAAGATCGAACTTCTGGGCGTGCTCGGGGATGCCTCGCCGATCAGGAGCTTCCTCGACAAGAACCCGTCGGGCGGCATCCACCACGTCTGCTACGAGGTCGAGGACATCCTGGCTGCCCGTGACCGGCTGCGGCAGCAGGGGGCTCGGGTGCTGGGCGACGGCGAGCCCAGGATCGGCGCCCACGGCAAGCCCGTCCTGTTCCTGCATCCCAAGGATTTCCAGGGCACCCTCATCGAGCTCGAGCAGGCATGAACATCTACGGTGCCATCGTCACCTTCGCCGTGGTCTGGTGGCTGATCTTCTTCATGGCCCTGCCGATCGGTGTCTCGCCCGAGGAGAACCCGCAGGTCGGCAATGTCGAGAGCGCGCCGGCCAGACCCCGGCTCCTGCTCAAGGCCGCGATCACGACCGTGCTCGCCGTCCTCGTCACTTACGCCATCGCCTGGTTCATCGGCAGCGGCCTCGTCGACCTGCGGCCGCATCGGCTTTCTTAGGCCGAAGCCGTCCCGGAGGGCGAAAGCACTGCCCGGCGCTCGGCCGGTGCTTTCGCCTCCTGCTGGAGTGCCGTTGTCCTTTTGTTCCGGGCTGCCGTGGTGGTGCAGCCGGTGCTCGGTCGCGGCGGGCCGAGCCAAAGGTTCCGTGTGTTCTCTTGCCGGCTGCAAGCCGGGTTTGGAACCGGAGCCCTCCTGGTCGCTTTTTCTTATGGATAACCGTGGTGCGTTATCGGCACATGGTGCTCTGCCGTTCACTGTTCAGCCGCTGGAAAGTAGAAGCACTGCCATGGTTCTTTGATGCTGTGGCAGGAGGGGCTGTATGACCCCATAGGATCACCGCGATGTGATCAACTAAAACTTCGGCAAATTTTGTGTAAAAGCTATTAGGGTTCTTTCAACGAAAACGTGTCGGTAAATCCACGGACTTTTTTTGTGTCGCCGCCCCTTGCATCGAGTTCGACGAGCGTCTATATGAGAGGCGTGTCTTGGGAGTTCCCCTGTGACACCCGACTTGAGGCGTTTCCTCCCTACTAGGCCGTGGCAGCAAGCTGCGGCCTTTTTCTTTGCCGCGGGCGGGAATGTTCTTAACTCTAAGTTGACGTCTGCTGGAGAGAGCAAGCGTTCCAGGAATGTTCCCTGTCCGCCCGCGCGGTGCTTTCGCGTTGCCGAACCGGCGCTCCCTGCCTAGAGTGCGCGCGCTCCCAAACAGGTAGATGTGCCGCCGATGCGTCTGTCGCGCTATTTCCTCCCCGTGCTCAAGGAGGCCCCGGCCGAGGCCGAGATCGTCTCGCACAAGCTCATGCTGCGCGCCGGCATGATCCAGCAGCTTTCGGCGGGCATCTATAGCTGGCTGCCGCTCGGCTTCGCCGTCCTGAAGAAAGTCGAGCAGATCGTCCGCGAGGAGATGAACGCGGCGGGTGCGATCGAGATCCTGATGCCGACCATCCAGCCGGCCGATCTCTGGCGCGAGAGCGGGCGCTACGAGGCTTACGGCAAGGAGATGCTGCGCATCAAGGACCGGCACGAGCGCGAGATGCTCTACGGGCCGACCAACGAGGAGAACGTCACCGACATCTTCCGTCGGCACGTGCGCAGCTACCGGCAGCTTCCGCTCAACCTCTACCACATCCAGTGGAAGTTCCGGGACGAGATCCGGCCGCGCTTCGGCGTGATGCGCGGGCGCGAGTTCCTGATGAAGGACGCCTACAGCTTCGACCTCGACTACGAAGGGGCGAAGCGCTCTTACGACAACATGTTCGTAGCGTATCTTCGCGCCTTCAAGCGCATGGGCCTCACCGCCATTCCGATGCAGGCCGAGACCGGCCCGATCGGCGGCAACATGAGCCACGAGTTCCAGATCCTGGCCCAGACCGGCGAGAGTGCCGTCTATTACGATGCGGCCTTCGAGCAGATCGACTTCAACGCTCCCGATCTCGACCCGGAGATGCTGCGCTCGCTCTACGCCGCCGCCGACGAGAAGCACGATCCGGCGAGCTGTCCGGTGCCGCCGGAGCGCCTGCGCTCCGGCCGCGGCATCGAGGTCGGCCACATCTTCTATTTCGGCACCAAGTACTCGAAGCCCATGGGAGCCGTGGTCATGGGCCCCGACGGGACCGAGGTGCCGGTCGAGATGGGCTCCTACGGCATCGGCGTCTCGCGACTCGTGGGGGCGCTCATCGAAGCGTTTCACGACGAGAAGGGCATCATCTGGCCCGAGAGCGTCGCCCCGTTCCGCATCGGCCTCGTCAATCTCCGCCCTGACGATGCCGCCACCACCGCCATGGCCGAGGAGCTCTACATGCGCTTCACCGCCATGGGTGTCGACGTGCTCTTGGACGACCGCGACGAGCGCGCCGGGGTGAAGTTCGCGACCATGGATCTGATCGGCCTGCCCTGGCAGGTGACGGTGGGCCCGCGCGGGGTCAAGGAGGACAAGGTCGAGATCAAGAGCCGCCGCACCGGCGAGCGCGAGGAGGTGACGCCGGTGGAGCTCCTGGAGCGTTTCGCCGGCTGATGGCCTTCGGTCGTTTCGAGCGCCTGGTCGCCTGGCGGTACCTGCGGCCGACCAGGGGCGAGGGCTTCATCTCGGTCATCGCGGGCTTCGCGCTGATCGGCATAGCGCTCGGGGTCGGCACGCTCATCGTGGTGCTCGCCGTGATGAACGGCTTTCGCGTCGAGCTCCTGGGCCGGGTGCTGGGCGTCAACGGCCATGCCACCGTGGTGAGCGGCCCCGCCGGCATCGCCAGCTTCGACGCGCTGACAAAGCGCCTCGACGGTGCCCCCGGTGTGGTCGCCGTCATGCCCTATGTCGAGGGCCAGGTGATGGTGAGCGCCAACGGCGTGGCCGCGGGGGCGATCGTCCGCGGCGTGCGGCCGGAGGAGCTGCAGAAACGCGAGGTGATCGCGGGCCACGTCGTGCAGGGCTCGCTCGTGGGGCTCAACGCGCCGGGCTCGGCCGCCATCGGCAGCCGCATGGCCGAGCGCATGGGCCTCGGCCTCGGCAGCCAGCTCACCCTGATCTCGCCCAAGGGCGCCGCCACCGCGTTCGGCAGCGTGCCGCGCATCAAGACCTTCACGGTGGCCGCCATCTTCGAGGTCGGGATGTACGAGTACGACAACAGCTTCGTCTATATCCCGCTCGCCGACGCGCAAGCCTATTTCCAGCTCCCGGATCGCGTCAACGCTATCGAGATCATGGTCGACGATCCGGACCGGATCGGTGCCTACCGCCCGGAGCTGCAGTCCCGGCTCGGGCCCGACGTGCGCCTCGTCGACTGGCAGCAGCTCAACTCGCACTTCTTCGCGGCGCTACAGGTCGAGCGGAACGTGATGTTCCTGATCCTCACCCTCATCATCCTCGTGGCCGCCTTCAACATCATCACTGGCATCACCATGCTCGTGAAGAGCAAGGGCCGCGACATCGCCATCCTGCGCACCATGGGCGCCACGCGCGGCGCCATCCTGCGCGTGTTCTTCCTGAGCGGTGCCTCGATCGGCATCGTCGGCACGCTCACGGGCTTCGTCCTGGGGCTCGCCTTCGCGCTCAACATCGACACGATCCGCAAAGGGCTCGAGAGCCTGACCGGTACCGAGCTCTGGTCGGCCGAGATCCGCTTCCTCTCCGAGCTGCCGGCCAAGGTCGAGGCGGGCGACGTGCTGAGCGTCGTCGCCATGGGTCTGATCCTCTCCTTCCTCGCCACGATCTACCCGGCCTGGCGTGCGGCCCGGCTCGATCCGGTGGAGGCGCTGCGCTATGAGTGAGCGGGCGCCCGTCCTGCGCCTCTCCGGCATCAAGCGCCGCTTCCGCCAGGGCGAGGTGGCGCTAGAGGTGCTGCAGGGCATCGATCTCGCTCTCGCACCCGGCACGATCGCCGCCCTGGTCGGCCCCTCCGGCGCCGGCAAGTCGACGCTTCTCCACATCGCGGGCCTGCTCGAGCGGCCGAGCGCCGGCGAGGTCGCGATCGACGGCCGGGCCTGCAGCGGGCTCGGCGATGCCGAGCGAACCCGGCTCCGGCGCGAGCGGATCGGCTTCGTCTACCAGTTTCACCACCTTTTGCCCGACTTCACGGCGCTCGAGAACGTGCTGATGCCGCAGCTCATCGCCGGCCGCGGCCGGCGCGAGGCGAGGGTGCGGGCGGAAGGACTCCTGAGCCGCCTCGGCCTTGCGCCCCGCCTCGATCACCGCCCGGCGCGCCTCTCGGGCGGCGAGCAGCAGCGGGTCGCGATCGCCCGGGCGCTCGCCAACGGCCCCGGCCTGATCCTGGCCGACGAGCCGACCGGCAATCTCGATCCGCACACCGCCGACGAGGTATTCAAGGTTCTGCTCGAGATCGTCCGCGAGACCGGCACGGCGGCGCTGATCGCGACCCACAACCCCGAGCTCGCCGCCCGGATGGACGTCACCTACCGCCTGATGGACGGCCGCTTGGCGCGGCTGCCGCTCGCGGCCTGAGGAAGGCTCGGGGTGCTAGCGCCGGCGTTATGTCGGTCCGGGAGAAGTCGTCGCCCTTGAACGGCAAGGGCTCGCCCCGGAGCTTCGCGAGCGCATAGGCAGCGCAGTCGGCGAAGCTCAGGACCGCCGGATGGAAGCCCCTCCCGAAGCGGAGATGGGCCTCGTGGGCGAGAACGACCTGGTCGGGATCGAAGGGGACGATCTCGACTGCGTCGACTTGTAGCCGAGCCAGGAAACGATCGACCGGGTCCGAGGGAAAACGGGCGCGGCCACGCGGTCCACGGCCCGAAAGCACCACCCGTGCCTCGTACACGTTGAGAGATGACATCGCGAGCGGCCTGACGCGCTCCAGCCGCTCGCGGATCGCCTTGCCGACGGCGGCCTCGACGCTCTCGCCCGTGGCCTCGGCCAGCTCCTACGCCAGCCGGTCGATCTGCTCGCAGTCGAGGCGCAGCGTCATGGTCGCCGCGCCTTTATCACCAGTTGATGATACAAGCGCGTTCTCCCGCCTGTGGAAGGCGGGGACAAGTGCGCGCAGCCGGTTGATCGTTGTACCCGCCTCGGGTGTACCATCGCGGCCGACCCGGAGATCAGCCTGCGATGCCTCACGCCGACTTCGTCCATCTGCGCGTCCGCTCCGCCTTCTCGCTGCTCGAGAGCACGGTCCGGCTCGAGCCTCTGGTGAAGGCCTGCAAGGCGGCGGCGATGCCGGCCGTGGCGGTGACCGATCACGCCAACCTGTTCGGCGTCATGCAGTTCTGCACCGCGGCCAAGAAGGCGGGCGTGCAGCCGATCGTGGGTGCGCTGCTGCCGCTCGCCCCTCTCGAGCCGCTGCCGCGCACGCCGAGCCGGCAGCAGGCGGCCGAGCACGTGGTGCTCCTGGTCAAGGACGAGACGGGCTACGGCAACCTTCTGAAGCTCCTGAGCCGGGCTTACGTCGCGGCCGAGCCCGGTGCCGAGATCAAGGTGACCCTCGACGAGCTGGTCCGGCACCACGAAGGCCTGATCCTCCTCACCGGCGGTCCCTCTGGCCCGATCGGTTGCGCGCTGCGCCGCGGCGATGCCAAGCTCGCCGAGCGCCTTCTTCTCGAGCTCAAGGCTGTCTTCGGCGACCGGCTCTACATGGAGCTGATGCGCCACGGACTCGAGGAGGAGGACGCGGTCGAGCCGGCGCTGGTCGATCTGGCTTACGCCCACGACGTGCCGCTCGTCGCCACCAACGACGTGCACTTCCTCGATGCCGGAGGCTACGAGGCGCACGATGCGCTGATCTGCATCGCCGAGGGTACCCAGATCGCGCAGGAGGACCGGCGCCGGCTCACGCTCGAGCACCGCTTCAAGTCCGCGGCCGAGATGGCGGAGCTGTTTTCGGACCTGCCCGAGGCGATCGCGAACACGCTGGTCGTGGCACGGCGCTGCGCCTTCATGGCGCCTTCCCGCAACCCGATCCTTCCCACCTTCGCCGAGGACGAGGAGGCGGAGATGCGCCGGCAGGCCTGGGAAGGGCTCGAGGAGCGCCTCGAGGAGGCCGTGTTCAGGCCCGGCATGGACGAGGCCGCGCGCGAGGCGGCGGCCAGACCCTACCGCGAGCGGCTCGCTTACGAGCTCGACGTCATCGCCCAGATGAAGTTCCCGGGCTACTTCCTCATCGTCTCGGACTTCATCAAGTGGGCCAAGGCGCACGGGATTCCCGTGGGTCCCGGCCGCGGCTCCGGGGCGGGCTCGCTCGCCGCCTGGAGCCTCAAGATCACCGATCTCGATCCCTTGCGCTTCGGCCTCCTGTTCGAGCGCTTCCTCAATCCCGAGCGCGTGTCGATGCCGGACTTCGACATCGACTTCTGCGAGGACCGGCGCCACGAGGTCATCACCTATGTCCGCGACCGCTACGGTGCCGAGCGCGTCGCCCAGATCATCACCTTCGGCACGCTGCAGGCACGGGCGGCCCTGCGCGATGTCGGCCGGGTAATGGGCCTGCCCTTCGGGCTGGTCGATCGGATCTGCAAGCTCGTGCCGAGCAACCCGGCGAACCCGGTGACCCTCGCCCAGGCGCTGGAAATCGAGCCCCGCCTCAGGGAGGCGCGAGACGAGGACCCGAGTGTGGCCAAGATGATCGACATCGCCCTTCAGCTCGAGGGCCTGCCGCGCAACGCCTCGACGCACGCCGCCGGTGTCGTGATCGGCGACCGGCCGCTCGAGGAGCTGGTCCCGCTCTACCGCGATCCCAGGGCCCTCATGCCCTCGACCCAGTTCAACATGAAGGACGTCGAGAAGGCGGGGCTGGTCAAGTTCGATTTCCTGGGCCTTTCCACCCTCACCATGCTCGTGCACGCGGAGAAGCTCGTCCGCGCGCGCGGCACGCCGCTCAGCCTCGCGGCGCTGCCGCTCGACGACCGGCCGACCTACGAGCTCCTCTCCCGCGCCGAGACGCAGGGCGTGTTCCAGCTGGAATCGACGGGCATGCGCGACGCGCTGCGCAAGCTCAAGCCCGACTGCTTCGAGGACATCATCGCCATGGTGTCGCTCTACCGGCCGGGCCCGATGGACAACATTCCGCGCTACACCAACGTCAAGCACGGGCTCGAGGACCCGAGCTATCTCCATCCGCTGCTCGAGCCGATCCTCGCCGAGACCAACGGTGTGATCATCTACCAGGAGCAGGTGATGGAGATCGCCAAGCAGCTCGCCGGCTACACGCTGGGCGGCGCCGATCTCTTACGCCGTGCCATGGGCAAGAAGATCAAGGCCGAGATGGACGCCCAGCGCGAGGTGTTCGTCAGAGGCTGCAAGGAGCGGGGTATCGAGGAGGGGCTCGCCAACACGATCTTCGATGCGGTCGCGAAGTTCGCCTCTTACGGCTTCAACAAATCCCACGCCGCGGCCTACGCGCTCCTCGCCTACCAGACGGCCTACCTCAAGGCCAACCACCCGGTCGAGTTCTTCGCGGCCGCCATGACGATGGAGTGCGACAACCAGGAGAAGCTCGCCGGCTACCGCAACGAGATGCGCCAGCGCGGCATCCCGCTCTACCCGCCGGACGTCAACGCCTCGACGTCCCGCTTCATCGTCGAGGACGGCAGCGCGGGCACGGGCGTGCGCTACGCTCTCGCCGCCATCAAGGGCGTGGGGGCCGCCGCCGTGAACCAGCTCGTCGAGGAGCGCGAGGCGAAGGGGCCGTTCCGGGACGTGTTCGACCTCATGGCCCGCTGCGGAACGAAGATCATCAACAAGCGCCTGCTCGAGAGCCTCGCCCGCGCCGGGGCGCTCGACAGCCTGATCCCGAACCGCCGCCGGGTCGTGGAGGGCGCCGACGTTCTGCTGCGCTACGCCGCCGCTGCGGCCGAGGCCGCCGAGAGCGCGCAGGTGAGCCTGTTCGGCGAGGCCGGTCCCGCCCGGATGCCGGTACCGGACCTGCCCGATGCCGACGACTGGCCGGCACTCGAGCGGCTGCAGATGGAGTTCGACGTGCTCGGCCTCTATCTCTCGGCCCACCCGCTCGACGGCTACCAGAACGCGCTCGCCCGGCTCATGGTCGTGCCGGGCGACCGGCTGCGGCAGGTGGCGGCTTCCGGAGAAGGCGGCAGGCTGCGCCTCGCCGGCGTGGTCGCGAGCATACAGGAGCGGGTCACCGAGCGCACGCGCTTCGCCCGCGTCATGGTCTCCGATCACGCGGCCCAGTTCGAGGTCACGGTGTTCAGCGAGCTCCTCTCGCAGACCCGCGAGCTGCTTCAGGCTTCGGTTCCTCTCTATTTCGAGGTCGACGCGCGGGTCGACGGCGACAATCTCCGTCTCACCGCCCAGCGCATCCAGAAGCTCGACGACGTCGCCGACCAGGCCCGCGGCGTGGTCGAGATCAGGGTCGCGGCGCCCGCCGTGGCCTTGAAGCTGAAGCCGATGCTGGAGCGCCGGGCGGGCACGGGTGCCCGCATCCGCCTCGTGGTGCCCATGCCCGGCGAGGACGAGGCGGTCCTGGTGCTGCCGGAGGACTATCTCCTCGCCAGCGGCCAGCGCCTCGACGTCGAGCGGCTCGCCGGCGTGCTGGCGGTGCGGGACCTGTCGCTCCCGAACTAGCCGGGGTCACCGGACGAACGAGCGCGGGCGACACCGCGAACGAGCCCGGCGTGATGGCGGCCCACGGCCGCCCGGCCTCGTGCGCGAGAGTCGTTCAGGATAATATTTCCGGATCGGCTCCGGGACGGCCGCGAGGCGGGAGCTCGCGGCCATGTGAAGCGAAATTGCACGAACGAATTCGAGAAATGCAGCCGTGGCAACGATTAACATAAAAAGTGTTGAGGAAGCGTCCCGGCGGCACGCTGCCAGCACCGCGCATCGGGCGCACCGTACCTCGCCGTCCGCTCCACGGTCTCGGCTTTTCCGCCGCACGCCCTTGCCAAGCGCCGGAGCCGCCTATAGATAGCACGCGACCTCACACGCGGGCGAAAGGCGTGACCCTTGCGCCGTCCGGTGCCCGGCCCACGCGGGTCGGGTGACTTGCCCGTGGCGGATCAACCGGAACAGGATCCAAGAGATGGCTTTCCCGACCTTCACCATGCGTCAGCTCCTCGAGGCTGGCGTTCATTTCGGCCACCAGACCCGTCGCTGGAACCCGGCCATGGCCCCCTACATCTTCGGGGTGCGCAACGGAGTCCACATCCTCGATCTGACCCAGACCGTGCCGATGCTGCACCGGGCGCTGGTGGCCATCCGCGACGTCGTCGCCAGTGGCGGGCGCGTGCTGTTCGTCGGCACCAAGCGCCAGGCGCAGGAGCCGATCGCGGCCGCCGCCAAGCGCTGCGGCCAGTACTACGTCAACCATCGTTGGCTCGGCGGCATGCTGACCAACTGGAAGACCATCTCGCAGTCGATCCGCCGCCTGCGCGAGCTCGAGGCGCAGCTCGCCGACCCCGCCACGCAGCACGGCTTCACCAAGAAGGAGCTCTTGAACCTGAGCCGCGAGCGCGACAAGCTCGAGCGTGCGCTCGGCGGCATCAAGGACATGGGCGGCCTGCCCGACATCCTGTTCGTGATCGACACGAACAAGGAGGAGATCGCCGTCCAGGAGGCCAACAAGCTTGGCATTCCGGTCGTGGCGGTCGTCGATAGCAACTGCAACCCCAAGAACATCCGCTACCCGTTCCCCGGCAACGACGACGCCAGCCGCGCCATCAACCTCTATTGCGATCTGGCCGTGGCGGCGGTGCTCGACGGCATCCAGGCCGAGATGTCGGCGTCCGGCATCGATGTCGGCGCCATCGCCGATCTCGGCGAGATCGAGGAGCTGCCTGAGGGCGTGGAGATCCCGGCGGAAGGTGGCGAGGCGGCCGAGTCGCAGACGCATGCGGGCTGAGTGTTCGCTTCGACCCAGCCTGACCAGCATGGAGATCGTTTGAGTATGGCCGAGATCACGACCGCTCTCGTCAAAGAGCTGCGCGAGCGCACCGGCGCCGGTATGATGGACTGCAAGAAGGCGCTGACGGAGACCGGCGGCGACATCGAGGCGGCCACGGACTGGCTGCGCAAGAAGGGCCTGGCCGCGGCGGCGAAGAAGGCCGGCCGCGTCGCCAGCGAGGGCCTGATCGGCCTGACGCTGGCCGAGACCGGCGGCGCGCTCGTCGAGGTCAACGCCGAGACCGACTTCGTGGCCCGGAACGAGACCTTCCAGGAGCTCGTCCGTCGCATCACCGCCCTTGCCCCGCAGGTGAAGGGCGACGTCGAGGCGCTCAAGGCCGCGGCCATCGCGGCCACCGGCCGCACGGTTCAGGACGAGATCACGCAGGCGATTGCCGTGATCGGCGAGAACATGAACCTGCGCCGTGCCGCCTATCTCGAGGTCGACAACGGCATCGTCGCCGGCTACCTGCACAACCAGCTCGCTCCGGGCCTGGGCAAGCTCGGCGTGCTCGTGGCGCTGGAATCGACCGGCGACCGAGCAAAGCTCGCCGAGCTCGGCAAGCAGCTCGCCATGCACATCGCCGCCAGCAATCCGCAGGCCGTCAGCACCGACAAGGTCGATCCCGCCGTACTCGAGCGCGAGCGCGCGATCTACGCCGATCAGGCCCGTCAGTCCGGCAAGCCCGAGAACATCATCGAGAAGATGGTCGAAGGCCGGGTGCGCAAGTTCTACGAGGAGTCGGTGCTCCTCGAGCAGGCCTTCGTGATCAACCCGGACCAGCGCGTGAAGCAGGCCGTCGAGGCGGCCGCCAGGGAGCTGGGGGCGCCGATCCGGATCAAGGCGTTCGTGCGCCTGGCGCTGGGCGAGGGGATCGAGAAGGGCGCGGACGACTTTGCGAGCGAGGTGGCCCAGCTCGCCGGCGTCTGAGGCGCCGTTCATGAACCGACCGGCCCGGGTGGTGTCCTGCTGCCCGGGCCGTTTTCCTGACGTCAGAGCAAGTGCCGGAGCCCAGCCGATGAACGAGGCAGCCACACCGGGACCCAGGTTCCGCCGGGTCCTCCTCAAGATGTCGGGCGAGGCGCTCATGGGCGACCGCGAGTTCGGCCACGACCGCCGTGTCCTGCGCCAGCTCGCCGAGGACTGCGCTGCCGTGCACGCCATGGGTGTCCAGCTCTGCCTCGTGATCGGCGGCGGCAACATCGTCCGCGGCAGCACGCTGGCTGCCGCCGGCGTCGAGCGCTCGACCGCCGACTACATGGGCATGCTCGGCACGGTCATCAACGCGCTCGCCGTGCAGAGCGTGATCGAGCAGCACGTCGGCATTCCGACCCGCGTCATGTCGGCGATCCCGATGGCGGCGGTGTGCGAGCCCTATATCCGGCGCCGTGCGGTGCGCCATCTCGAGAAGGGCCGGATCGTCATCTTCGCCGCCGGGACCGGCAACCCCTACTTCACGACCGACACGGCCGCGGCGCTCCGCGCCGCCGAGATGGGCTGCGACGCGATCTTGAAGGGCACGCAGGTGGACGGCGTCTACTCGGCCGACCCCAAGCGCGATCCCGCCGCCGAGCGCTACGATCATCTCACCTATCTCGACGTGCTCGCCCGCGACCTCAAGGTCATGGACGCCTCGGCCATTTCCCTGGCACGGGAAAGCAGCATTCCCATCATCGTGTTTTCCGTGCATGCTCCGGGAGCGTTCGCGCGGGTGCTGCGGGGCGAGGGGCCCCACACCATCATCACCGAGGAGGCTTTGGCATGAGCGGCCGCCAGCCGGACCTGGCTGATCTCAGGAAACGCATGGACAGCGCGCTCGAGGTGCTGCGCAAGGAGCTGCAGGGCTTGCGGACCGGCCGTGCGAGCGCCAGCCTCTTAGAGCCGATCATGGTCGAGGCCTACGGCTCCGAGATGCCGCTCACCCAGGTCGGCACGATCAACGTGCCCGAGCCCCGGATGCTCACGGTCCAGGTCTGGGACCGCGGGCTCGTGAAGGCGGTCGAGAAGGCGATCCGCAACAGCTCGCTCGGCCTCAACCCCGCCGTCGACGGTCAGCTCATCCGGGTGCCGCTTCCCGAGCTGACCCAGGAGCGGCGCAACGAGCTCGTCAAGGTCGCGCACAAATATGCCGAGCAGGCCCGCATCGCCATAAGGAACGTGCGCCGCGACGGCATGGACCAGCTCAAGAAGCTCGAGAAGGACGGCGACATCTCGCAGGACGAGCACAAGCACTGGTCCGACGAGGTCCAGAAGATGACCGACAAGCACATCGAGGCGGTCAACCAGCTCCTGGAGCAGAAGGAAAAGGACATCCTGCACGTCTGATGGCGGATTCCGCGTGCTGAAGCAGCCTCTGCGGCAGGAAGCGGTGCTGCCGGCGCCGCCGGTCCACGTCGCCTTCATCATGGACGGCAACCGCCGCTGGGCACGGTCGCGTGGGATGCCGCCCGTCTACGGCCATCGTCGCGGTGCCGAGGTCGTACGGCGCACGGTCGAGGCCTGCGCCAAGGCCGGCGTGCGCTACGTGACGCTGTTCGCGTTCTCCTCGGAGAACTGGCGCCGGCCGGCGGCCGAGGTCGGCGACCTCATGGACCTCCTGCGGCTCTACCTCAAGAAAGAGATCGCGGAGCTCTGCCGCAACGGCGTGCGCCTCAAGGTGATCGGCGACCGTGCCGGCCTCGCCGCCGATATCCGCGAGCTCATCGAGGTGGCCGAGGTGCAGAGCCGCGACAACGAGCGTATCACCGTCATCATGGCGCTGAACTATGGTAGCCGGCGCGAGATCACCGACGCCGCGCGCCGGCTCGCCATGGAAGCGCAGGCGGGTCGGCTCGATCCCGCCGCGATCGACGAGGCGATGCTGGCGTCTCGGCTCTACACGGCCGGCATTCCCGATCCCGATCTCCTGATCCGGACCAGCGGTGAGCTCAGGATCAGCAACTTCCTCCTCTGGCAGCTCGCCTACACCGAGCTCGTGTTCGTGCCGGTGAGCTGGCCCGACTTCGCCGAGGAGCATCTGCACGAGGCGCTCCGTGAGTACCAGAAGCGTGAACGGCGCTATGGCGCCTCGGCCGGCTGAGGGCTTCGACCCGGCGCTGCGGCAGCGGGTCGTCTCCGGGATCGTGCTGGCCGTCGCGGCGATCGCGGCCGTGCTCGTCGGCGGCTGGTTGCTCACGCTGCTGGCTCTCGCGGCGATCGTCGTCATGGCCGACGAATGGAGCCGGCTGATACCCCACGCCGGCTTCGAGGCCCGCCTCGTGGCGCTGCTCGCCGCCGCCCTCCTGCCGGCGGCCGCCGTGCTCGCCATGGAGGCCGGCAACGTCTCGCTGGCGTTCGCCGCCCTCCTGCCGGGCACGGCACTCGCCGCGGCCGTGGCCGCCCTCCTGCCGAACGGCTCGCCCGATCGCACGGCGGGCGGTGTCATCTATGTCGGGGTGCCGATCGTCGCCTTCGTGTGGCTGCGGAACCACGTGGCCGCGGGAGCCCTGCACGTGCTGTGGCTGCTCGTCGTCGTCTGGGCGACCGACATCTGCGCCTACTTCGTCGGCCGCACGGTGGGCGGGCCCAAGCTCGCGCCCACGATCAGCCCCGGCAAGACCTGGTCGGGACTTCTGGGTGGCATGGTCGGGGCCGGCCTGTTCGGCGGCCTCGTGGCGCTCGCTGCCGGCGCCGGCTTCGTCCTCGCCGCGACGCTGGGGTCGATGCTCGCCGTGGTGGCGCAGGCGGGCGATCTGTTCGAATCGGCTCTCAAGCGCCGGGCCGGCGTCAAGGACAGCGGGCGGCTGATCCCGGGTCATGGCGGCCTCTTGGATCGGATCGACGGGCTCGTCTTCGCGACACCCGCCTTCGCCGCCGTCGTGTGGCTCATGGCGGCGGGTGCCCGCCCGTGAGCCGCCGTCTTCCCCCTTCGTCCGACCGGCCGCGCAGCATCACGATCCTGGGAGCGACCGGCTCGATCGGACGCAGCACCCTGGCGCTGGTGGCGGAAGCCCCGGAGCTCTACCGCGTCGAGGCGGTGACGGCCTGGCAGCGCGCCGACGAGCTCGCCGCCGTGGCGCGCAGCTGCAGCGCGAAGCTCGCCGTGATCGGCGACGAGCGATGCTATCCGGCCCTCAAGGAGCGCCTCGCCGGCACGCGCATCGAGGTCGCCGCCGGCATGGATGCCCTCGTCGAGGCGGCGGAGCGGCCGGCCGAGTGGGTGATGGCTGCCATCGTCGGAGCCGCGGGCCTGCGGCCGACCCTGGCCGCGGTCCGCCGCGGCGCCATGGTGGCGCTGGCCAACAAAGAATGCCTGGTCTGCGCCGGCGCGCTGCTCATGCGCGAGGTCGCCCGGCACGAGGCGGTCCTGCTGCCGGTCGATTCCGAGCACAACGCGATCTGGCAGGCGCTGGCCGGCAGCGAGCGCTCGGCCGTACGACGCCTGATCCTCACCGCCTCCGGCGGCCCGTTCCGGCGCTGGAGCCTCGAGGCCATGGCGAAGGCCACGCCCGAGCAGGCGGTGAGCCATCCCAACTGGTCGATGGGCGCCAAGATCAGCGTCGACAGCGCCACGATGATGAACAAGGGGCTCGAGATCATCGAGGCGCACCACCTGTTCGGCGTGCCGGAGGAGGCGATCGAGGTCGTGGTCCACCCGCAGTCGATCGTGCACAGTCTCGTGAGCTTCAAGGACGGCTCGCTCCTCGCCCAGCTCGGCGAGCCCGACATGCGCATACCCATCGCCTACACGTTGGGCTGGCCGGCGCGCCTCGCCACCACGGCGCCGGAGCTCGATCTGTGCGCCCGCTCCGGCCTCGACTTCGAGCCGCCCGACCTCGAGCGCTTCCCGGCGCTGCGGCTGGCACGGCTCGCCTTGCGGCAGGGTGGGGCCGCCCCTACTATTCTCAATGCTGCCAACGAAGTGGCCGTGGCGGCGTTCCTGGCGCGACGGATCGGGTTTCTCGGCATAGCCCGTACCGTAGGGCAGGTGCTCGAGCGTCTCGCGGGCGCCGTCGTTGATGATCTCGACGCCGTCGTGGCGTACGATGCCGAGGCTCGGCGGATGGCGGCCGCGGTCGTGGCGACGATCGAAGGCTGCGGCCCCTCATGAAGGACCCAGGTCTCCCATGCTCGCGACCATCATCCAGTATCTGATCCCCTTCCTCCTCATCCTCTCGGTCGTCGTCTTCGTTCACGAGTTCGGGCATTACTGGGTCGCGCGCCGCAACGGCGTGCGGATCGAGACTTTCTCGATCGGTTTCGGTCCCGAGCTGTTCGGCCGCAACGATCGCCACGGCACGCGCTGGAAGTTCAGCGCCATTCCCTTGGGCGGCTACGTCAAGATGCTGGGCGATGCCGATGCCGCCAGCGCCACGGTCGATCTCGGTCACGCCAAGGACCCCGACAGCTTTCCGGCGAAGCCGGTCCTGCAGCGCATGGCGATCGTCGTGGCGGGACCGCTCGCCAACTTCCTCTTCGCCATCGTGGCGCTGGCGCTCCTGTTCGCGACCGTCGGCCGGCCGTTCACCCCGCCCGATGTCGGCGCCGTCCAGGAAGGCAGCCCTGCCGCCGCTGCCGGCCTGCTGCCGGGCGACAGGATCACCGCGGTCGATGGTGCTCCGATCCAGAGCTTCGAGGATCTTCAGGCCATCGTGCGCGACAGCGCCGCCCGGCCTTTGCGCTTCACCATCGATCGTCAGGGCGAGACCGTCGAGCTCACCGTCACACCCGCCGCGAGCGAGATCGAGGACCGGTTCGGCAACCGGCACCGGGTCGGCCTCATCGGCGTGAGCCGGGCCGGGATCGAGTACCGCCGCAGCAATCCGGTCATGGCGCTCTTCGAGGCTACCGCCGAGACCGGACGGATGATCGGCGGCACGCTCCATGCCCTGGGCCAGATGGTGATCGGCAGCCGCGGCACGCAGGAGCTGGGCGGGCCCTTGCGGATCGCCCAGATGTCGGGCCAGATCGCGCAGGACGGCTTCATCCCGGCCTTGTGGTTCACGGCCGTGCTCTCGATCAATCTCGGCCTCATCAACCTGTTCCCGATCCCGATGCTGGATGGCGGCCATCTCCTCCTCTACGGAATCGAGGCCGTCCGGGGCCGGCCGCTCACCGAGCGCAGCCAGGAGATCGCCTTCCGCTTCGGCCTCGCCATGGTGCTGAGCCTCATGGTGTTTGCCACCTGGAACGATCTCGTCCATCTCAAGGTGGTCGAGTTCTTCGCGAATCTGATCTCGTAGCTTTCATACCTTGGCCGTCTCGGCTAAGACATCGCGCGAGCTGGGTACGGCAAAGGTTGGAAATGATGGGATTTCGCAGGCTGTCTCTGGTCGGAGCAGCGGTCGCCCTGCTTGTGCTGCAGCCGGGGCTGCCGGTGCTCGCGCAACAGCAGCAGGAGAGCGGCGGGGTCATCCGGCGGATCGTCGTCGAGGGCAACCAGCGCATCGAGCCGAGCACGGTCGAGAGCTATCTGGCGGTACGCCCCGGCGATCCGTTCGATCCCCAGAAGCTCGACGAATCGCTGAAAAGCCTGTTCGCGACCGGCCTGTTCGACGACGTGTCGCTCGACCGTCAGGGCGACACGCTCGTCGTCAAGGTGGTCGAGAATCCGATCATCAATCGCATCGCGTTCGAGGGCAACAAGCGCCTCGACGACAAGACGCTCGAAGCCGAGATCCAGCTTCGCCCGCGTGTCGTCTACACGCGGGCCCGCGTACAGAATGCCGTGAACCGGATCCTCGAGCTCTACCGTCGCAACGGCCGCTACGCCGCCAAGGTGGAGCCCAAGATCATCGAGCTCGACCAGAACCGCGTGGATCTCGTGTTCGAGATCAGCGAGGGCCCGGTCACCAGGGTCGGCGGCATCGCCTTCATCGGTAACGAGAAGTTCAGCGACAGCACGCTGCGCGGCGTCGTCCAGACCAAGGAGAGCGCCTGGTACCGGTTCTTCACCAGCGACGACACCTATGATCCGGACCGGCTCTCGTTCGACCAGGAGCTCCTGCGCCGCTTCTACTACGCGCGCGGCTATGCCGATTTCCAGGTCGTCTCGGCCGTGGCCGAGCTGACGCCGGACGGTCAGGAGTTCTTCATCACCTTCACGGTCGAGGAAGGGCCGCAGTACAAGTTCGGCAAGATCGACATCGACACGACCTTGCGCGACCTCAGCCCGGATCAGCTCCGGCAGTTCGTCGAGACCAGGAGCGGCGAGATCTACAACGCCGACCAGATCGAAGCGACGATCCAGAAGCTCACCGACGAGGTCGGCCGGCTCGGCTACGCCTTCGTCAACATCGATCCCAAGGTCACGAAGCATCGCGACGATCTCACGATCGACCTCACCTACGCCATCAACGAAGGGCCGCGCGTCTATGTCGAGCGGATCGACATCGAGGGCAATGTCCGCACGCTCGACGAGGTGATCCGGCGCGAGTTCCGCCTGGCCGAGGGCGATGCGTTCAACACGGCGCTCCTGCGTCGCTCGCAGCAGCGCCTGCGCAATCTCGGCTTCTTCGAGACCGTCGACATCAAGACCGAGCCGGGCAGCGCCCCCGACAAGATCGTCATCAAGACCAAGGTCACGGAGCGCTCGACGGGCGAGCTCTCGTTCGGCGCCGGCTACTCGACCCAGGACGGTGTGCTCGGCGACGTTCGCCTGCGTGAGCGCAACCTGCTCGGTCGCGGCCAAGATCTCACCGCGAACTTCACGGTCTCGCAGCGCCGGCAGAACATCGAGTTCAGCTTCACCGAGCCCTACTTCCTCGAGCGCGATCTCGCGGCCGGCTTCGACATCTTCCGCTCGCGCACGGACTTCCAGAGCGAGGCCTCGTTCGACGAGACCAGCACGGGCGGCACGCTGCGGCTGGGCTATCCTTTGACCGAGAACCTGCGGCACGCGGTGCGCTACACCTACCGCGTCGACGACATCCACAATGTCGACCGCGACGCCTCGATCTTCATCCGCCAGGAGGAAGGCGGCCGCTCGACCTCGCTCGTGGGCCAGACCTTCACCTACGACCGGCGCGACGTCCGCTTCCTGCCGTCGGAAGGCTACTATCTCCGTCTCGACCAGGACGTGGCGGGCCTGGGTGGCGACAACCGCTTCCTGCGTCACGAAGGACGTGCCGACTTCTACTACCCGTTCTTCCCCGACGTCGTGCTCAATCTCGGTGCCAGCGCCGGCTACATCTTCGGCTTCGGCGGCGAGGACGTGCATCTCGCCAACCGGTTCTTCATCGGCGGCAACACCCTGCGCGGCTTCCGCTTCGGTGGCATCGGCCCCAGGGACAAGGAGACCGACGACAAGCTCGGCGGCAATCTCTACTATGTCGGCACGGCCGAGCTGCGCTTCCCTCTGGGTCTGCCCAGCGAGCTGCGCATCTTCGGCCGCACCTTCGTCGACGCCGGCACCCTCGAAGACATCGACGTGAGCGGCCCTACCTTGGACGAGAACAAGGGCTTGCGTGCATCCGCCGGTGTCGGTCTGTCCTGGCTGTCGCCGCTCGGTCCTCTGTCGATCGACGTCTCGCAGCCGTTCCTCAAGCAGTCGCACGACGAGACCGAGGTGTTCCGGCTGTCGTTCGGCACGCGGTTCTGATGCACGGGCGGCATCGCGGCACGATCGGGTCACGCGCGCCGGGGAGGCGGTCCTGCGGCGCGGCGCTCGCGCTCGGCACGATGCTCGCCCTGACCGCTCCGGCCGCCGTCCTCGCGCAGGACCGCCTGCCGCCTGCGGTGGCGGCGGTCATCGACTACCAGCGCATCCTCAGGGACTCCAAGGCGGCGCGGACGATCCGCGATCAGGTGGAGGCGCGCCGCAAGCTCTACCAGGACGAGATCGCCAAGCAGGAGCAGCGCCTGCACGAACTCGACAAGGAGCTCGCCCGCCAGCGTAGCGTGCTGACCCCCGAAGCCTTCGCCGAGAAGCGGCGCGACTTCGAGAGTCAGGTCGCCGAGGTGCAGCGTATGGTGCAGGAGCGCCGCCGGCAGCTCGATCAGGCCGCCGCCGCCGCACTCAACGACGTCCGCTCGGCGATGATCGACATCATCGGCGAGCTCGCCGACGTGCGCGGCTTCAACCTCGTCCTGCCGACGAGCGGGGTGCTCCTGTTCTCGCCCAGGATCGACCTTACCGACGAGGTTCTCTCCCGTCTCGATGCCAAGGTGCCCACCATCAAGGTGCCGGAGAAGGTGGACTGAGCCGGCTGCTGCCGGCCATGCTCGGCCGGTTGCACGCCCGCGAAAACGCGTCTAGGCGAGGGGCGCCCGGCAGGGCCGGTTCTTTCCGGAGCCCGGCCGCCGTCGAATTGCTGCGAAAGGACGATGCATCATGAGCGAGCAGGCCGTGGCGCCCGGGTCACCGCTGGCCGACGTCGACATCTTCGGCATCATGCGGATGATCCCGCACCGCTACCCGTTCCTCCTGATCGACCGCGTGGTCGAGATCACGGCGTTCCAGCGCGCGGTCGGGATCAAGAACGTCACCATCAACGAGCCGTTCTTTCCGGGTCATTTCCCGGCCGACCCGATCATGCCGGGCGTGCTCGTCGTCGAGGCCATGGCCCAGGCCGCGGCGGTCCTCGTGGCCGCGAGCCTGGGCCCCGAGGCCGAGGGCAGCGGCGTCTACTTCATGGGCATCGACAACGCCCGCTTCCGCCGTCCGGTCCGGCCGGGCGACCAGCTCCGCCTCGAGGTCGAGGCGCTGCGCGCCAAGCTCGGGGTATGGAAGTTCGCCGGCAAGGCGGTATCGGACGGCAAGGCTGTGGCCGAGGCCGAGTTCAGCGCCAAGCTGATGCGCTCTTGAAGCCGACTTGCCGAAAGAAGAAGGCGGCGGGCGATGACGCCTGCCGCCTTTTCCTCGCGACGCGCAGCCGATCGGCCAGCGCTCAGCCGCGCCGGTCGATCGGCACGTAGCTGCGGCGCGGAGCGCCGGTGTAGAGCTGGCGCGGCCGGCCGATTTTCTGCTCGGGATCGGTGATCATCTCGTTCCACTGCGCCATCCAGCCCACGGTGCGGGCGAGCGCGAAAATCGCCGTGAACATCATGGTCGGAATGCCCATGGCTTCCAGGATGATGCCCGAGTAGAAGTCGACGTTCGGGAACAGCTTGCGCTGGATGAAGTATTCGTCGTTGAGGGCGATCCGCTCGAGCTCCTTGGCGATCGCGAGCTTCGGGTTGTTTTTCTGCCCGAGCATGGCGAGCACCTCGTCGGCGCTCTCCTTGAGCACGCCCGCGCGCGGATCGTAGTTCTTGTAGACCCGGTGGCCGAAGCCCATGAGCCGGACACCGGACTCCTTGTCCTTCACCTTCTCGATATAGGCCGGGATCCGCTCGGGGCTGCCGATCTCCTCGAGCATCTTGACCACGGCCTCGTTGGCGCCGCCGTGCGCCGGACCCCAGAGTGCTGCGATGCCGGCCGCGACCGCGGCGTAGGGGCTGGCTCCCGTCGAGCCCACGAGACGGACGGTCGAGGTCGAGGCGTTCTGCTCGTGATCGGCGTGGAGGATGAAGATGCGGTCGAGCGCCCGTGCCAGCACCGGGTTCACATGATAGGGCTCGCACGGCACCGCGAACATCATGTGCAGGAAGTTGCTGGCGTAATCGAGATCGTTGCGCGGGTAAACGAAGGGCTGGCCCATCGCGTACTTGTAGCACATCGCCGCGATCGTCGGGATCTTCGCGATCAGCCGGTAGGTCGCGATCATGCGATGGTAGGGATCGTCGGTGTCGAGATCTTCGTAGTAGAATGCCGAGAGCGCGCCCACGACGCCGATCATCACCGCCATCGGGTGCGCGTCGCGCCTGAAGCCACGGAACAGGAACTGGATCTGCTCGTGGATCATGGTGTGGTAGGTCACACCCTTCACGAACTTGTCGAGCTCCTCCCGGGTCGGCAGCTCGCCGTTCAGGATGAGATAGGCGGTCTCGAGAAAGGTGCTGTTCTTGGCCAGCTCCTCGATCGAGTAGCCGCGATGCAGCAGGATGCCTTCGTCGCCGTCGATGAAGGTGATCTTCGAGCTGCAGCTCGCGGTCGAGGTGAAGCCGGGATCGTAGGTGAACATCCCGGTCTGGCCGTAGAGCTTGCGGATGTCGATCACGTCCGGCCCGAGCGTGCCCTTGAGGACCGGGAATTCGGGCGTCTTGCCGTCGCCGGTCGACAGGGTCACGGCCGTCTTGGGTGCCTGGTCGCTCATCTGTTCTCCTCCTTCAGCCGCGGGCCGACGCAGAACCGGAACGGGTTGCCGGGTGTGCCCCGCGCGGGACATTAGGGACCGTCGTCGGTGCTCTCAACGGGACGGCACCGCAGCAGGATTGCGTCCTGTCGCCGCGTCCTCGATCCGGGCGAGCACTTCGGCCCGGCCGAGCACCGCCATGACCTCGAACAGGCCGGGCGAGACCGTGGAGCCGGTGAGCGCCGCCCGCAAGGGCTGCGCGAGCTTGCCGAAGCCGATGCCCATGAGGTCGGCCTGGGCGCGGGTCACGTTCTCGAGCGTCGTCTCCTGCCAGTCCGGGACCGCGGCCAGTGGCTGCATCAGCGCGGCCAGCGTGCGCCGCGCCGCCTCGTCCAGCACCTTCCGCGCCTTCTCGTCGACCGGCAGCGGCCGCGGCCGCACGTAGAACGCGGCCGATTCGGCGAGCTCGACCAGCGTGCGCGCCCGCTGCTTCAGCCCGTTCATGCCGCGCTCGAGCCGGCGCAGCGCCGTCTCGTCGAGGGCGAAGCCCATGGCCTCGAGCCGCGGCCGGATCAACAGGACGAGCCGCTCGTCCTCCGCCTCGCGCAGGTAATGCGCGTTCAGGCTCAAGAGCTTCGCCATGTCGAACCGTGCGGGCGAGCGGCCGACCCCGTCGAGATCGAACCATTCTATCGCCTGCTCGGTCGAGATGATCTCGGCGTCGCCGTGACCCCAGCCCAGCCGCAGAAGATAGTTGCGCATCGCCTCCGGCAGGAAGCCCATCTCGCGATATTCGGTAACGCTCAGCGCTCCGTGCCGCTTGCTGAGCTTGGCACCGTCGGCGCCATGGATCAGCGGGATGTGCGCGAAACGCGGCAAAGGTGCGCCGATCGCGTTGTAGAGCTGGATCTGGCGGAAGGTGTTGGTCAGGTGGTCGTGGCCGCGGATGACATGGGTGATCCCCATGTCGATGTCGTCCACCACCACCGAGAGCATGTAGGTCGGCGTGCCGTCGGCGCGGAGCAGCACCATGTCGTCGAGCTGTTCGTTCGCGACCTTGATCTCGCCCTGGACGAGGTCCTCGAGCTCGGTCTCGCCGGCCTGCGGCGCTTTCAGCCGGATCACGGGCGGTATCCCTGGAGGGGCTTCCCGCGGATCGCGGTCGCGCCAGCGCCCGTCGTAGCGCATCGGCAGGCCCTTCGCGCGCTGCTCGGCACGCATGGCCTCGAGCTCCTCGGGCGTGGCATAGCAGTAATAGGCCTTGCCCTCCTCGAGCAGGCGCCTCGCCACCTCGGCATGGCGCGGGGCGCGCTCGAACTGGAACACCGGCGGCTCGTCCGGGGTCAAGCCCAGCCAGCTCAGCCCGTCGAAGATGGCGTCGATCGCCTCCTTGGTCGAGCGCAGCCGGTCCGTGTCCTCGATCCGCAGCAGATAGCGGCCGCCGTGATGGCGCGCGAACAGCCAGTTGAACAGGGCGGTTCGCGCTCCGCCGATGTGCAGGTAACCAGTAGGCGAGGGCGCAAACCTAACAACAACACTCATAGTTGATTCTGCCGCGCATCCGCGTGATAAGGGAGCCGGTCCTGTAGCACAAGTCGGCATGCGGTGCAGCAAAGGCTCGACCACCCCGTATCGGTGATCGGCAGCGTCGCGGGCGGGCGACGTCCCTGGCGGCTCCTGCACCCGGTGCGCGCGAGCCTCGAGGAGCTCATCGGGCTCCTGGAGCAGGAGCGCTCGCGCTGGCTGCTCTGGCTGCCGGTCCTGGTCGGCGCCGGGATAGTCTGCTTCTTCGCCCTGCCGGGCGAGCCCCCGCTCTGGACGGGCTGGCTCGCCACCCTTCTCGGCCTCGGCCTGCTGATCCTCGCCTGCCGCGCTTGGCCGGCACCGGTGGGTGCCCGCGAGGCGCTGTTCATCGGCGTGGCGGCGACCCTGTTCGGTGCGGCGCTGGCGCAGGTCCGGCTGCACGCCGTCGCTGCCCCGGTCCTCGGGAAGGCGCGCACGGTCGTGGTCGAGGGTCGGATCGCCGACCTCGCGCCGCTGCCTCGCGGCGTCCGTGTGCTTCTCGACCAGGTCCGGCTCGAAGGTGTCCTGCCCGAGCGCACGCCCGCCACCGTCAGGGTGAGCCTGCGCCGGGCACCCGAAGGCCTGATGCCCGGCGAGCGGATCCGGCTCCGCGCCCGGCTGCAGCCACCGCTGGCTCCTGTCTTGCCCGGCGCCTTCGACTTCGCGCGGCAGGCCTGGTTCGAGCGGCTGGGTGCCATCGGCTTCGCGCTCGGTGCCGCCGAGCGGCTCCCCGGTCACACGAGCGGACCGATGCTGATCGTGGCCGGGCTGCGCGCCGCGATTGCCGACCGCATCGTGGCGAGCAACCCCGGTCCCGCCGGTGCGGTCGCTGCCGCCATCATGGTCGGGATCACGGCCGGGATCGATCAAGAGACCTGGCGGGCGATGCAGGTCTCGGGCCTCGCCCATCTGCTCTCGGTCTCGGGCCTGCACATGGCGCTCGTGGCCGGCACCGTGTTCACGGCCTGCCGCTGGCTGCTCGCCCTGATTCCGGCCGTGGCACTCCGTTTTCCGGTCAAGAAGATCGCCGCCCTCCTGGCCCTGCCGGCGGCCTTCTTCTACCTGCTGCTCACCGGGGCCAGCGTGCCCACCCAGCGCTCGTTCCTGATGTCCGCCGTGGCGCTGGTCGCGATCGTGGCCGACCGCGATCCGTTCTCGCTGCGGCTGCTCGCCTGGTCGGCGCTGGTCGTCCTGGTGCTCGCTCCCGAGAGCGTGCTGGGCGCGTCGTTCCAGCTCTCGTTCGCCGCCGTTCTTGCCCTCGTCGTCGCCTACGAGGGCCTGAGCCGGCGGCCACGATCGGGCGACCGGGAGCCTCGGCGCTTCGCCGTCGTCTGGCGCTATCTCGGTGGCATCCTGCTGACCACGCTCGTCGCCAGCGCGGCGACGACGCCGTTCGCGGCCTTCCATTTCCAGACCATTCCCACCTATGGCGTGCTCGCCAATCTCGTCGCCGTGCCGCTGACGAGCTTTCTCGTCATGCCGGCCGGGCTTCTGGGCCTGGCGCTCGTCCCCTGCGGGTGGGACCAGCCTCTGTTCGCGCTGATGACCGGAGGTGTAGAAGGTGTCCTTTTGACCGCGCGGGCCGTTGCCGCCATGCCCGGCGCTTCCCTCCTCGTGCACGCCTGGCCGCCCGAGGCCCTGGCCCTGCTCGCGGGCGGTGGCCTCTGGCTCGCCCTCTGGCAGCAGCGCTGGCGGTGGCTGGGGCTGCTGCCCTGCCTGGCCGCGGCCGTCCTCGTGCTCACGAGCCGCCCTCCGGACCTCCTCGTCGACGGCTCGCTCAACATGGCCGCGATCCGCCACGCCGACGGCGCCGTCACCATGATCGAATGGGACCGCGACCGGCTCGTCCGTGCCACCTGGCTCAGGCATCTCGGGGTCGCCGAGGCGCTGCCGACTCCCGTCGCCGGCGCCGAGCGCGGCATCGCCTGCGATCCGTTCGGCTGCACCGTCGAGCTCGCCGGAAGGCGCGTAGCACTCGCCCGCCGACCCGAGGCCGCGTTCGAGGACTGCGGCCGGGTCGATCTCGTCGTCGCCCGGGTCGGGCCCGAGCGCTGCGGGCGAGGAGGAGCGCTGATCGGCCCGAAGGCGTTGGCCGCATCCGGCGGGATCGCCGTCGTTCGTAGCGATGAGGAGCTCGTGGTCGAGACGGTAGCCGCGCGCCGCGGCCGCTGGCCGTGGGTGCCATCACGAGCGCTTTTGAACGCAAAAGTTGAATAGAATAAAATTGCATCTATTATAAGGCTTCGGTCTTCCTGGACGACGGCAGGACGCGAGCCCTTGGCACCCTCATCGCTCTCGGCGGGACCGCGCGCGGATGGCGAGCTTTCGCTTCTCGAGCTGCTGCAGCTCGTCCACCGCCGCCGGTGGCTGCTGCTGGTCGGGCTGCTCCTGGGCGGTCTCGGCGGAATCGGCGTGGTGGCGCTCGTATCCCCGGTCTATGTCGCGCAGGCCCTCCTGATCATCGAGCCCGACCGGGCCGGGCGCGGCGGCCCGACCGTGGCCTCGGCCAGCGACACCCTGGATAGCGCCTCGGTCGACAGCCAGGTCGAAATCCTGACCTCGCGCTCGCTCGCGCGCCAGGTCATCGCCCAGCTCCACCTCGAGACGGATCCGGATCTGACGGCACGGCCACGAGCCGGCCTCCTCCGCCTCCTGCTGGGCGAGACGACGTCCGATGCCGCAGCGCACGGCGATCTCGTCGGCCGGTTCCTCGACCGCCTCGCCGTCAAGCGGGAGGGCAAGAGTCACGTCATCAAGATCGCCTATCGCTCCGGGGATCCTGTGCGGGCCGCCGAAGTCGCGAACAAGCTCGCCGAGCTCTACATGGTGGGCCAGCTCTCGCGCAAATTCGACGCGAGCCGGCGCCAGTCCGGCTGGCTCCAGGAGCGCCTTGCGGCCCTGAAGGGGCGGCTCGATGCGTCCGAGGCCGAGCTCGCGCGCTTTCGCGCCGCGAGCGGGCCCGTGCTCGGCGAGGGCTTCGCGGCCGATCCCGGCGAGATCGCGGGCTTGAACGGTCAGCTCGTCGCCGTCACGGCCGAACGTGCCGGCAAGGAAGCCGTGCTCGACCGCCTGCGCCGCCTCGTCGCCGGCGACGGGCCGGTCTCCACGCTCGGCGAGCTCGGCAGCTCGCCGCTCCTCGACCATCTGACGGCGCTCAAGGCGGATCTTCTCCGGCGCGAGGCCGAGCTCGCGGCCCAGTACGGCGAGCGCCATCCCAAGATCGTCGATATCCGGGCGGAGAAGGCGAAGCTCGAGGCCCGCCTGCAGCAGGAGCGCCAAGCCCTGCTGCGCCAGTTCGAGGGCGAGGTGGACCGCTCGCGGGCGAAGGAGCGAGCGCTCGCCAGACAGCTCGAGGAGCTGAAGAGCAAAGCGCTGCAGCGCGAGCAGGCGGTTCAGCGCATCCGGGAGCTCGAGCGCGCGGTCGAGCTCGACCGCCGCCTCTACGAGGACCATCTCGCCCGCGCCTCGGCCGAGGAGGTGCCGGAGACGATCCGCGCGCCCGATGCGAGGCTGATCTCCGAGGCGGTGGCACCCACCGAGCCGAGCTTCCCGAAGCCGAAGCTCGTCCTCTCGCTCTCGCTCACCGGCGGCCTGCTCTTGGGCATCGCCGCCATGTACCTGGCCGAGGCGGGCGAGCGGGGCTTCCGCTCCGCGCGCGACGTCGAGGAGGTGCTGGGCCTCCCGGTCCTGGCCCTGGTGCCGAAGCTCGACACCCGCCGGAGCGGGCTGCCGCCGCAGGATTACCTCCTGGAGCGGCCGCGCTCGCGCTACGCCGAAGCGCTGCGCGAGCTCCTGGCCTCGCCGCTCCTGCGCCGTCCCGCCGGCGCGGGCGGGAAGGTCGTCCTCGTCACCTCGTCACTGCCGCGCGAGGGCAAGTCCACCCTCGTCTTGAGCCTCGCCCGTGCCGCCGCCGCCGAGGGCCTCAGGGTGCTCGCGATCGACGCGGACCTGCGCAAGCCCTCCCTGCACGCGCTCGCCGGCCTGAAGGCGGGTGCGGGCCTGGTCGAGGTGCTGCGCCGCGAGGTGCCCTTGGCCGAGGTCGCCGCCGTCGACCCGAAGGCGCCCGTGCGCCTTCTGCCCGGCAGCCAGCGCCTGAGCCAGCCGACCCGCCTCCTCGGCCCCGAGGGGCTCGGAGCGCTGCTCATGGGTCTGCGGCCCAATTTCGATCTCGTCCTGATCGACAGCGCGCCCCTGGTCGCGGTCGCCGACCCGAAGCTGATCGCGGACCTGGTCGACGCCGTGCTCCTCGTCGTCCGCTACGCCGACACGAGGCGCGAGTTCTGCCGCGCCTGCCTGCAGAGCCTGATCGACATCGGCGCCAAGCCGGCGGGCGTCGTCCTGACCCAGACCGACCAGCGTCGCCACGCCCGATCCGCGGCGCATGATGCCGGAGTCGCGGCCGCCCGGCTCGGTGGCTACTATCGGGACTGAGGGCCGGCCGCGAGCGGCCGGTCTCTTCCGGCCCGCGATGCCCGGGCAGGGTGACGGCATTCCTGGCTTGCAAGCGGGCGGGGCAGAGAGTTAGTCACGGGCGATCCTGCCGGCCGCTTCGCGAACTGCTCCGCCCGATGCCTCCCGTCGTCCGCTTCGCGCCCAGCCCCACGGGCTATCTCCATCTCGGCAATGCCCGCATCGCCGTGGTCAACTGGCTGTTCGCGCAGAAGGAGGGCGGACGTCTGATCCTGCGGATCGACGACACCGACGTCGAGCGCTCGGAAGCCCGGTTCGAGGCCGCGATCCGCGAGGACCTGACTTGGCTCGGTCTCTCCTGGCAGCAGGAGGTCCGCCAGTCCGACCGGACGGCGCTCTACGAAGCGGCCTTCGCGCGGCTCGTGGCCGAGGGGCGGGTCTATCCGTGCTACGAGACCCAGGAGGAGCTCGCGGCGCTCCGTGAGCGCCAGCGCGCCGCGGGCCAGCCGCCGCGCTACGACCGCCGTGCGCTCGCCCTCTCCCCGACGGACCGCGCCCGCCTCGAGGCCGAAGGCCGCCGTCCGCACTGGCGCCTTCTGCTGCCGGAAGGCGAGATCGGCTTCGGCGATCTGCTCCTGGGCCCCCGCCGCTTTCCGACCGCGAGCCTGAGCGATCCCGTGCTGCGTCGGGCGGACGGCTCCGCCACCTATCTCTTCGCCTCGGCGGTCGACGATGCCGATCTTTCCGTGAGCCACGTCATCCGCGGCGAGGATCACGTCACGAACACGGTGCTCCAGCTCGCCATTTGGGCAGCGCTGGGCGAAGAGCCGCCTGCCTTCGCTCATCTCCCGCTGATCAGCGACGCCGCGGGGCGCAGCTTCTCCAAGCGCCTGGGTGCTCTGAGCCTGCGCGCCTTGCGCGAGCAGGGGATCGAGCCCATGGCGATCGTCCTGACGCTGGCCGCACTCGGCACGGCCGAAGCCGCCGACCCGGCGCTCGGGATGAGCGACCTCGTCGCCCGCTTCTCGCTCGAGGCCTATGGCCGTGCCGCACCCAAACTCGTCGTCGACGACCTGCCGCGCTTCTCGAAGGCCGTCCTCCACCACCTGCCGTTCGCGGCCGTGGCGTCCAGGCTCGCCGCACTCGGCCTGGATCGCGCGGACGAGGCCTTCTGGTGCGCCGTGCGCGGCAATCTCGACCGGCTCGAGGACGCCAGGGACTGGTGGGAGGTCTGCACGCGGCCGCTTCGGCCCGTGATCGCCGACCCGGAGCTGCTCGCGGCTGCGGCCGAGCTCCTGCCGCAGGACGTGGGCGACGAAGCCGCGTTCACGGCCTGGATCGACGCGCTCAAGGTCCGCACCGGCAGGAAGGGCAAAGCGCTGTTCCGGCCCCTACGTCTGGCGCTCACCGCCCGCGAGCATGGACCCGAGCTGAAACATCTGCTACCGCTCCTCGGCCGTGACCGGGCATGGCACCGGCTGCGCGGCGAGACGGCTTAGCGATCCAGCGGGACGGTTCGGACGTGACCGAGGTGCAGCTTCGATTGCACAACACGCTCTCGCGCACGAAAGAGC
Organism: Benzoatithermus flavus; assembly: GCF_037908215.1. Taxonomy (NCBI): domain Bacteria; kingdom Pseudomonadati; phylum Pseudomonadota; class Alphaproteobacteria; order Geminicoccales; family Geminicoccaceae; genus Benzoatithermus; species Benzoatithermus flavus. The sequence goes on along the minus strand of NZ_JBBLZC010000001.1, from coordinate 123,715 downwards.
TCTTCGTGCCGGTCGATCCCGCGCGCGTGCGCGTCTATGTCTGCGGCCCCACCGTCTACCAGCGCATCCACATCGGCAACGCGCGGCCACTCATCGTCTTCGACGTGCTGTTCCGCCTGCTCCGCCACGTCTACGGCGCCGGCCACGTCACTTACGTCCGCAACATCACGGACATCGACGACAAGATCATCGATCAGGCGAGAAAGAACGGCGAGACCATCCGCTCGCTCACCGAGCGCACCGCTGCCCAGTTCCACGAGGACGTAGCGGCCCTGGGCTGCCTGCCGCCGACCTTCGAGCCCCGCGCCACCGAGCATGTCACGGACATGATCGCGCTCATCGAGACGCTGATCGCGAAGGGCCACGCCTACGCGGCCGAAGGTCACGTCCTGTTCCACGTGCCTTCCATGCCTGCTTACGGCCGCCTCTCCGGCCGAGAGCGCGAGGACCAGATCGCCGGGGCGCGGGTCGAGGTGGCACCCTACAAGCGCGATCCGGCCGACTTCGTCCTGTGGAAGCCGAGCCCTCCCGATCTTCCCGGCTGGGACAGCCCCTGGGGCCGCGGCCGGCCCGGCTGGCACATCGAATGCTCGGCCATGAGCGAGCACTTCCTGGGCCCGCTCCCGTTCGACATTCACGGCGGCGGGCTCGACCTCATCTTCCCGCACCACGAGAACGAGATCGCGCAGAGCTGCTGTGCCCGCGGCCTCGACACCATGGCCCGCTTCTGGCTGCACAACGGCTTCGTCGACATGCGCGGCGAGAAGATGGCGAAGTCGGTCGGCAACGTGGTGCGCGTTGCCGAGACGCTGGCGGCCGTGCCGGGCGAGGCGGTGCGCTGGTGGATGCTCGGCACCCACTACCGTCAGCCGATCGACTATACCGAGGAGGCGCTGGCCGAGGCCAAGCGCGCGCTGAACCGCTTCTACAGTGCTCTCGCCCGGGTGCCGGCTTCTGCGGGCGAGCCCGATCCGGCCCTGGTCGAGGCGCTGGCCGACGATCTCAACACGCCCAAGGCGCTCGCCGTGCTCCACGAGCTTCTGAACGAGCTCAACCGCACGGGCGACCCGGCGCTGGCTTCGCGCCTGCGCGCCTCGGCCGGCCTTCTGGGTCTGCTCGCAAGCGAGCCCGAGGCGTGGCTCAAGGGCGGTGAGGGCCTCGAGCCGGCCCGCATCGAAGCCCTGATCGTCGAGCGGCAGGCCGCGCGCAAGGCGAAGGACTTCGCCCGTGCGGATGCGATCCGGGCCGAGCTGCTGGCACAAGGCATCATTCTCGAGGACAATCCGCAAGGCACCACCTGGCGGCGCGCGTAAGCTCAACGGCAGCGGATCATGGCCGAGCGCATCTGGCTCTACGACACCACCCTTCGCGACGGCGCCCAGACCCAGGGCGTCGATTTCGGCGCGGCCGACAAGCTCCGCATCGCCAAGGAGCTGGATGATCTCGGCATCGATTACATCGAGGGCGGCTGGCCCGGCGCCAACCCGACCGACGAAGCGTTCTTCGCGAGCCCGCCGACCTTGCGCCGCGCCCGCTTGTGCGCCTTCGGCATGACCCGCCGCTCCGGCCGCAGCGCCGCCAACGACCCCGGCCTCGTCACGCTGTTCCAGGCCCGCACCCCGGTCATCACCCTGGTCGGCAAGAGCTCGGCCCGGCAGGCCGAAGGGGCGCTGGGAGTCACGCGCGAGGAGAACCTCGCCATGATCGCCGATTCCATCCGCGAGGCCCTGCGGCACGCGGAAGAGGCGATGTTCGACGCCGAGCACTTCTTCGACGGCTTCAAGGACGATCCCGGCTACGCGCTCGCCTGCCTCGAGGCGGCGCTGGAGGCCGGTGCCCGCTGGATCGTCTTGTGCGACACCAACGGCGGCACGCTCCCGCACGAGGTCGAGACCATCGTGGCGAAGGTGGCACAGCGCATCCCGGGCGAGCGGCTCGGCATCCACACCCACAACGACACCGAGAACGCGGTCGCGAACAGCCTCGCCGCCGTTCGCGCCGGTGCGCGCCAGATCCAGGGCACCCTCAACGGCCTCGGCGAGCGCTGCGGCAACGCCAACCTCGTGAGCCTGATCCCCACGCTCAAGCTCAAGCTCGGCTACGAGATCGGCGTCACCGACGAGGCGCTGCGCCACCTCACCCACCTCTCGCGCACCTTCGACGAGCGCCTCAACCGCACGCCGAACCGGCATGCGGCCTATGTGGGTGCCTCGGCTTTCGCCCACAAAGCCGGCCTCCACGCCTCGGCCGTCGCCAAGAGCCCTTGCTTCTACGAGCACATCGATCCGGCACTCGTCGGCAACAGCCGCGACATCCTGGTCTCGGACCAGGCCGGGCGCTCGAACCTCCTGTTCCGCTTCGCGGAGATGGGGCTCGACGTCGATCCCGACCCGGAGCAGACGGCAGAGCTCCTCGCCGTCATCAAGGACCGCGAGGCCCGCGGCTGGGCCTACGACGGTGCGACGGCGAGCTTCGAGCTTCTGGTCAGGAGCACGCTCGGCCAGGTGCCGCACTATTTCGACCTCGTCAGCTTCCGGGTCATCGACGAGCGCCGCTTCAACGCCAGGGGCGAGCTCGTCACCACCTCGGAGGCCACGATCAAGGTCGCGGTCGGCGGCCGGAACTACTACACGGTGGCCGACGGCAACGGCCCCGTGAACGCGCTCGACCACGCGCTCCGTCAGGCGCTCGCCGAGACCTATCCCACGCTCGAGACCATGCAGCTCGTCGACTACAAGGTCCGTATCCTCACCCCCGAGAAGGGCACCGCCGCCGTCACCCGTGTGATCATCGAGAGCGGCGACGCCGAAGGCCGCGTCTGGCAGACCGTGGGTGTCTCGGGCAACATCATCGACGCCTCCTACAATGCGCTCCACGACGCCATCATCTGGAAGCTCTACGTGGACCGCGCACGAGCGCCAGGCGCATGAAGCTCGAAGGCAAGAGGCGGGGCGACGTCGAGGCCCTGCCGCCCGGACCCGTCGTCATCCTCTGCCGCACGCAGATGGGCGAGAACATCGGCAGCGCCGCCCGCGCCATGCTGAACTTCGGCCTGACCGAACTCCGGCTCGTTGCCCCGCAATGCGGCTGGCCCAACGCCAAGGCGGTGGCGGCGGCCTCGGGTGCGGTCGAGATCCTGAACCGGCTCGAGATCTATCCCGACCTCGTCGCCGCCACCGCCGACCTGCACCACACCTTCGCCACCACCGCCCGCCCGCGCGAGCTCAAGAAGCCGGTCGTGGACGGCGAGGCGGCCGCGGCCGAAGCGCTGCAGCTCGTCACGGAGGGCAGGCGGGTCGGCCTCGTCTTCGGCCCCGAGCGCACCGGGCTCACCAACGACGAGCTGCTCCTGGCCGACGCGCTCGTCTCCTTTCCGGTCAACCCGGCCTTCGCCTCCTTGAACCTCGCCCAGGCCGTGCTGCTGATGGGCTATGCCTGGTTCCGGCGCGCGCACGCCGCGGACCATCCGGTCCCGGCTCCCGCCGCCGCACCCGCCGCCGAGGTCCCGCCCGCCACCAAGGCCGAGGTCGCGGGCCTGCTCGAGCATCTCGTGCGCGAGCTGGACGCGGTCGACTTCTTCCGCACCGACCAGCGCCGGGCGAGCCTGATCCGGGCCATCTCGGTCATGATCGAGCGCCGCGGCTGGACCACGCCCGAGATCCACCTCATGCGCGGCATCATCAAGGACCTTGTCGGCGGCCGCCGCGCGCGGCAGAAGGGGCCGGCAACCCCGAGCTGAACGGCTCTCCCTTCCCTGGACGAGAGTTCCCGGCCTGCGCTCGCGCGGGCGGAGACGAGACCGCCATGCCACCCATCGTCAGGCACCCGGCAGCCCTCCTGCTCATGGGCTTGTTCCTGTCGCTCGCCGCCTGCGCCCCGACCGGGGGTGGCGCCGTCAACCTCAGCCCCGAGACCGCGATCCGGGCCTGCGAGGCGCCCGCCGCCCTGGCGCTGCGCGCGCGCGATCCTTCGTTCCGGTCGGTCGTTCTCGACCCTGCCGCTTCCAGCCGCATCGAGCGCCGCTCAACCTATGTCGGCAGCCAGCCGCTTGCCATGGTGGTCTCGGGTCAGGGTACTGCCCGCACCGGCACGGCCATCGCCGATCTGCGCTATTGGTGCCTGATCGGCCCCGACGGCCGGGCGCTGTTCGTCGACGTCGAGACCGTGAACGGTGGCGCTGCGCTCGCCGAGTGCGCCAGGCCCGCGGGCGGTGGCTCGACCGCTGCCTGCCTCGACGACCTTCTCCACAAGGCCGAGCGTGCGCTGGCCGAGGCCGAAGCACGTGCCGTCGCCCGTGCCCGCAGCACCCGGTCCGGCGCGCCCCGTGCGGATGTCGACGAACCCGTCGCCACTTCGATCGGTGCCTGGCGAGTCTACCGCGACGCCGAATGCACCCGCCGGCAGGAATCCGCCCCGGCCGACAGCCCCGACCTCGCCGCCGCCTGCCGCGTCGAGCTCACCCGTGCGCGGGTGCGGGAGCTCGGGGGGTAGAAGCGGTCGGGGAAGGACGGACGTTCGTTCGCGCTGCTTCCAACTTCACCACGGACGGGAGGTCTTGCTCCAGGCCGTGCGGCTTTATAGGGCCCGATCTTTTTATCGGCCTGGTTCGTTTCTCGGCCAAACTTACGATATGGCCGGTCAGTCTTGACAAATGCCATATCATAATGCTCCAGTGTTACATTCTTGAAAGCAGATGCGGTTGCTTATCGCATAGCGGTCCATCCCATTGCGGTGGCAGGGAACCGGCAGCGCATGCCGGATTCCGTGCTGGCAGGTTGGTATGGATGCCGCACCCTCTGCGCCGGGTATGAGCGGCCCGCAGCCGCCCGCAAGTTCCATGCAGCCGAGCGATTCTGCCTCGAACGGTCCGGTGCAGAAGGTCCGAGCCAGCGAGAGGAGTTCCGGATCATGCTCGAGGCGACGTCTCGTTTCTGCGGCAGGATCGCGTCCGGCTGCAGCCCGGAGCGGTGGTCGCGTTCGCTGCTGCTGGCTGCGGCGCTGGGTATCGGCTGCCTCGCGTTCGCGCAGGAGGCGCACAGTCAGCCGGCCTGGATCATTCAGAACCGCTCCGCCGGCCTCTTCCCGACCTGGGCGACCGAGAGCGGGGTGGAGGTGCTGACCGGCAACTTCAACCGCGACCGCCGCACGGATCTCGGGCTGATCCGCCTGGAGCCGGGTTGGAGCACCTTGCCGGTGGCGTTGGCGACCAGTGCCAGCTTTCTCGTCCAGAACCGCATGATCAGCCTGTTCGCCGGCTGGGCGACCGAGAGCGGGGTGCAGGTCCTGACCGGCGACTTCAACCGCGACGGCCTCACCGATGTCGCCCTGATCCGCCAGGATGCCGGCTGGAGCACCTTGCCGGTGGCGCTCTCCACCAACTTCGGTTTCCGCATCCGCAACTACCCGATCGGTTCCTTCGCCGGCTGGGCGACGGAAAGCGGGGTCCAGGTCCTGACCGGCGACTTCAACGGCGACCGTCGTACCGACGTCGCGCTGGTGCGCCAGGATGCCGGCTGGGCCACCGTGCCCCTGGCACTTTCCATCGGCGGCGGCTTCAGCATTCTCAATCCCGCGGTCGGCCCCTTCGCCGGCTGGGCGACGGAAAGCGGGGTCCAGGTCCTGACCGGCGATTTCGATGGCGATCGTCGCACCGACATCGCGCTGGTGCGCCAGGATGCCGGCTGGGCCACCGTGCCCCTGGCGCTGTCGACCGGCACCGGGTTCAACATCCTGAACCCGTCCGTCGGTGCCTTTGCCGGCTGGGCGACGGAAAGCGGGGTGCAGGTGCTGACCGGCGATTTCGACGGCGACGGTCGCACCGACCTCGCGCTGGTGCGCCAGGATGCGGGCTGGAACACCATCCCGCTGGCGCTGTCGACCGGCACCGGATTCAACGTCCTGAATCCGTTCGTCGGTGCCTTCGCGAGTTGGGCCACCGAGAGCGGAGTCCAGGTGGTGACCGGCGACTTCAACGGCGACCGTCGCACGGATATCGCGCTGGTGCGCCAGGATCCGGGCTGGAACACCATACCCGTGGCGCTCTCGACCGGGAGCGGGTTCAACATCGAGAATCGACCGGCCGGCAGCTTCGCCGGTTGGGCCACCGAGAGCGGGGTGGAGGTGGTGACCGGCGACTTCAACGGCGATCGCCGGACCGACCTCGCGCTGGTGCGCCAGGATCCGGGATGGAGCACCGTGCCCGTCGCGCTGGCACCGTGATGCGGCCGCATCGCCTGCGCTGCCGATAACATCGGCCCTCGGATCGGCTGCGCGCACGGGGCGCGCGGCCGATCACATGGGGGGACATTCGCTCCGAGCCGAAAGACGTTCACGCCGATGTGTGGCAGCACCTCGGACATGGCCGGTGTGTCAGCGAGGAACATCCCCCGGCGATGGAGGTTGAGCGGCCGGACGCGCCGGGTGATGCCGCAGCAGGCTCGTCGCCGGCGCGCTCGTTCGACCGCCAGCGAGGTGTCCATGGCGGAGGGATCGCGCCGGCCGCTCCATGCGCCTGTAGGCCATCGCTCGGCGCCGGACCCGAGCAGGGTAGCCGGCATGCGGGGAATAGCGGCGCTTGCCATTCTCCTGCTGGCAGCCGGAAGCACGGCTGCGGCGGCGATCGCCTGGATGCGGCTGAAGCGGACACCGGCGGAGACGCCGGAGACGCGGCGGACCGGCCTCGGCAGCCTGCGCACGCCGGTGGGCGGACACGAGATCTTCGCCCGCGTCTCGACCCGGCCGGCGCCGCCCGGCCGGGTGCCGGTCGTGCTGGTGCACGGGCTCGTCGTCTCGAGCCGCTACATGGTCCCGCTGGCGCGCGCCCTGGCACCGGACTTTCCCGTCTACGCCCCGGACCTCCCCGGCTTCGGCGAAAGCAGCAAGCCGGCGAGGCCGCTGGACGTGCCGGAACTGGCCCGAGCACTCCTTGCCTGGATGCGAGCACTCGGGCTGCTACCGGCAGCGCTGGTCGGCAACTCCTTCGGCTGCCAGATCATCGCCGAGCTGGCGGCGCGCCATCCCGAAGCCGTGGACCGGCTGGTCCTGCAGGGCCCCACCATGGACGCGGCCGCGCGCAGCCTCTGGGTCCAGATCTGGCGTGCCTTGCGCAACGGCCGCCGCGAGCCGGCCGCTCTCGGTCGCCTGTCGCGGATCGACTACGCCAAGGCGGGTCTGCCGCGCGCCGTCGCCACGATGCGGGCAATGATCCGGGACCGGATCGAGGACAAGCTCCCGCGCATCGGCGCACCCACCCTGGTCGTCGCCGGCAGCCGTGATCCGGTGACGCCGCCGCCTTGGGCGGAAAAGGTCGCCCGGCTGCTGCCGGACGGCACGCTCGCCGTGATCGAGGGTGGCACCCATACCCTGAACTATACCGAACCCGAACGGCTCGCCGCGCTGATCGAGGCCTTTCTCCTGCCGACCGGTGAACCAGCGCCGCTCGCCGGGAGAGTGCCGGCATGAACACGCACCCGCCGCAGGGGATCGCCCGCTTCGATTCGGCCGCGGGCATGGTGCAGGCTCTGGCACTCTGCCTGCAGGGCCAGCCGTTCGACAGTCCGAGCCAGTCGCCTCTGCTCGACCGGCTGATGCCACTCGCCAACCACTTGCCGGAGCGGGTGCGCGATGTCGCCTATGCGCTCGGCGCTCTCGGCGAGGCGGTGCCGCGCCAGCGTGCGGCCGAAATGCGGGCCGAGGCGATCGCCGCCTGGATCGCGGGGCTCTTTCCCGAGCGGCACTACCCTGCGGCTTTCGTCGGCTCGTCCAACGGCGGCATCGTCCACCTCGCCGCGGCGCTGGGCTGCCCCTGGCTGCCGCAGACCTATCTCTGCCCGATCCGCCGGATCGGCCTCGATCCCGACGACCCGAAGCGGGCGCTCGAGGACGGCCTGCCGGTGGCCGAGGCGCTGGCCGCCGGCAACCCCGAGGTGTCGGTGCATCATATGCACGATCCGAACCAGGACCGGCTGATGCTACACACCATGGCGTATCATCGCCTCAAGTTCCGCCGGCTGCCGCCCGCCTATCGCCGCCTGCTCGAGCGCTCGCTGACGCCGGGGGCGACGCTCTACGTGGTCGAGTGCGGCACGAGCTGGCCCGTGACCCGGACGGCCGAGCGCTGCAGTTTCCAGTTCGGCGCGGTCGGCGGAGCTACGGTCGAGGAATACTTCACGGGCGGCCCGCGTGTGCGGGCCTACCTCGCGCGTTACGGCGTGCACCGCGAGCGCTGGGATCCGCCGGCACCGGACGGAGAGGCGCCCGAAGCGGAGTGGGGCTTCGAGCCGGCGCTGCTTGCGGATCTCGAGGCGCTGGCAGCAGGGCACGGCTGGCGCCTCGTGCGGCTGCGCTTCGGGGACGGCGAGGACATGAGCCTGCTCGCGGCCGATCTGTACCGGTCGTGGTATCGCGCACTCGGTCTCGAGCCGTCGCGCCTGCTCGTCGAGAGCTTCGTGCTGATGGCGCCGCTCGCGGCCCTACAGCGACGGCTGGTTCCCTTGTGGCTCCTCTTCAACACCGAGCCTTCGGCCAGGAGCCTGCGCCGCTGGCTCGACGAGGGGCCCGCTTTCGACGAGATCGGCCAGATGCTGTTCTCGCACGGCACGGAAGGCGTCGGTGTCACCCCGATCGAGACGTGGCGCGCGCTCCTCGGCCGGGCACGCCGGCGCGGTCTGTTTCTCGGTGTGGACGAGGCCCGCTACCCGCGGGACTTCGCCACCTTCGTCCGCTTCCACCGCGATCTGGATCGGCTCGGCGCCGAGCAGGATCCACCGCAGCCACTCGCCCCGGACCGGTTCGAGGCGCTCCTGCGCGCGCTCGCCGGGCGGCGTGGCGTGCAGGTCGACGCGAGCGACGGCCCGGAAGGGCGGTGTCCGGCGGCGCGACGAGCACCGACGCGCGCGGACTAACTCCCGCCAACCGTCGGTGCGCCCGCCCCCGACGATCGCCGCTCACGCCCGTTCTGCCGCCCTCGGTGCGCGCAGGACCACGATGTCCTGATAGGGCGGAAGTGCCGGAAACATGTCCACGACTTCCATGATCCTGCCCCAGTTGTTCTTGATGTAGCTCTCGCTGTAGAAGACGTTGGCGCTATAGGACCGGTCGGCGTGCCACCGGAACACCAGCCGCTCCTGCGGCAGCTCCTTGGCGCCGCGGTACGCCGCGTAATCGGGGTGCTGCGCGACAGCAGGGAAGAGGGGCCAGTCGGGCGTCAGCTCGCGCCAGGTGCGATTGCTGTGCACCGTCAGCCACGCTACCCCGCCCGGCCGCAGGATCCGTCTGATCTCCATCAGCCAGGTCGTGTCGAAGCTCTCGACGTGGGTGAAGATCGAGAAGGCCGACACGAGATCGAGGGAGGCGTCGGGGATGGGGAGATGGGGCACGGCGGTGTTCTGGAAGACGGTGATCCCGGGCGGCAGATGCCGGCAGCACCAGTCGACGTGCAGCCGGTTGATGTCGCAGCCCAGCACGGTCGGGGAGCCGAGCTGCAGACGCATGTGCCGCAAGAGGCGGCCGCTGGCGCAGCCGATGTCGAGCAGGCTGCCGAGCTCCTGACCGTGCGCCCGGGCCCAGCGGACCATCTGCGACAGGTCGCGCAGCCCCGAGGCCCAGTAATGGAAGTGGTTGTCGCCATAATATCCCTCCCGGTCGGATGCTGCGGGAAGGGGGAACGGATCGCGCTCGATGGCGTCCTGGCAAGGATAGAGGTCGGTGTCCCAGGCGACCTGACCATCGTCCTGGCCGAGATAGGCGTTCACGGGACCGAGCGCAGCGCTCTCGAGCGTTCGTTGCGAGTTGAGGGAGATCAGATCCTCCCACGTGTTCTGCATCGTGCCCTTCATGAGGCGCATTCCGTTCCGCGAGGTGGTCTTCCGTCTCGTGCCGGCGGCTGGCAGGCCGAGCGGAGGCCACGCCGGAACGGGCGGCAAGATCCACCCGCCGACGGGCGCCTGTCGTCCGGCTCTGGCAGCGCCCCCGAAGGACCGGCCGCGCGCAGCGGGAGACGTGGGCAGCGCCTCATGGCTTGCCGCGACCGCTGCGGCGCTTCCCGCCGGCAGCCGCCTTGGGCTTCGCCGCGACACCCGGGGTCGGCTCGGCGACTGCAGCCGGCGCCGCCGAGGCCGGAGGCTCGATCGCGGTCGCATCGATCCGGGGCGCGGCGGACTCGGGCTCGGACGGAGCGGCCGTGGCGGCGGCCGAGGCTGCGACCGCCGCTGGCGGCTGGGCGGAGGAGGCTGCCGCACGCGCCTGCGCGAGCTCGCGTTCGAGGCGGGTCACCTGCTCCCGGAGCGCCCGCGCGGCCTCGCGCTGCTTCGCTTCCATCTCGAGGGCCTGCTGGGCGGCGCGCTTGGCTTGGGCGAGGTCGGCCTCGAGCGGCAGCGTGCGCTGCTCGAGCGCCTTGTGCTCCATCTGCAGGGCGATCAGCCGGTCGCGGGTCTCGGTGAGCGCGGCGTCGGCGTCCTTGAGCTCGCTCTGGAGCTGCTTCGCTTGTGCCGCATGGACGGTGTCCTGCGCCTGCGCCTCGTCCCGGCGGCTGCGGTCCTGCAGATACATGGCAAGGCCGATGCCGAGCAGGAGACCGAGAACGAACAGCCCGACTTCCATGATCGCCTCCCCGCAGCCGAGGTTCGCGGAGAGTGTACGCCGTCTCGGGTGACAGGCCTAGCCGTCGCTCAACCGCACCGGCAGGCTTTTCGCTCGCCGGACCTCAGGCGGCGCGGCGCAGCTTCGCGTCCTCCCGGATCATGTCGGCCGCCTTCTCGGCGATCATGATGACGGGCGCGTTCGTGTTGCCGGAGGTGATCGTCGGCATGATCGAGGCGTCGGCGACGCGCAGGCCCTCGAACCCGTGGACGCGCAGGCGATCGTCGACCACGGCGGTCCGGTCCGCGGCCGGACCCATCTTGCAGGTGCCGACGGGGTGGAAGATCGTGGTGCCGATGTCGCCCGCGGCCTTGACCAGCTCCTGCTCGCTCTGGAGCGCGGGACCGGGGCGGTACTCCTCGGGCGCGAAGCGGGCGAGCGCCTTCGCGGCGACGATCCGGCGGGTGAGGCGGATGGCGTCCACGGCGACGCGGCGGTCCTCGTCGGTGCCGAGATAGTTCGGGCGGATCGAGGGATGGACGGCGGCATCCGGGGCCTTGATCCGGACATGGCCGCGGCTCGTGGGGCGCAGGTTGCAGACCGAGGCCGTGAAGGCCGGGAAGGGATGGAGTTCGTCGCCGAACTTGTCGAGACTCAAGGGCTGGATGTGGTATTCCAGGTTGGCGGTGGCGAAGCTCGGATCGCTCTTCGCGAAGGCGCCGAGCTGCGAGGGGGCTGCCGTCATCGGCCCGCGGCGGAACAGGGCGTATTCCCAGGCCATGCCGGCGCGGCCCAGGAGCGAGCGGGCGCGCTCGTTGAGGGTCGGCGTGTTCTTGACCTTGTAGACGAGGCGGAGCTGCAGGTGGTCCTGCAGGTTCTCGCCGACACCCGGCAGCTCGTGACGGACCGGGATACCGTGCGCCCGGAGAAGATCGCCGGGGCCGATGCCGGAGAGCTGGAGAAGCTGGGGCGAGCCGATGGCGCCGGTGGCGAGGATCACCTCGGCGCTCGCGGCGGCCGTCTTGCGCTCGCCCGCGATCGCGAACTCGACCCCGATGCAGCGGCTCTCCTTGACGAGAAGGCGATGTGCGTGGGCGCCGGTGAGGACCAGCAGGTTGGGGCGGCCGGCGGCGGGGCGCAAGAATGCCTTGGCGGTGGTCCAGCGCACGCCTTTCTTCTGCGTCACCTCGAAATAGCCGCAGCCCTCGTTGTCGCCGCGGTTGAAGTCGTCCACCTTCGGGATGCCGCACTCGGCCGCGGCCTCGCGGAAGGCGTCGAGGATCTCCCATTGGACACGGGGCAGCTCGATGCGCCACTCGCCGCCGCTCCCGTGGAACTCGTCCGCACCGGACCAGCGGTCCTCGGAGCGCTTGAAGTAGGGGAGAACGTCGTCCCAGCCCCAGCCCCGGTTGCCGAGCTGGCGCCAGTGGTCGTAGTCGGCGGCCTGGCCGCGCATGTAGATCATGCCGTTGATGGCGGAGCAGCCACCGAGCACTTTGCCGCGCGGGTAGTTGAGAGCGCGGCCATTCAGACCCGGCTCGGGCTCGGTGACGAAGCACCAGTCCGTGCGCGGGTTGTTCATGGTGTAGAGATAGCCGACCGGGATGTGGATCCAGAAATAGCGGTCGCGCCCGCCGGCCTCGAGCAGGAGTACGCGCGTGCCAGGGTCGGCCGAGAGGCGGTTGGCGAGCACGCAGCCGGCGGTGCCGGCCCCGACGACGATGTAATCGAACGTACCGACCGCCTCGGTCATGAGCCTCTCGCTGCCTCCATCGCGGGCGCCGGTCCGCTCCGGCGCCTCGACGGCGCGATGCTGTCACGCCCGCGGCAGCGGTGCAAGCGGGGCGGCCGCGTTCCGCCGCGGCGGCTCAGAGGACGAAGTCCTGGGTCAGCACGGTGTAGCCGTGGTGGGTGTCGAGCTGCGAGTCGACGAGGGAGACGGCGAAGCCTTGGGTCAGCCCCTCGAGCACGACCTGCTGCGGCTGACCGCCGGGAAGCGGCCGGCCCATGGCGTGCTCCCAGACGGCGCCGATGTCGAGGACGAGGTTCCTGCCTACCACCGCTACGTCTCGGTCGGCGCCGTTGATCACGCCGTTGTCGTCGCTGTCGAGGAAGTCGCCGACATCGACGACATAGCCCTGCCCGCCATAGCGCTCCTGGCCGACGAAGAAGCTCAACACGTCCCTGCGGCCGTCGAAGTGGACGAGGGTGTCGATGCCGAACGAGCCCATGAACGGACGGCCATCGAACAGCTCGAACACGACCGTGTCCCGGACATTGTCGGCGCCCAGATCGATCCGGTCCAGATCGGCCGAGCCGGTGAGGCTGTCGCGGGTGCCGCCCGAGAGCCGGTCGGCGCCGGGGCCACCATAGATGCGGTCGCTGCCGTCGCCGCCGTAGACCCAGTCGTCGCCGGGGCCGCCGTCGAGCCGGTTCTGCTCGGCCGGATGGAAGCGGGAGGCGTCGTCGATGTGGTCGTTGCCGGCACCGCCCCAGATCCGGTCGTTGCCGAGGCCGCCGGTGAGCTCGTTGGCGCGCGCGTCACCGCGGATGAGGTCGGCATGGTCGGAGCCGACGATGCCCTCGACGGCGACGAGCCGGTCGGTCTCGCCCCGTGCCGTGACCCTACCCGCAGCGAGATCGGCCCGGATGCCCACGCCGCTGTCCGAATAATCCGCGATGTCGACGCCGTCACCGCCGTCGAGGAGATCGCTGCCGTCCAGGCGGGCGCTGCCGAGCAGCCGGTCGTTGCCGGCGCCGCCATGAAGCTCGTCGTTGCCCTCGTTGCCGGCGAGCCAGTCGTCCCCGGCATCGCCGTAGAGCAGGTCAGCGCCCTCGCCGCCGTAGAGGAAGTCGCCGTCCTGATCGCCCAGGAGCCGGTCGTCGCCGTCGCCGCCGTAGAGATTGTCGGCACCCTGCCCGCCGTGCAGCACGTCGTTGCCGGCACCTCCTTCGAGCCAGTCGCCACCCTGCTGACCCCAGAGGACGTTGGGGCCGGCAGAGCCGATGATGTGGTCGATGTAAGGGGAGCCGATCACGTTTTCGATGCCCGAGACCCGGTCGTGCTCGAGGGAGGGGGCCGGCCGGTAGCCGGGCTCGAGCGCGTCGGCAATGCCGCGCGCGAGATCGACGCCGACACCATAGTAGAAGCCCTTGCTGCCGTGCCGGACCGCATCGGCCCAGCTCGCCGTGTCGCTGCCGGGCCCGCCGTCCAGGACGTCGTTGCCGTGGCTGCCTTGCAGGAAGTCGTCGCCGCCGAGCCCGTAGAGCCTGTCGTCCGCGTTCGTGCCGATCAGCCAGTCGCTGCCGTTCGTGCCTCTCTTGATCACCATTCGCTGCCGATTCCGTCGCTGCTGCTTTCCTCGTCATGCACAGCCGGCTGTGCATGACGAGGACGTGTTCTTGCTCATGGGATGTGGGTCGATACCGGACGACCGGCCCTTCCCGGTGGAAACGTACTTGCGGCTCATGCCGTTTCCTCGGGCCTAGTATGCACGGGCGTCACCTGCCGCAAGAACGAAAGGCCGCACCCGGCGTGGCCGCGATGGCACGGAGCCGCTCTGCCTCCCCGGTGTCGGGGCGGCGGAGCCAGTCGTGCCGTGGTGAACGGCGGTGTGCCTTTTTCGCCATCGCAGCGCGTCGCCGCTAGTTGGCCGGTCCGGTCCGAAGCGACTATGGTGCCGTCTGTTGTCGGACGGTGACAGGAGCGCGCGGTGCGGGCCAGCCAGGATCTCGGCCTCAAGGATCTCGCGAAGCTGGTCTGGCCCTATCTGTGGCCCAGGGGCGAGGTCGGGCTGCGCGCGCGCGTGCTGATAGCGCTCGTCTTCCTGATCGCGGCCAAGCTCGTCAACATCGCCGTGCCGTTCTTCCTGAAGGCCGTCGTCGACCAGGTGAGCCGGCCGGGGCTCGCGGCCGTGCCGGTGGCGGCCCTCGTGGCTTATGGTGCCGCCCGGCTCGGGGCCTCGGCCTTCACCGAGCTGCGCGACGCCGTGTTCGCGAAGGTGGGCGAGCGCGCGGGCCGAAGGCTCGCTCTCGCCGTCTACGAGCACTTGTTCGCGCTCTCCCTGCGCTACCATCTCCAGCGCCGCACGGGCGAGCTCAGCCGGGCGATCGAGCGCGGCGTGCACTCGGTGAGCTTCCTTCTCCAGACCGGCCTGTTCAGCCTCGGACCCACGATCCTCGAGTTCGTGCTGGTGCTCTCGATCCTGCTCTGGCGCTATCCGGCCTCGTTCGCCGTGATCACCTTCGCGACCGTGGGCGCCTATGCGGTCTTCACGATCCTCACCACGAACTGGCGCACGCGCTTTCGGCGCGAGATGAACCAGCGCGACAACGAGTTCAGCGCCGCGGCGGTGGACGGGCTCATCAACTACGAGGTCGTGAAGGCGTTCGCGAACGAGGCGCACGAGCGGGCCCGGCTCGACCGCTCGCTCGCGGCCTACGAGAAGGCGGCGGTCAAGTCGCAGACGACGCTCTCCTTCCTGAACGCCGGCCAGGCCGCGATCATCGCCGTGGGTGTCACCGCGATCATGATCTCGGCGGCGCGCCACGTCGTCGCCGGCAGCTTGAGCGTCGGCGACGTGGTGCTGGTCAACGCCTTTCTCCTCCAGCTCTACCAGCCTTTGAATTTCTTAGGCGTGGTCTATCGCGAGCTGCGCCAGTCCCTGACCGACCTCGAGAACATCCAGGGCCTCCTGAGCCTCCGGCCCGAGATCGAGGACGTACCGGGAGCACGGCCGCTCGTCGTCCGTGGCGGCACGGTCCGGTTCGAGAACGTCCATTTCGCCTACGACGAGCGCCGGCCGATCCTGAAAGGAGTCAGCTTCGAGATTCCGGCCGGGCACAAGGTGGCGGTGGTGGGCCCCTCGGGCTCGGGCAAGTCGACGCTGGTGCGGCTCCTGTTCCGCTTCTACGAGGTGACGGGCGGGTCGATCACCATCGACGGGCAGGACGTGCGCGCCGTGACCCAGCTCTCCTTGCGTCGGGCGATCGGCGTCGTGCCGCAGGACACCGTGCTGTTCAACGACACGGTCGCCGTGAACATCGCCTATGGCCGGCCGGGGGCGAGCCGGGAGGAGATCGAGGCGGCGGCGCGCACCGCCCAGATCCACGACTTCATCGCGAGCCTGCCCGAGGGCTACGACACCAGGGTCGGCGAGCGCGGCCTCAAGCTCTCGGGCGGGGAAAAGCAGCGGGTCGCGATCGCCCGTGTGATGCTGAAGAACCCGCCGGTACTCGTGCTCGACGAGGCGACCTCGGCCCTCGACACCCGCACCGAGCAGGCCCTGCAGGAAGCACTCGAGCGCGTCGCGGCCGGCCGGACCACGCTCGTGATAGCACACCGGCTCTCGACCGTGATCGACGCCGACGAGATCGTCGTGCTCGAGGATGGCCGGGTGGTCGAGCGCGGCACCCATGCCCAGCTCCTTGCCCGGCACGGGCTCTATGCCGAGATGTGGCGCCGGCAGCAGGAGGTGCGCGAGGAGGCGGAGCCGGGCGGCATGGTGCCGGCCTAAGGCCGGGTCTCGACGAGGAGCGCCGCCGCGAGGCAGCCGAAGCCCAGGGCGAACAGGGTGGCGTGCAGCGCGTGGCCGAGCTCCCACCGGTTGCGCCAGGCGGTCCAGTCGACGGGCAGGGTCGAAGGCGTCCAGACGCTGAGTGCCGTGTTCACCGGCGCCACGACGAGGCCCCATTCGATCAGGCCGGCCGTGACCAGGAGCGCCGCGGCGACCGTCCAGGCGAAGGCGAGCCGCCGCTCGCGGACGAGGATGACGGTGAGCCAGGTGAGGGCCACCGCGGTGACCTCGACCGCGGCCCCGATCGTGCCGAAGCCGACATAGAGGTTGTGCTGCACGGTGAGCCAGTCCGTGCCACCCAGGCGCAGCTTGCCCGGAATCTCGAGGACGTGGGCGAAGGCGAGGCCCAGCGTGAGCGCCACGGCGAGGAGGCTCAGGAAGCGGACAAGATGGAGGCGCATGGGCGAGTTCCCTCGTCAACCAAGGATTGTCGCTTGGCAACGCTCGACCGAGGGTGCTCGCGGCAGACCCCTATCAGAGGGGCTCGGCGCTCAGCCCACCCGCTCCCTGAACCGGTCCGCGGGGTACACCCCCAGGATCTCGACGCTGTGCGAGAAGAAACGCAGCTCCTCCATGGCGAGGCGCACGTTCTCGTGCTGCGGGTGGCCCATGATGTCGGCGTAGAACTCGGCCTGGGTGAAGGCGCCGTCCACGTAGCTCTCGAGCTTCACCATGTTCACCCCATTGGTGGCGAAGCCGCCCAGTGCCTTGTAGAGCGCCGCCGGGCGGTTCCGGACCCGGAAGGTGAAGGTGGTGATGACCGGCCCGCTGTGGGGATCGGGATAGCGCGGGTCGCGCGAGAGCACCAGAAAGCGGGTCGTGTTGTGCTCGGCGTCCTCGATGTCCGACTTCAGGATCACGAGGCCGTAGATCTCGGCCGCGAGCCTGGAGGCGATGGCGGCCCGGGTCGGATCGCCCGCACGCGCGATGTCGGCGGCGGCACCCGCCGTGTCGGCCACGACGTGCGCCCGGTAGCCGTGCCGCCGCAGGAAGTTGCGGCACTGGCCGATGGCGTGGACATGGCTCTCGACCACCTGGACGGTCTCGAGCGAAGCACCCGGCACGCCCAAGAGCTGGTGGTTCACCCGCACGAAATGCTCGCCCACGATGTGCAGACCGCCTTTGGGCAGGAGGTGGTGCACGTCGGCCACCCGGCCGGCGACGGTGTTGTCGACCGGGATCATGGCGTAGCGCGCCTGTCCCTCGCGCACGGCCGCGAACGCGTCCTCGAACGAGTGGCAGGGCAGGGGGAACAGCTCGGGAAAGGCCTGCCGGCAGGCCATGTGCGAGTAGGCGCCGGGCTGGCCCTGGAAGGCGATCGTCTGCTCGGGGTCGGTAGGGGCGGGGGTGATGCTCTCCTCGAGCGTGGTCATGCCCGGTTCTCCAGGATACGGCGTGCCTTCTCGAGGTCGGCCGGGATGTCGACCCCGAACGGCACGACGTCGACGATGCGCACGCCGATGCTGATCCCGTTCTCGAGCGCGCGGAGCTGCTCGAGGCGCTCGCGCTGCTCGAGCGGACTCGGCGGCAGGGCGGCGAAGCGCTCGAGAACGTCGCGCCGGAAGGCGTAGATGCCGATGTGATGCCAGATCGGCCCCGGTCCGGTGGGCGCGCTGGCGCGGGTGAAGTAGAGGGCGCGGCCGAGGAGCGGCCGGGCGGCGTCGAAGGCGATCACCGCCTTCACGACGTTGGGGTCCGCGATCTCGTGCGGGTCCTCGGTCGGGCTGGCGAGCGTGGCCATGTCGGTGCCGAGCACGTCCAGAGGCTCGAGCGCGTGGCGCAGCGCAGCAGGCTCGAGCGTGGGCAGATCGCCCTGGAGATTGACGACGCGCTCGAAACGGCGCTCGGGGTCGAGCGCCGCGAGGGCCGCGAAGATCCGGTCCGTGCCCGAGGGCAGGGCGGGGTCGGTGAGCACGGCCTCGCCGCCGGCAGCGCGCACCGCATCGGCGATGGCGGGCTCGGCGCAGGCGACCACGACCGGGCCAACCCTGGCCGCCATGGCACGACGCCAGACATGAATGATCATGGGCTCGCCCGCGATCGGCAGGAGCGGCTTCTGGGGCAGACGGGTCGAGGCCAAGCGTGCCGGGATCAGGACGATCGTGCGCGACGATTTGTCCGGGCCTTCGCCCGTGATCGGGGGAACCATGCAGGGCCTCGCACGGTAAGGGCGGGAACGAACGTCAGCCGCCTTGACGCAGGCGTGCGCCGTGGTCTACCGACCGAGCGCGCGGAGCGCAAGAGCGGCTCCGCGGGCGTTAAGGGTGGCAACCGACAAGGATCTCACGCCCCATGGCTGGCTCTCTCGAAGGCAACAAGATTTTTGCGGCCATCCTGACGGCCGGCATCATCGGCGTCGGCAGCGGGGTGCTCTCGGGCATCCTCTACCATCCGCACGAGCTCGAGGAGCCGGTCTACAAGGTGGAGGTCGCCGCTGCCGAGGGCGCCAAGGAGGGCGGTGGCGAGCAGGCGGCGGCCGAATCCAAACCGATCGGCGAGCTTCTGGCCTCCGCCAGCGTCGAGAAGGGCGAGGCCTACGCCAAGAAGTGCGCTGCCTGCCACAGCTTCGAGAAGGGCGGCCCGAACAAGGTGGGCCCGAACCTCTATGGTGTGGTCGGCCGGCCGATCGCTTCGCACGAGGGCTTCAGCTACTCCGAGGCGCTGTCGGGCAAGAAGGACCAGAAGTGGGACTACGACCACCTCAACGCCTTCCTGACCAATCCCAAGGCCTATGCACCCGGCACCAAGATGAGCTTCGCCGGCATTCCCAAGGATAGCGACCGGGCGGATGTGATCGCTTATCTGCGCACGCTGGCCGACAACCCGGAGCCGCTGCCCGGTAGCTGAGCGCGCGCACGCTTTCGCCGATCCTCACTTGGGGGCTGGGCCGATGAGTGGCGTCTCCTATCGCGAGTTCGAGGCGCTGGCGCATCGGCTGGCCGATCGCGCCGGCGAGATCCAGCGGCGCTATTTCCGCACGCCGGTATCGGTCGAGACCAAGGCCGACGCGAGCCCGGTCACGATTGCCGACCGCGAGGCCGAGGCGGCGATGCGCGAGCTGATTCTGGCCGCCTATCCCGATCACGGCATCCTGGGCGAGGAGCACGGCTCCGAAGCGCTCGATGCCGAGTTCGTCTGGGTGCTGGATCCGATCGACGGCACGAAATCGTTCATCACCGGCCGGCCACTGTTCGGCACGCTGATCGCGCTGGCGCACCAGGGCCGTCCGGTCGTGGGCCTGATCGACCAGACCATTCTGCGCGAGCGCTGGATCGGCAGCCTCGGCGCCGCTTCGGCCTGGAACGGCCGGCCGATCCGCACCCGCCCCTGCCCGCGGCTCGAGGATGCGGTTCTGTTCACGACCAGCCCGCTCCTGTTCGAGCCGGGGGCCGAGCGTGCGGCCTATACCCGTGTCGAGGCGCGCGTGCGCCTGCCGATGTTCGGCGGCGACTGCTATGCCTACGGCCTCCTCGCCGCCGGCTTCGCCGACCTCGTGATCGAGGCGGGCCTCGCCCCTTACGACTTCATGGCGCTCGCCCCCGTGGTCGAAGGGGCCGGCGGGCGGATCACCGACTGGCAGGGACAGCCGCTCCACCTCGGTTCCTCGGGCCAGGTGCTCGCCGCCGGCGATGCCCGTACCCACGCCGCCGCCACCACCCTTCTGAGCGACGACGGAGCGTTCTGAGCCCGGCTCAGAGCAGGAAGTCGCTCGCCGCGGGCTTCGTGTCCTCGGCGAAGCGCAGCACGATCTCGTGGTTGCCGCTGCCGTCGTCGAAGGTGACGACGATGACGGCCTCGCGGCCGATCGTCGACCTGTGCCAGCCGACCTCGCCCGTGGCCGGATTTTCGTCCCGACCCACGAACCGGAAGCCGGCATCGCCGGGTGCCGCGCCGTTGGCGTCGATCCGCGAGAGGTCGATCGTGTCCTCCTCGCCGAAGAACAGGATCTGGTCCGCGTTCTTGCCGATGCCTGTGTCCTCGGCCCGGAAGACGAAGCGCTCGATCGTGCCGGTGTTGCCCTGGAGAAGATCCCTGCCGGTGCCGCCGTCGAGCTCGGTCACCTGCGTGGCCGTGGCGTCGCTCACGACCAGCAAGTCGTTGCCGGCGCCGCCCGAGAGCAGGCCGGAGAGCGAGCGGTCCACGGACAGGGTGTCGTCGCCGTTGCCGCCGTAGCCTTCGGCACGACCTTGCGGTGCCCAGACCGTCACGTTGTCGTTACCGTCGTCGCCATAGGCCTTGGCCACACCGTCGCCGCCGGTGACGCCGATGATGTCGCTGCCGGCGCCGCCCCAGGCGAAGGCGTCGTGATGCGAGCGCGAGACGATACTGTCGTCGCCACTGCCGCCGTAGGCCGTCGAGCGGTGGAGTGCATCCGATTCGATCTCGTCGTTGCCGGCACCGCCGTCGATCCAGCTCTCCCTGTCGGTGAGCGTGCCGTCGAGCCATTGCGTGAAGCTGTTCTCGTCGTTGGAGAACAGCCGGTCGTCGCCCGCTCCACCATGGATCCTGTCGGAGCCACCCATGCCATAGATGACGTCGTCCCCGGCATTCCCGCAGAAGAAATCGTCGCCGCCTTTGAGGCGGATCGTCTTCGTTGTCACCTGCGTTTCCTTCGTCCCGCGTCCGACCTTTGCATCGGATTATCCATTCAACTGCCAAGAAGGCAAAAGGTTCCTTTTCTATCCGTTCAAGTATCGCTTTTTCAGCTTAAAGCTTCATATTTCATTCTATTTCAAGCATTTACGCGTTGGGATGACGCACCGGAGCGGGATATCGTCCGGCTTTCGTCGCATGACACCCATCGCAGGACGGCGTGCCGGGCACGGCGGCGGCTCCAGGCGCTATCCAAGCCGCACGGCGACGATTAGAGTCCCCCGCAAGGACGTTTGCCTGAGAAGGAGGCGAGCTCGGATGCGGATGATCGGGCGGCGGATCGCGGCGGCTTTCCTGGCGCTCTTTCTGCTCGCCGGCATCGGCCCGACCAGGGCCGGGGCGGCGTCGGCAGAAGGAATCGCCATGCACGGTGAGCCGAAATACGGCCCGGGCTTCTCCCATTTCGACTACGTCAACCCCGATGCCCCCAAGGGCGGCACCCTCGCCATGGCGGCGATCGGCACCTTCGACAACCTCAACCCCTTCATCGTGAAAGGGGCCGCGGCCGCCGGGATCGGCCTTCTCTACGAAACGCTGACCACGACCGCCCTCGACGAACCCTTCACCGAGTACGGCCTCCTTGCCGCCAAGATCGAGGTCCCGGACGATCGCTCCTACGTCGCTTACGAGCTCCGGCCCGAGGCGCGCTGGCACGACGGCAGGCCGGTGACGGTCGAGGACGTGATCTTCAGCTTCGAGACCTTGAAGGCGAAGGGCCTGCCATTCTACCGTGCCTACTACGCCAACGTCGCCAAGGTGATACAGGACGGTGGGCGGCGGGTGAAGTTCGTCTTCGACGGCACGCCCAACCGCGAGCTGCCGCTGATCGTGGGCCAGATGCCGATCCTGCCCAAGCACTACTGGGAAGGCCGGGCGTTCGACCAGACCACGCTCGAGCCGCCGCTCGGCAGTGGCCCCTACAAGATCAAGAGTGTGGATGCCGGCCGCTCGATCGTCTACGAGCGGGTGAAGGACTATTGGGGAGCGGACATCCCGGTCAATCGCGGCCGCAACAATGTCGACATCATCCGCTACGATTACTACCGCGATCCGAACGTGGCGCTCGAAGCCTTCAAGGCCGGCCAGTTCGATCTTCGGCTCGAGAGCAGCTCGCGTTTCTGGGCCACGGGCTACGACAGCCCGGCCCTCCAGAAAGGGCTGATCGTCAAGGAGGAGATCCCGACCGAAGGCGGCACCGGCATGCAGGCCTTCGTCTTCAACATCCGCCGCGACAAGTTCAAGGACCCGCGCGTGCGCGAGGCCTTGGGCTATGCCTTCGACTTCGAGTGGACCAACAAGACCCTGTTCTACGGCCAGTATACGCGCACCAAGAGCTACTTCGCCAACTCCGAGCTCGCCGCGCAAGGACTTCCCGGACCGGACGAGCTGAAGCTTCTCGAGCCCTATCGCGACCGGCTGCCCAGGGAGGTGTTCGAGAAGGAATACGAGCCGCCCGTGACCGACGGCTCCGGCAACAATCGCGACAATCTCCGCGAGGCCGTGCGGCTCCTGAAGGAGGCCGGCTACGAGGTGAGGAACGGCAAGCTCACCGACACCAAGACCGGTGAACCGCTCGCGTTCGAGATCCTGCTCGATCAGGGCGGACTGTTCGAGCGCATCGTGGGGCCGTTCGCGAAGAACCTGGAGCGGCTCGGCATCGGGGTCTCGCTGCGCACCGTGGACGATGCCCAGTACGAGAACCGGCTCCAGAACTTCGACTACGACATGGTGATCGCGACCTTCGGGCAGAGCCTCTCGCCCGGCAACGAGCAGCGTGACTTCTGGGGCAGCGAGGCCGCCGACCAGCCCGGCAGCCGCAACCTGATCGGCATCAAGGACCCGGTGGTCGACGCCTTGATCCAGAAGATCGTCTCGGCCGGCACGCGCGAAGAGCTCGTAGCCGCCTGCAGAGCACTCGACCGGGTGCTGCTCTGGAACCACTACGTGATCCCGCAATGGCACAACCGGGTGACGCGGGTCGCCTACTGGAAGAAGATCGCGCACCCCGCGACCATGCCGCGCTACGGCATCGATCTCTTCGCCTGGTGGGTCAACCAGACCGAAGCGGCCCAGGTCGAGGCGGAGAAGAAGGGCATCCAGGCCAACCCGAACTGAGCCGCGTCCGGTGCTCGCCTACATTCTCCGCCGCCTGCTGCTCGTGGTGCCCACGCTCTTCGGCATCATGGTGATCAACTTCGCCATCATCCAGGCCGTGCCGGGCGGCCCGGTCCAGCGGATGATCGCCGAGCTCACCGGGCGGGGGGTGGGGGCTACGGCCCGCATCACCGGCGGCGGTGGCGGTGAGACGGCGGGAGGCCCCGCCCGCGCGGCCGACCAGTCGGGCGTGCAGGGACGCTATCGCGGCGCCCAGGGGCTCGATCCCGCCTTCATCAAGGAGCTCGAGCGGCTCTACGGCTTCGACAAGCCGGCCTGGCAGCGCTTTCTCATGATGATGGGGAACTATCTTCGCTTCGATTTCGGCGAGAGCTATTTCCGCAGCAAGTCCGTGATCGGCCTCATCGTCGAGAAGATGCCGGTCTCGATCTCTCTCGGGCTTTGGACCACGCTCCTTACCTATCTCGTCTCGATCCCGCTCGGGATCAGGAAGGCCGTGCGCGATGGGACGCCGTTCGACGTCTGGACGAGCGGCGTCGTCATCGTCGGCTACGCTATCCCGTCCTTCCTGTTCGCGATCCTTTTGATCGTGCTGTTCGCGGGCGGCAGCTATTTCCAGATCTTCCCCTTGCGCGGGCTGGTTTCGGACGATTTCTGGTCCTTGCCCTGGTACGCGAAGATCCTGGACTATCTCTGGCACATGGTGCTGCCGGTGACGGCGATGCTCGTGGGCTCGTTCGCGACGCTCACCATGCTGACCAAGAACAGCTTCCTCGAGGAGATCAACAAGCAGTACGTGCTGACGGCACGCGCGAAGGGCCTGGGCGAGCGCGAGGTGCTCTACCGGCACGTGTTCAGGAACGCCATGCTGATCGTGATCGCGGGCTTTCCCGCTGCCTTCATCAGCGCCTTCTTCACGGGCTCGCTCCTGGTCGAGATCATCTTCTCGCTCGATGGCATCGGACTCCTCGGCTACGAGGCGGCGCTCAATCGCGACTATCCCCTGATGTTCGGCACGCTCTACATCTTCGTCCTGTTCGGGCTGGTCATGAAGATCGTCTCCGATCTCACCTATGTCTTGGTCGATCCCAGGATCGACTTTGCAGCCAGGGCGGCCTGAGCCCATGGATGCGCCTGCTTTGGCTGCTCCCCGTCCGCAGCAGCGCTTGTTCGGCTTTCCGCTCTCGCCTCTGGGAGCCCGGCGCCTCGCCAACTTCAAGGCCAACCGCCGCGGCTACGTCTCGTTCGTCCTGTTCCTGATCCTGTTCGGGATCTCGCTGTTCGCGGAAGTGATCGCGAACGACCGGCCGCTCGTCGTCCGCTACGACGGCCATTATTACTTCCCCGTTCTCAAAGCCTATCCCGAGACCACCTTCGGCGGTTTCTTCGAGACCGAAGCCGATTACAGCGACCCTGCCGTGCAGGACATGATCGAGGAGAAGGGCTGGATCGTCTGGCCGCCCATCCCCTACCGCTACGACACGGTGGTGCGCAACCTGCCGGGGCCGGCACCGTCGCCGCCCACCCGGCAGAACTGGCTCGGCACCGACGATCAGGCGCGCGACGTGCTGGCGCGGGTGATCTACGGCTTTCGCATCTCGGTGCTGTTCGGCCTCCTGCTCACGGCCATAAGCTCGGTGATCGGCGTGGCCGCCGGGGCGGTGCAGGGCTATTTCGGCGGCTGGGTCGATCTGGGGATGCAGCGCTTCATCGAGATCTGGAGCAACCTGCCGGTCATGTATCTTTTGATCATCCTCTCGAGCTTCATCGTGCCGGGCTTCTGGACGCTTTTGATCCTGATGCTGCTCACCTCCTGGATGAGTCTCGTGGATGTGGTCCGGGCCGAGTTCTTACGCGCGCGCAACTTCGACTTCGTCCGTGCGGCGCGAGCCTTGGGTGCCGGCAACGGCACCATCATGTTCCGGCACATCCTGCCCAACGCCATGGTCTCGACCTTGACCTTCATGCCGTTCATCCTGAACGGCTCGATCGTGACCCTGACCTCGCTCGATTTCCTGGGCTTCGGCCTGCCGCCGGGCTCGCCTTCGCTGGGCGAGCTCGCATCGCAAGGCAAGAACAACCTCCAGGCTCCCTGGCTCGGCATCACGAGCTTCGTCGTGATCGGGCTCATGCTCTCGCTCCTCGTCTTCGCCGGCGAGGCCGTGCGCGACGCGTTCGACCCCCGCAAGACCTTCCGCTGAGACGGGAAAGAAGCATGGCACTGCTCGAGGTCGAGGATCTGTGGGTGAGCTTCGCGGCCGAGGGTGGTGTGGTCGAGGCCGTGCGCGGCGCCTCCTTCACGCTGGAGCGTGGCGAGACGCTCGCCATCGTCGGCGAGAGCGGCTCCGGCAAGTCGGTGACCGCGCTCTCGATCCTCCAGCTCCTGCCCTATCCCAAGGCCTGGCATCCCAGGGGCAGCATCCGCTTCGATGGCCGGGAGCTGATGGGCCGGGACGACCGGGAGCTTCGCGCCATCCGCGGCCGGCGCATCGGCATGATCTTCCAGGAGCCGATGACCTCCTTGAACCCGCTCCATACCGTCGAACGGCAGATCGGCGAGGTGCTGCTCGTCCATCGCGGCATGGGCCGGGCGGAAGCGCGCGCCCGCGCCCTGGAGCTCCTGCGCCTCGTCCAGATTCCGGATCCGGAGAGCCGGCTCGGCGCCTATCCGCACCAGCTCTCGGGCGGGCAGCGCCAGCGGGTGATGATCGCAATGGCACTCGCCAACGAGCCCGACATCCTGATCGCCGACGAGCCGACGACCGCACTCGACGTCACCATCCAGGCACAGATCCTGAAGCTTCTGAAGGACCTCCAGGCCCGGCTCGGCATGGCGATCCTCCTCATCACGCATGATCTCACCATCGTCCGCCGCTTCGCCGACAAGGTCGCCGTGATGACCGAGGGGCGCCTCGTGGAGCAGGGGCCGGTGGCGCGGATCTTCGAGCGGCCGCAGCATCCCTACACCAGGCATCTGCTCGCGGCCGAGCCCAAGGGCGAGCCGCAGCCGGCGAACCCTGCCGCCCCTGTGGTCATGGCGGCACGGGATCTGAAGGTGCATTTCCCGATCCAGCGCGGCCTCTTGAAGCGCACCGTCGGCTGGGTCAAGGCCGTGGACGGGATCTCGCTCGACGTCCGGGCCGGGCAGACCGTGGGTGTGGTGGGCGAGAGCGGCTCCGGCAAGACCACGCTGGGCCTCGCTCTTCTCCGCCTCCTGCCGAGCCGGGGCGAGATCCGCTTCGAGGGCCGGCCGATCCAGGGCCTGGGCTGGAAGGAACTCCGTCCCTTGCGCCGCGAGATGCAGGTCGTGTTCCAGGATCCCTACGGCAGCCTCTCCCCACGCCTCTCGGTCGGCCAGATCGTGGCCGAAGGTCTCGAGCTGCACCGTATTGGCAAGAACGCCGCCGAGAGGCGCCGGCTGGTCGCGGCGATCCTCGAGGAGGTCGGGCTCGACCCTGCCATTCAGGACCGCTACCCGCACGAGTTCTCGGGGGGACAGCGCCAGCGCATCTCGATCGCCCGCGCCATGGTGCTGCACCCGCGCCTCGTCGTCCTCGACGAGCCGACCTCGGCCCTCGACATGTCGGTCCAGGCGCAGATCGTCGATCTTTTGCGCGACCTCCAGCGCCGCCACGGCCTCGCCTATCTCTTCATCAGCCACGATCTGCGCGTGATCCGCGCCATGAGCCATGAGGTGATCGTGATGCGGGCGGGCGAGGTGGTGGAGCGCGGGCCGACCGAGGCGATCTTCGAGCGGCCACGCCATCCCTATACCCAGGCGCTGATGGCGGCGGCGCTCCGGATCGAGGCGGTCGAGAGCGAGCTGGTGGCGGGGTGAGGGGCAGCCTGCTCGTCGTCTGCACTCATGGCGATATAGGCTCGCCACCGCGGTGGGTGGGTGCAGGGTAGATGAGTTAATTTCGTATGCTGTCCCCGAAATGGACAGACCAATCTCCTATCTGTCGTGACTCACCGGAAGGGTTCGCTCCACTTTCAAGCCCGGTGGCGGAGCGCCTCGACCAGCAAGGCGAAAGCTGGCGTGGGTTGCCGGCGGCTGGGGTAGTAGAGGTGATAGCCCGGGAAGGGTGGACACCAGTCGGCGAGCACCCGGACGAGCCGCCCCTCGGCGAGGTGCGCCTGCACCTGGTCCTCGGGCAGGTAGGCGAGACCTAGCCCGGCCAGGGCCGCGTTCAGCCTGAGCGCGGTATTGTTGAACACGAGCTGTCCTTCGACGCGCACCCGTAGCTGGCGCCCGTCCTTCTCGAACTCCCAGGCATAGAGCCCGCCATAGGTCGGCAGCCGGATATTGATGCAGTCGTGCGCGGTCAGGTCCTGCGGCGTGCGTGGTGGCGGCCGCTGCGCGAAGTAGGAAGGTGCGCCGACCACCGCCATGCGCATGTCCGGCCCGATGCGCACGGCGATCATGTCCTTCGCCACCTGCTCGCCGAGGCGCACCCCGGCATCGAAGCGCCCGGCGACGATGTCGGTCAGGCCGTTGTCGACGGCGATCTCCACCTTGATCTCCGGGTAGTCCGGCAGAAGCTTTTCCAGAGCGGGCCATAGGATCGTGTCGGCCGCGTGCTCGCCGGCCGTGATCCGGATCGTGCCGGTGGGCTTGTCGCGCAGCGCGCTCAGCGCGACGAGCTCGGCCTCGATCTCCTCGAACCGAGGTCCCACGGTACGGAGCAGGCGTTCGCCCGCCTCGGTCGGCGCGACGCTGCGCGTGGTGCGGGTTAGGAGCCGGAGCCCGAGCCGTGCCTCGAGCCCGCGGATGGCGTGACTCAGCGCCGACTGCGACACGCCGAGCTGGGCGGCGGCCCGGGTGAAGCTGTGTTCCCGTGCCACGGCGAGGAAAGCGAGAAGGTCGTTGAGGTTTTCTCGCGGCATTCATGAATCCGGCTCATAGGCTCATGCGCACCTTACGGCCTAATCGCCCTGCGCCGCATCTCCTAACTGTCCGCCTGCCACAGCGTCGTCCTGCGCAGGGCGACCTGGAACCCCGATTCTCGGAGGAGGAAGCCCATGGAGATCAAGCGGGCCGGCTCCCGGCCTTCGGGCAAGGGACCGGCGGAGTGGTTCACCGGCGCCGTGCGCATCGATCCGCTGTTCGAGGCGCCCGACCCGGGCCGCGTGACGGGTGCCAGCGTCACCTTCGAGCCAGGTGCCCGCACGGCATGGCATACCCATCCGCTCGGCCAGACCCTGATCGTCACCGCCGGGTGTGGCTGGGTGCAGCGGGAGGACGGGCCGGTCGAGGAGATCCGGCCGGGTGACGTGGTCTGGATTCCGCCCGGCGAGAAGCACTGGCACGGGGCCACGGCGACCACGGCCATGACGCATATCGCCATCCAGGAGAAGCAGGACGGCAAGGCCGTCGACTGGCTGGAGCACGTCAGCGACGAGCAGTACCGGGCCTGACTGCCTGCTGACGGCACAAGGAAGAAAAGCGATGCAGAAGCGCAAGCTTGGACGCAGCGATCTGGAGGTCTCGGCCATCGGTCTCGGCTGCATGGGCCTCAGCTTCGGCTACGGCCCGGCCGTCGACAGGCAGCAGGGTATCGCGCTGATCCGCGCGGCCTTCGAGCGCGGCGTCACCTTCTTCGACACCGCCGAGGCCTATGGTCCGTTCACCAACGAGGAGCTCGTGGGCGAAGCCGTGGCGCCGTTCCGCGATCAGGTCGTGATCGCCACCAAGTTCGGCTTCGAGAACGGCGACCCGACGGCGGGCCTGGACAGCCGGCCGGAGCGCATCCGCGAGGTCGCAGAAGCCTCGCTCGAGCGGCTCGGGACCGACCGTATCGACCTCTTCTACCAGCACCGCGTCGACCCGGACGTGCCGATCGAGGACGTGGCCGGTACGGTGAAGGAGCTGATCCGGGAGGGCAAGGTCGGGCATTTCGGCCTGTCGGAAGCCGGCGTGCAGACGATCCGCCGCGCCCACGCGGTCCAGCCGGTCGCGGCGCTCCAGAGCGAGTATTCGCTGTGGTGGCGGGAGCCCGAGAAGGAGGTGCTGCCGACGTGCGAGGAGCTCGGGATCGGCTTCGTTCCCTTCAGCCCGCTCGGCAAGGGCTTCCTCACGGGTGCCATCGACGAGAACACGACGTTCGACAAGACCGACTTCCGCAACATCGTTCCCCGCTTCACGCCGGAGGCCCGCAAGGCGAACCGGGCTCTGGTCGATCTGCTCGGCGAGATCGCGCGGCAAAAGCAGGCGACGCCGGCGCAGATCGCCCTCGCCTGGCTCCTGGCGCAAAGGTCCTGGATCGTGCCGATCCCCGGCACCACGAAGCTGCATCGCCTCGAGGAGAACATCGGCGCGGCCGCGATCGAGCTGACGCCCGACGATCTTAGCGACATCGGTGACGCTCTCGCCCACATCCAGGTGCAAGGGGACCGTTACCCCCCGCAGCTACAGGCGAGAGTCGGGCGCTGAGCGGACGGCCGGACGCCGGGGAGACCAGCCTCAGCCACCCTGTCGCGCCTGCGCGAGCGCCTGGCGGTACTTCTCGGCGTCCCAGCTCAGAAGCTCCGCCTCGTCCTCGGCCGTGAGGTAGCGAAGCTTCGCGTCGGCCGGCACGCGCTCCATGACGAGGGCGAGGCACAAGGCCAGCTCGTCGGCGCTGGGCGTGGTGTCGGTCGGCACCAGGACACCCGCACCGGGCAGGATGAAGAGCTTGCTGGCCCGCTGCGCCGCCGCAGCGACGGCGACACGGCCGGCCTCGCCGGTGTCGGGCAGGAGCACGGCACCAGGGCCGAGGAAGATCACGTGGTCGGGGTAGAGCGAGCCCCGGCTGCACCATGCCGCCCAGCGCTCGTTCATCGCGAGCCCGTGCGCCCGCTCGTGCCGGACCGGGCGTAAGTTCAGCCCTGCGGCGGCTGCGGCAAGAGCGGTCAGGTCGCCGGCAGCGGCTGGCTCGGCCGGGGCGTCGAGGCGGCGCTCGACTTCCTCGAGGAGAGATTCCGCCTCACCGAGGCTATCGCCGCCCACGACGAGGCCGTGATTGCCCAGGATCAGGACGTCGGCGGGCCGCTGCCGCAAGGCTTCGGCGGTGCGCCGGGTAAGGGGCAGGCCGGGCTTGCAGTAGGGGATGAACGCCCAGCGCAGGCCATGGAGGCGGCTCGCCACCAGGGCTTCGGCATCCTCGCGGATCGCGAGTGCTATCGTGCGGACGGAATGGGTGTGGACGACGACACGGTGCGGCAGGAGCGCGTGCAGCGTGGTCTCGATCGAAGGGCGCAGGCCCATAGGATTGGCCTCGCCAACGACGGCAGCACTCACCGGGTCGGCGAGGTCGCGGGCGATGCCGCCCAGGATCCGATCGAGCCGCACCGGGACGAAGATGTCGCGTGTTTCGGCATCGGCGAGCCAGAAGCCCGAGGCCTTGACCCAGAGGATGCCTTCGGCCTTGAGCGAGGTGTTGCCGCCGGCGGCCTGAACCTGCGCAGGCTCGCGGCCGATCGCGGCCGAGAAGCGCTCGAGAGCCTCGAGGTCGGTCGGGCGCATGGTGCTCAGCCCTGTCTCGCGGAAGAGGGACGGAACGCCCGGAGCAGCCAGTGCGGCCGGAAGGGTTGGCCCTGGCACAAGGCAGCGAGCCGGGCATCGAGATCCGCTGCCGACACCGCGCCGGCGAAGTGCGCGGCGTGCACGCCGCCCAGGACCAGGGCACCGTCGATGCCGAAGGGGGCGGCACCCGCGATGTCGTGGTCGAGGGAATCGCCCACGGCGACGAGACGGTCGGGCGGCAGCTCCAGGATCGCGAGCGCCATGCGGTAGACGGCGGGCCAGGGCTTGCCGACGTAGCGCACGTCGCCGCCGGCTGCGGCGTAGCGGGCGGCGAAGGCGCCGGGACCGTCGACGCGGCGCTCGCCCTCGAGGCTCACCACGTCGGGGTTGGCACACACCAGCGGCAGGCCGCGGGCAAGTGCTCGCTCGAGCTGCCGCCGGCAGCGCTCGCGCGCAGCCTCGTCGGGGTCGAGGCCGGAGAGAAGGACGAAGTCGGCTTCGTCGGCGTCGGGGGCAAGGCGGTAGTCGAGCCCTTCCAGGGCCGAGAGGTCGCGGCCGCGGCTGAAGTAGAGGCAGCGCCGGCCGAGGTCGGCGAAGGTCTCGTCGGTGCGCTGCATCAGCCCCCACCAGGCCGCCTCGCCCGAGCTGACGAGGGCGGTGTAGAGCTCGGGCTCGAGGCCGAGGCGGGCGAGCCGGTCGCGGTTCACGGCGGCGCGCCGGCCGGAGTTGGAGAGGATGAGGACGCGCTTGCGGCGCTCGCGCAGGAGGACCAGGGCCTCGCGGGCGCCCGGCAGGACCTGCACGCCGTCGTAGAGCACCCCGAACTGGTCGACGAGAAAGCCGTCGTAACGGTCGAGCAGAGGCTCGATGCTCTCCAGGACCTCAGCCATGGCGATGGCCTTGGCGGGCGAGAAGCGCCGTGCCGTAGGCGGCCTCGAGGCTCGTTGGAGCCGGCATCGGCACGCCGAGGAGGCGGGCGCGGATCGCGGTCCAGCCGGGATTGGCGGCACCGCCGCCGACGGTCCGGACCGAGCGCAGAGGCGGGCCGCCGAGCTCGCGGAGCAGGGCGTAGGCGCGCGCCTCGACCTCGGCGATGCCTTCGAGGAGGCCCTGGAACAGGCGGAGATCGTCGTCGGGCAGCGGCTCCGGCATGAAGGTCATGGCAGGGTCGGCGACCGGAAAGCGCTCGCCTCTCCCCGGCAGCGGGTGCCAATGGAAGCCGGTGGGCCGGTCGGGCGCGAGCTGCGGGGTCAGCGCGGCCATGCGCTCGGCGGTGAGGAAGCGCAAGAGCGCGTTGCCGCCGCTGTTGGAAGCGCCGCCGACGAGCCAGCGATCACCCAGGCGGTGGCTGTAGACGCCGTGAGCAGGGGAAAACACGGGATTATCGGAGAGGAGCTTCAGCGTCAGCGTCGAGCCGAGTGCCGTGACACCATCGCCGATCCGGCCGGCGCCGGTGGCGAGGAAAGAGGCGCAGCCGTCGGTGGTGCCGGCGACGATCAGGCAGTCCGGGGCCAGGGCGAAGCGCTCGGCGATCGCCGGTGCCGCGGGCCCCAGCGGCGTGCCGGGGGGCGCCACCTCCGGCAGCAACTCGCGGCGGACACCGAGCGCATCCAGCCAGTCGGGCCAGCGGCGTGCGACGGGGTCGTAGCCGAGCTTCAGGGCGTTGTTCTCGTCGCTCACACCCCAGCGGCCCGTGAGCCGGCCGACGATCCAGTCGGCCTGATGCAGCGCGAAGCGGGCCTCGGGGTGGAGCGGCTGCTGGAGGAGGAGGCGGGCCAGTGGCGAGGTGGCGCCATGGGCACCGCTCTCGGGCGGGGCCACCGCCTCGATGCGTGGGGCCAGGTGCGCGGCGCTGGCGTCGTTGTACATGCGGGCAGGCGCCAGCGGGCGGCCATCCGCGTCGGCCAGAAGCAGCGTGCCGGAGGTGCCGTCCACGGCGAGGCTGCGGATGCGACCGCGACCGGCTTCTGCCGATACGGCGTCCAGCACGGCCGCGACCGCCTGCCACCAGACCGCAGGATCCTGCGTGATCCCGCCGCCCTCGCTCGCAGGGGCCGGCATGGGCCGGCTGGCCTGGGCACGGATGGCGCCCGTATCGTCGATGGCGATGCCGCGGACACCCGAGGTGCCGACGTCGATTCCGAGGTGGAGCGGCTCGGTTGCGGCCATGGGATCGTCCCTCTCAGGCCGTGCGGCGGGCCGGGGCCTTCGCCTGCTGTGCTTCGAGCCAGGCGGCGAACGCGGCTCTCTCCTCCGCCGTCAGGTGCAGCCCGTGCTTGGTGCGGCGCTCGAGGATGTCCTCGGCGGTCTCGGCCCATTCCTCGGCCATGAGCCAATGTGCCTCGCGTTCGTAGAGCGTGCCGCCGAAATGCCGGCCGAGGTCGGTAAGGCGGCGCGCGTCAGCGAGGAGGGCTTCGGCGCGCGTGCCGTAGAGCCGGCCGTAATGGCGGGCGAGAGCTGCTGGCAGCCAGGGATGGGCGGCGTGGAACCGCTTCAGCCAGCCCTCGAAGTCGGCATTCTCGATGTCGCCGCCCGGCATCGCGGCATCCGCCGTCCAGGCCCGGCCCATGCCGGGGAAGAACGGGGCGAGCTTGTCGAGCGCGTGCTCGGCGAGCTTGCGATAGGTCGTGATTTTGCCACCGAAGACCGAGAGAATCGGAGCCTGGCCGGTTTCGGGCGCTCTCGGCTCGACGTCGAAGACATAGTCGCGGGTGACGGCCGAGGGGTTCTCGGCCGCATCGTCGTAGAGTGGGCGGACTCCGCTGAAGACGTGGACGATATCCGCGCGGCCGGGCGGCCGCTCGAAGTAGCGGGCGAGGACGTCCAGGAGATAGGCGATCTCCTTCTCCTCCATCAGGGCGTCCTCGGGCCGGCCCTCGACCGGGATGTCGGTCGTGCCGATCAAGGCCAGATCGCCCTCGTAGGGGTTCACGAAGATCACACGCTTGTCGGTGTTCTGGAGGAGATAAGCGTGGCTGCCTTCCCAGAATTTCCGGGTGACGAGATGGCTCCCCTTGACCAGGCGGATGCGGCGGGTGCTCCTCGCCCCCTCGACCCGGCCCAGCACCTCCTCGACCCAGGGGCCGGCGGCGTTCACGACGGCGCGGGCACGGACGTGGCGGCGACGGCCGTCGCGCCGGTCCTCGAGCTCGACCTGCCACAGGTTCCCATCGCGCCGGGCGCCGACGGCGGCGGTGCGGGTCAGGATCTCGGCCCCGCGCGCTTTCGCATCGAGCGCGTTCAGGACCACGAGCCGCGCATCGTCGACCCAGCAGTCGGAATACTCGAACGCCTTGTGGTATTGCGGCTTGAGCGGCTTGCCTTCGGGCTCGCGCCCGAGGTCGATGGTACGGGTCGGTGGCAGGAGCTGCCGGCCACCCAGATGGTCGTAGAGGAAGAGGCCGAGCCGCACGAGCCAGGCCGGGCGCATCTCCGGCACGTGCGGCAGGACGAAGCGCATGGGCCAGATGATGTGCGGGGCGGCGCGGAGCAGGACCTCGCGCTCGATCAGGGCCTCGCGCACGAGGCGGAACTCGTAATATTCGAGGTAGCGCAGGCCGCCGTGGACGAGCTTGCCGCTGCGCGAGGAGGTGCCCTGCGCGAGATCGTCCTTCTCGCACAAGAGGACGCGAAGACCGCGGCCGGCGGCATCCCGGGCGATGCCGGCGCCATTGGCGCCGCCGCCGATCACGACGAGGTCGAACTGGTCCATGCGGGGCTCCGCTGGGCTGCCGTCAGCAGGGATTGAGCGGCGGCTCGCCTGAAAGCCAGCGCCGCACCTCCTCGGCCGCCATGCGCGCGGCGATGCGGACGGTGGTGGTGGATGCGCCGGCGATGTGAGGGGTAAGCGTCACGTTGTCGAGCTTCAGTAGCGGCGCATCGGGTGGCGGCGGCTCCTGCCAGAAGGTCTCGAGCATGGCGCCGCGGACGTGCCGGCTCTTCAGGGCCTCGTAGAGGTCCTGGTAGTTCACCATCGGCCCGCGTGCGGTGTTGATGAAATAGGCCCCCCGCTTCATGCGGGCGAACTGCGGGGCGGCGAGGAAGCCCTTGGTCTCCTCGGTGACGCGCGCATGGAGGCTCACGACGTCGGAGCGGGCGAGGAGCGTGTCGAGGTCGGTCATCACCACACCATCGGCGGCGTCGGCGGGATCGAGCTCCTTGTAGGGGTCGTTGACCAGAATGCGGCAGCCGAAGGGTTTCAGGAGCTTCACGACGCGCGTGCCGATATGGCCGTAGCCGATCAGGCCCACGGTGAGCTCGGAAAGCTCGGTGCCGGTGAGATCCGCCCGGTAGAGATCGCCGCGCCAGATACCCTGGCGCAGCGCCTCGTGGCCGGCGCGGATCAGCCGGGTCTCGGCCAGGATGGCGCCGATCGTGAACTCGGCCACGGCCGAGGCGTTGCGGCCGGGCGTGTTGACGACGAGAACGCCGCGCTCTCTTGCGGCATTCATGTCGATGTTGACCGGGCCGCCGCGGCTCACCGCGATCAGCTTCAGCCTCGGCAGCCGGTCCAGCATCGGCCCGGTGACGGGGGCGAGATGGTTCACGAGCACCTCCGCGTCGCCGATGAACTCGGCGATGGCGTCGGGCTCGCCCATGTACTCCTTGAGGCCCTCGAGGCCGGGGGCCGGGGGCCTGCCGTCCGTACCGACATAGCCGTGGTGCATGGGCTCGTCGGGCCAGGGCAGTTCCAGGGTCCGCACGCGCCAGTCCGCATCCAGCACGGGCTCGAGGGCAGCCGTGAAGGCGTCCGGCAGCATGAAGCGGTCGCCGATGATCGCGATCTCGCGCTGGCTCATCGCGCATCTCCGTTCTTCAGGCTCGCGAGCTCGGCCCAGAGCGGGGGCATGGCCGTGCGCGTCGCGACGTAGAGGGGGAAGAGACGATCGTAGAGGCGGGCGAGTTCGGGCTCGGGCCGGACGAGATCGCCCAGAAGCGGTGTCACCCAGCGGGAAGCTGCCGCCGCCATGTCGGGGAACACGCCCACCGCCACGGCCGCCATCATGGCGGCACCGGCGGCACCGGCCTCCTGACGGTGGCTCTCGCGTAGCGGCGCACCGAGGACGCTCGCGAGGATGGTCTTCAGCGCCTTCGAGCGCGCGGCACCGCCGGCGACCCGGACCTCCTCCGGAACGTGACCCATGGCGCTGTAGCAATCGCGCGCCGCGAAGGCCAGGCCCTCGTAGACCGAGCGGACGAGGTCGGTGAAGCCGACGCGGGTCGAGAGCCCGGTGAAGCTCGCGCGCGCGGCGGCGTCGAGGAAGGGGCCGCGCTCGCCGGCTTCGTGGATATAGGGATGATAGAGGGTGGCGGCGGGCTTCGCGTCCAGGACGCGCGCATCGAGGGTGGCGAGCGCGGCGCGCCGGTCGACCTCCTGGCCGAGCAGGCCCGCTGCCTGGCGTGCCAGATCGACGACCCAGTCGATGTTGAGCGTGGCCGCCATGTTGGAGTGCATCTGCGCCACGCTGCCGGGGACGGGAAACTGCATGGTGTAGCCGGCGGGCTCGCGACCGAGCCGGACCTCGGCCACATCGGGCAGGAAGCGCATGTGCATGCCGGTGGAACCGACGATCGAGCAGCCGATGGCGCGGCCGGGCTCGTAGATGCCGCCCCCCAGGGCGGTGCAGACCACGTCGACGAAGCCCAAGGCGACGGGCAGGCCTGCGGGCAGGCCGGTCGCGGCCGAGGCTGCAGCGCTCAAGGGGTGCGTGGTGCGCGTCCCGTCGATGGGCTCGGGCAGCAGCCGGCGCTCGGCCTCGAGGCCCATGGCGGTCAGGATCTCGGGCGCATAAGTGCGGGTGCGGAAGTCGCCGAAGGTGAAGATGGCTTCCGAGACGTCGGTGACGCGTTGCCCCGTGAGCTTGAAATAGAGCCAGTCCTTGCAGTGGCAGGCGGTGGCGCTGCGGGCGAGAACGTGCGGAGCGTGGCGCTTCAGCCAGAGGAGCTGGGCCGACTGGTTGCAGGCGTTCATCCCGCAGCCCGTGTGCCGGTAGGCCAGCGCACGCACGCCGTTCCGATCCAGCTCGCGCACGATGCCGGCGGCACGCGAGTCGAGCCACAGCCACGCCGGGGCGGTGGGCTCGCCGGCCTCGTCGTAGAGCCAGGTGCCGTCGCCCTGGCCGGTGACGGCAAGGGCTGCTGCCCGCTCGCGCAAGCCCGGCACGGCCTCGGCGAGCTCGCGCAAGACGGCCACCGTGTCGGCCCAAGTGCGGGCCATGTCCTGCTCGACCCCGCCGCCCGGCAGTTCCTCGTAGCGGTTGGGCCGGCCGACCGCGGCGAGCTCGTTGCCGTCGAGGTCGAAGGCCACGACCTTCGTGACCGACGTGCCCGCGTCGATGCCGACGATGACGTCCTTCCGGCTCATGCCGCGGCGGCCTCCCGCGTATCGAGGCCGTGGACCAGGGCGTTGCCGCTCTCGGCATCGAACACGTGCATGGCGGCGAGCGGCAGCCCGACCGGGACCTGCTCGCCGATGGCGCTGCGGACATGGCCGTGCGCCACCACGACGAGGAAGCAGCCGGCGAGATCGAGGGCGAGGTGGGTCTGATCGCCCAGCCATTGGTTCGAGACCACGGTAGCGGCGAGCCCGCGCGGGTCGCCGACGCGCACCCGGTGCGGCCGGATACCGAGCTTGAGCCCACCCTGCCGGGCATGGGCGGCGAGGCGGGCGGTCATGGGTGCGGCGAGCGCCACGTGGAAGGCGGGCCTGCCGTCGAGGCCGAGCACGGCGAGGCCGCCGTCGGCGGGGCGCACGTCGAGGATGTTCATGGGCGGCTCGCCGATGAAGCTCGCGACGAACAGGTTGGCGGGCTCCTCCTTCAGCGCCTGCGGGGTCGCGAACTGCTGCAAGACACCCTGCTCCATCACCGCGATCCGATCGGCGAGCGCGATGGCCTCGGTCTGATCGTGGGTGACGAACACGGTCGTCAGTTTGTGCTCGATCAGGTAGTCCTTGATGCGCGCGCGCAGGATGGCGCGGAGCTGCGGCTCGAGCTGCGACATGGGCTCGTCGAGCAGCGAGACCGGGGCGCGGCGGATGAGGGCGCGGGCGAGGCTCGTGCGCTGCTGCTGGCCGGCCGAGATCGTGGGCGGGTAACGGTCCAGAATGTCCTCGATCTCGAGGAGCCGTGCGATCTCGCCGACACGGGCCGCGATCTCGGCCCGTGGCCGCCGCTCGCGCAGAAGCGCGAAGCCGATATTGTCGCGGATGGTGAGCGGCGGGTAGAGGGCGTAACCCTCGAACGCCATGGCGACCCCGCGATCCTTGGGCAGAAGCATGTGCACGGGCCGCTCGCCGATGCGAATACTGCCCGAGGTGACCCCCTCGAAGCCCGCGATCATCCGAAGCGTGCTGGTCTTGCCGCAGCCCGAGGAGCCGAGGAGGCCCACGATCTCGCCGTCGTTCACCGTGAGATTCAACCGGTCGACGGCGAGCACGGCGGGCTTGCCGCGCGCGGGATAGGTCTTCGTCACCTGGTCGAGGACGAGGCTCGCCAT
The DNA here is from genome assembly GCF_037908215.1 of Benzoatithermus flavus. Lineage (NCBI taxonomy): Bacteria > Pseudomonadati > Pseudomonadota > Alphaproteobacteria > Geminicoccales > Geminicoccaceae > Benzoatithermus > Benzoatithermus flavus. The sequence goes on along the minus strand of NZ_JBBLZC010000001.1, from coordinate 85,792 downwards.
GCCCGTCTCTCCTCAAGCAGCCACGGGCAGGAGCCGGGCTCCGCTCGCGGGATCGAACATCAGGAAGCGGTCCGGGGTCACGCGCGCCCAGACCGAACGATGGCCGCGGCCGAAGCGGGGCGCTTCGTCCTCGGCGACGGTCGCAAGGAGCTCCTTGCCGTCGCGGGTGCGAAGGTAGAGCACGGCGCGGACGTTGAGCGGGGTCACGGCGTCGAGCTCGACCGGCACCGCACCCGGCACGGGCTCGAGCGTCACCTCGACGTCCTCGGCGCGCACGCCCAGGAGCACGTCGCGCCCGGCGAGGCCGCCCGCAGCCGCTTCGAGCGGCAGCCGGTCGCCGAAGAGCTCGACGATCGTACCGCCGCCCATGGCCTGCGGCCGACAGGGATAGAGGTTGATGGTGGGATCGCCGAACAGGCGCGCGATCTCGACATTGGCGGGCCGGTCGTAGATCGCGGGCGGCACCGCCACCTGCTCGAACCGGCCGCCCCTGAGCACGGCGATCCGCTGGCCCAGCGCCATCGCCTCCTTGTAGTCCTGCGTGACGTAGATCACGGCCGAACCGAAGCTGCCCAAAAGGCGCGGCAGCTCGAGCCGCATCTCGTAGCGCAGCTTGGCGTCGACGTTGCGCAAAGGGTCGTCGAGGAGGAGCACACCGGGTCCGCGCACGAGCGCGCGCGCCAGGGCCGTGCGCTGCTTCTGGCCGTTCGAGAGTTCGCGCGGCCGGTGCCCGAGCACGTGGCCGATCCGCAGGAGGGCCGCGATCGACCCGACGCGCTCCTTGATCTCGGCCTCGGCGAGGCCGTGAGCGCGCAAAGGGCTCGCGATGTTCTCGAACGCCGTAAGGTGCGGGTAGAGGGCGAAGTTCTGGAACGCCATGCCGACGTCGCGCTCCTCGGGCCCGAGATTCAGGACCGAGGCGCCGTCGATGCGGATGTCGCCGGCATCGGGGCTGCTGGTGCCCGAGATCAGGCGGAGCAGCACGGTCTTGCCGCCGCCCGAGGGGCCGCAGACCACGACCGTCTCGCCGGCCGCGACCTCGAGCGAGACGTCGTCGAGGACGACCGTGTCGCGGTAGCGCTTGCGGAGGCGATCGAGAGCGAGGCGGGGGGTGGTCATGGCGGTCATCCCTTCACCGCACCTAAGGACAGACCCTCGACCAGGTAGCGCTGGGCGTAGAGGGCGAGGAGCAGGGTCGGTGTCACGGAGAGGATCACGGCGGCCGCGATCTGGCCGTACTGGATGCCCGAGGCGGTGACGAAGGCCAGCGCCCCCACCGTCACGGGCTGCTTGTCGGCCGAGGCCAGGATCAGGGCGAAGATGAAGTTGTTCCAGCAGAAGATGAAGGCGAGGAGCGCTGCCGCCGCGATGCCGGGCCGGGCCAAGGGCAATGCGATCCGGGTGAAGGTGCGCCACCAGCTATGGCCGTCGATCCGATAGGCATGCTCGATGTCGGGGCTGATGTCCTCGAAATAGCCGCGCACGATCCAAAGGATCAGCGGCAGCGAGATGAGCTGATAGACCCAGATCAGGCCCGTGTAGGTGTCGTTCAGGCCGAGGTCCTGGAAGTAGAGGCTGAGCGGCAGGAGCACCAGGAGCGGCGGGGCGAAGCGGAAGGAGAGCAGGGTGAAGGCGATGTTCTCGCCGAGCCGGAAGCGGAAGCGGGCGAAGGCGTAGGCCGCGGGCACGCCCAGAACCAGCGAGAGAGCCACCGAGACGGCGCTCAGGAGCACGCTGTTGCCGAGGTTGCGCATGAACGGAATCTCGAGCGTGCCGGCGGCGGTCTCGAGCTTGCCCGAGACCAGTGCCACGTAATTGCCGAGCGTGGGCTCGAAGAAGAGGGACGGCGGAATCCTCAGGATCTGCTCGTTCGTCTGGAACGACATCAAGAGGACCCAGAAGATCGGGAACAGGAAGAAGAGCGCCACCACGAGGAGGGCCAGGCCGCGCAGGATGCGGCTCAAGGGCGATTCGCGCATCATCTCAGGCGGCTCCATGGGCGCGCTCGCGCAGGCGCAGCCACTGCTTGATGAACTGGGTGGAGAGGACGTTGGCGATCAGCCAGAGCACCATCAGCATGGCGGCCGAGCGGCCGACGTTCATGTTCTGGAAGAACTCGAGGTAGGCCTGGACCTGGAAGACCATGAGCTTGTCGCCGGGGCCGCCCTGGGTCATGGCGTAGATGATGTCGAACTGCTGGATCGCATCGAGCATTCGGAACAAGGCGGCGGTGATGATGTAGGGGGTGAGCATCGGTAGGGTGATGCGGAAGAAGACGAAGCTCGGCGGCACCCCGTCGAGCTCGGCAGCCTCGAAGGGCTGGCGCGGCAGGCCGCGCAGGCCGGCGAGCAGCAGGATCATCATGAAGGGCGTGTAGACCCAGACGTCGACCAGGACGACGGTGAAGAGCGCGGTCGAAGGCGCCGAGGCCCAGCGGAAGTCGGTGACGCCCAGAAGACTCACGAGGTAGCTCAGGATCCCGAAGTCGGGATGGGTCATGAGCTTCCACATGAGGGCGGCGATGGCAGGTGCCACCATGAGCGGCAGCATCAGCGCGATGCTCAGCACGTTGTTGAGCCAGCTCGGACGGCGCAGGAGCATGGCGATGCCAAGCCCCAAGACCAGCTCCACGCCCACGGTGAGCACGGTGTAGAGCAGCGAGACCTGGACCGTGTTCCAGAACGCTGCGTCGAAGAGGAGATCCTGGTACTGCTCGAGCCAGATGAAGCCCCGCAGGAACGGCAGGTTCAGGTTGTAGCGCTGCAGCGAGTACCAGACCGCCGTGAAGAACGGGATCAGGATGCCGATGCAGACGACGAGCGCCGGCAGCGACAGGAGATAAGGCAGCACGGCGCGGCCGATGCGACGGCGGCGGGGCAGGGTGGTGGCGGTGAGGGTGGTGGTGGCCATGCCGTGATGTCCCATGACGCGAAGCCTGCCGACGGCCCGCCGCTCGAGGCAGCGGACGGGCCGCGGCGTCGGACGGTCCGGCTCAGCCGAGACCGGCCTGCTTGAGCTGGCGGTTGATGCTCTCGGCGAGCTGGTCCAGGCCCTCGTCGACCGGGATCTCTTTCGCCACCATCTTCTGGAGCGCTGCGGCCCAGTCGGTGGTGAGGTTGAAGAAGAGCGGCTGCGGCGTGAAGTAGATCTTCGAGCCCGGCGCGCTCGCCTCGTACTGCTCGAGATAGCCCGGATAGCTCTTTGCGATCCGCGCGCGGAACGCCTCGTCCTTCCACACCGATGCCCGGACCGGGTTGACGAAGTCCATCTGGCGGGCGCCGAACAGCGCGTGCTCCACACCGCTCGCCCACTGCATCCAATACCAGGCCGCATCCTTCTGCTTGCTGAAGTTGCTCATGCCCAAGGACCAGATCCACACGTTGGGCGTGGGTGCCGTGGCCTTGGGATTGGGCGCGAAGGCATGGTAGGCGAGGTTGCCCTTCTCCTTGTTGTCGCCGCCGTTCATGAAGTAGCCGAGGATGTCGGCATCGTAGATCTGGGCCGAAGCGCCCGCACCCAAGTCGGTGCCGACCTGGTACCAGGTGTAGGTCGCCCAGTTCTTCGGACCGCCGTTCTGGATCATGTCGACCCAGAGCCGGGTCATCTCCTTGCCGGCGGGGCTGTTCATGGCCGCCTTGAGCTTGCCGCCCGAGACTTCGAAGTCCTTCGCGCCGTAGTTGGCGAAGGCCGAGAGGTAGCCCGGGTGGATCGTGGCCCAGGAGCGCGAGCCGCGCACGCCGATGCCGTAGTAGCTTTTGCCCGCAGCCGAGATCATCTTCGCCTGCTCGACCAGCTCGGGCAGGTTCTTCGCCGGCTGGATCTTGAGCTCGTCGAAGAACTTGCGGTTATAGGTGATCGAGTTGAGCTCGAAACCCCACGGGATCGCCCACTGCTTGGAGCCCGCGCCGCCGAGCTCGGCACCCGGCACGCCCGACCAGGCGGTCGCGGCGCGCAGGTTCGGCAGCATGTCGTCCCAGTTGTAGCCCGGGTTGGTCTTGGCCGGGTCCTGGATGTACTCGGCGAGATCGACCAGCCAGCCCGCCGGGCCGTACTGCCAGGTCTGGTAGGCCCCGGTCATGAAGACGTCGTACTGCGAGGACTTCGAGGACAGAGCAGCCGTCACCTTGTCGAAGTACACGTCCTCGGGGAAGACGTCGTACTTCACGTCCATGCCGGTCAGCTTCTTGAAGCTGTCCAGGTTGGCGATCATGGCATCCGTATAGGGATGCTTGTTGAGCAGAAGGCTGATGGTCTTCCCTTTATGCTTCTGCCAGTCGAAGTCGGCGGCCAGCGCCCGCGTCATCGCCTCGTTGGCGAACCAGCCGGCGGCCGCGGCGCTCAGGCCCATCTGACCGGCCTTCTTGAGCAGCTCGCGCCGCCCGATGCGCCCTGCGGCGAAGGCCGCAAAAAGATCACGTTCCTTCTCGTGCATCCCGAGCTCTCCCTGCTGTGACTCTGGTCGTCGGATGGAAAACTGCTCCGGATCCGGCCGCGGCATGGCCGATGGCGGCAATCTCGCGGGCGGTGGCCTCGTCGGTGATGAGGCCGGTAAGAAGGCCGCTCTCGAGCACGGCGGCGATCGCCCGGGCCTTGCCGCGCCCGCCCGCGATCGCCACGATCTGCCGCCCTTTGAGTTCCTCGAGCCGGACGGCGATGGCGCGCTCGTTGATCTCGGCCATCACCGGCCGGCCGCGTGCGTCGAGGAACCGGCCCAGCACCTCGCCCACCGCACCGGCGCGCTCGATCGCGGCATGTTCTTCGGGCGTGATCATGCCGATGGTGCGCAAGTGCGCTTCCGGCCCGACCTCGCCGATGCCGACGATGACGAGCTCGGCCGCGCGCGCCAGCGCGAACACCGATTCGATGCTGCGCTGGGCCATGAGCACCTGCTTGTCCTCGACGCTGTCGGCGAAGAACGGAGCCGGCAGGAAATAGCTCTCGGCTCCGGTGATCTCGGCGAGACGGTGGATGACGTCGAACGGGTTGGCGGCGGCATGCCGGGTGAGGCTGCCCAAGAGCGAGACGAACCGCACGCCCGGCCTTGGTGTGCGCGGCAGGTTGGCGACGACCGCGCCCAGTGTGCGTCCGTGACCGACGCCGACGAGCGAGACGCGGCCCGTCTCCAGCGTGCGGTGCAGCCAGTGCCCGCCGGCGGCGGCGAGGGTCGCGAGCGGCAGCGGGCTCTCGTCGACCATCGGGGCGACGGTGCAGAAGGCGAGGCCCCAGCGCCGGGCGATACTCTCCTCGAGCTCGATGCACTCGGCAGCGGTGCCCTCGACGAAGACATGGACCAGCCCGGCCCGCACCGCCTGACCGATCAGGCGGTTGACCTTGATCCGCGACACGCCGAGGCGCCCGGCGATCTCCTCCTGGGTGTAGTTGCCTACGTAGGAGAGCCAGGCCGCACGGCTCGCGAGGCTGAGTTCATCCTGCTGCACGGGCGCTCCCTGATCGCGCGCGTGAACTTTCGTTCGAATGATGAAAAGCTGTTCAAAAGGTGCCGCAAGACCGGATGGCTGTCAAGCGCTGTCCGGTGGCCGGTAGAAGATCGGCCGGCGTGTCGGGCCGATCGCCGCTGACGGGTTCGTGGCGCGGTCCGGCAAGAAGCTTGGAGAAACCTGTCGCCGCATCGAAGGGAGGTCGCCCGGGCGGCTTCACGGACCGGGAAGCATTCCGCTATAGGATGGCCGTCATCTGCTGCCGACCCCGGCGAGAGTGCACGAGAAGCTCTGCTGCAGGTGTCGCCGGGCGGGGCGGTTCGCGAAGGATCGGATCATGGCGCATACCGTCTTCGTCCTCAACGGGCCCAACCTCAACCTGCTCGGCAAGCGGGAGCCGCACATCTACGGCGCGGAGACGCTCGCCGACATCGAGGTCGCCTGCCGGCGGCACGCGGCAGGGCTCGGGCTCGCGCTCGATTTCCGCCAGTCCAACCACGAAGGGGTGCTGATCGACTGGATCCACGAGGCGCGGGAGAAGGCGGGCGGGATCGTCGTCAATCCCGGCGCCTACACCCACACCTCGATCGCGATCCACGATGCGCTCAAGGCGTTCTCGGGACCGATCGTCGAGGTCCATCTCTCGAACATCCACCAGCGCGAGCCCTTCCGCCACACGTCCTATGTCTCGCTGGTCGCGAAAGGCGTCATCGCCGGGCTGGGGTCGCACGGCTACGTTCTGGCGCTCGAGGCCATGGCCCGTCTGCTTGCGGCACCGGTCTAGGACCTGCCACGGGCTCTGCCGCCGGGTGGGCGGAGCCATCCGAAACATTGCCCCGCGCCGGCCGAGCCCGTAAGGAGGATGCCTGCGTTTCGGCGCGGGGAGGGCGCCGGCCCGCCTCGCGGCCATCGCCAGCTGGGAAGGCGTTCCATGAGGAAGGTATACGAGGATGCGCAGGCCGCGCTTTCGGGCCTCTTGCGCGACGGGATGACGATCGTGGCCGGCGGCTTCGGCCTGTGCGGCATCCCCGAGCACCTGATCGAGGCCATCGCCGAGAGCGGCGTCAAGGACCTCACCGTGGTCAGCAACAACTGCGGGGTGGACGGCTGGGGGCTCGGCAAGCTCCTGGACCGCCGCCAGATCAAAAAGATGGTCAGCTCCTACGTCGGCGAGAACAAGGAGTTCGCCCGCCAATACCTCGCAGGCGAGGTCGAGGTCGAGTTCAACCCGCAAGGGACGCTGGCCGAGCGCATCCGCGCCGGTGGCGCCGGTATTCCTGCCTTCTTCACCAAGACCGGGGTCGGCACCCTGGTCGCCGAGGGCAAGGAGCACCGCGAGTTCGACGGCGAGACCTACATCATGGAGCGCGGCATCGTCTGCGACCTCGCCATCGTCAAGGCCTGGAAGGGCGACCACGAGGGCAACCTCGTCTACCGCAAGACCGCGCGCAACTTCAACCCCATCGCCGCCACGGCGGGGCGGGTGTGCGTGGCCGAGGTCGAGGAGCTGGTCGAATGCGGCAAGCTCGACCCCGACCACATTCACACCCCCGGCATCTACGTCGATCGGATCATCCAGGGTCGGCACTACGAGAAGCGCATCGAGCAGCGCACCACCCGCAAGCGCCCCGCCTGAACGGAAGAAGAGGAGAGGCAAGATGGCCTGGAGCAGGGACGAGATGGCGGCGCGCGCCGCCCGTGAGCTCAAGGACGGCTACTACGTCAACCTGGGCATCGGCATCCCCACACTGGTGGCGAACTACATCCCGCAAGGGATCGAGGTGACGCTCGAGAGCGAGAACGGCATGCTCGGCATGGGGCCGTTCCCGTACGAGGGCGAGGAGGATCCCGACCTGATCAACGCCGGCAAGCAGACCATCACCGAGCTCGCGAAGACCAGCTACTTCGATTCGGCGCAGAGCTTCGCGATGATCCGCGGCGGGCACATCGACCTGTCGATCCTGGGGGCGATGCAGGTGGCGGTGAACGGCGACCTCGCCAACTGGATGATCCCGGGCAAGATGATCAAGGGCATGGGCGGGGCGATGGACCTCGTGGCCGGGGTGAGGCGGGTGATCGTGGTGATGGAGCACACGGCCAAGGACGGGGAGAAGAAACTCCTGGAGCGCTGCACCCTGCCGCTCACCGGGGCGGGGGTGGTCGATCTGGTGATCACCGAGCTCGGGGTGTTCGCGGTGACCCGCAAGACCGGCCGGACGTTCCGCGCGCTCGAGCTCGCGCCCGGTGTCACGCTCGAGGAGGTCCGGGCCAGGACCGCCGCTCCGGTCGAGGACGCCCGCCAGGCCGCCTGAGCGGCCGCCACGCTGTCCGATCCGTCCGCCCGTGGCGCCCGCGCGCTCCTTCGCTCACGCCGCGTCCGGCTGGCTCGCCGGCATGGCGCGCACGAAGGCGTCGAGTGCCATGCCGGCATCGAAGATGCGACGGACGGTCGGGTAGGGGCCGAGATCCGTGCCCCAGCGCTGCGCGCCTACCACCTGCGGCACGAGGCAGACGTCGGCCAGCGTGGGCGCATCGCCGTGGCAGAAGCGCCCGGTTTCGGGCTCGCCCGCAAGGCGGGCCTCCAGCGCCTCGAAGCCCGTTGCCATCCAGTGGCGGCACCACGCGTCGCGTGCCTCCTGGTCGAGCCCGAGCACGTTCTTGAGATATTGCAGCACGCGCAGGTTGCCCAAAGGGTGCATGTCGCAGGCGCAGATCAAGGCCAGCGCGCGCACCCGCGCCTGCCCGGCCGGGTCTTTGGGCAGAAGCGGCGGCTCGGGGTGGATCCGCTCGAGATACTCGATGATGGCGAGCGACTGGCCGATGCGCGTCCCGTCGTGCTCGAGGGTGGGCACCAGCCCCTGCGGGTTGACGGCGAGATAGCTCTCCTGCCGCTGCTCGCCCTTGAGCAGATGCACCGGCACGGTCTCGTAAGTGAGCCCCTTGAGGTTGAGCGCGATCCGCACGCGATGCGACGTGCCGCTGCGGAAATAGCCGTAGAGGCGCATGCTGCCCTCGCCACGTTCCGGCAAGCCCCGTCCGCTGGCGCCATCGACGGCCATGGAGATGGACGGGGACGAGGCTGCCGAATTCCGCGATACCGCCGAGCCCCTGGAGGATTGGTGCGCCCGGCGGGATTCGAACCCACGACCCCAGGATTAGGAATCCTGTGCTCTATCCGGCTGAGCTACGGGCGCCTCCGTCAGGGCTTGTAGCGCATCCCCGACCCCAAGGCCAAGCGTTTCTGCGGCATAGCCGGGAAAGCTCCATCCGCGCGGCGGCGGCACGCCGGACGACGGGACCGCCGTTGCCAGCGGTCATGATACAAGGTCACGGCTCCCCGTAGACGTTGACGTAGATGGCTTGGTCGGTGCCCTGCACGATCAGGTACAGGTGATTCCGGTAGACGGCGGCAGCGGGGCCGGAGAGGGTCAGCCCTCCGCCGGGGACCTCGCTCCAGCCGCTCCAGAACGTGCGGAACAGAAGGTTGATGTAGATGCGATTGTCGGTGCCCCGCACGAACAGGCGCAAGCGGTTCCGGTAGACGACCGCGTCAGGGGCTGAACTGGTCAGCCCTCCGCCGGGGACCTCGCTCCAGCCGCTCCAGAACGTGCGGAACAGCACGTTGACGTAGATGCGGTTGTCGGTGCCCCGCACGAACAGATGCAGGATGCCGAGATACACGGCAGCACCGGGACCGGAGAGGGTCAGCCCTCCGCCGGGGACCTCGCTCCAGCCGCTCCAGCTCGTGCCGGACAGGATGTTGGTATAGATGTGGTCGTTGGTGCCGCGCACGAACAGATGCAGGCGACCCCGGTAGGTGACGGCAGCGGGCGCGTCGGGGGTCAGCCCTCCGCCGGGGACCTCGCTCCAGCCGGTCCAAACGGTGCCGAGCAGGGCGTTGACATAGATGTGGTTGTCGGTGCCCCGCACGAACAGGTAGAGGATGCCGCGATAGACGGCGGCCGCAGGACCGGAGAGGGTCAGCCCTCCGCCGGGGACCTCGCTCCAGCCGCTCCAGACGGTGCGAGACAGAACATTGAGATAAATGCGATTGTCGGTGCCCTGCACGAACGTGTAGAGGCGACCCCGGTAGGTGACGGCAGCGGGTGCACTGGGAGTCCTCCCGCCACCAGGGATTTGGCTCCAGCCAGTCCATTGCAACTGTGCTGCGGCCTGATCGGGTCTCACCAGGGCCAATACCGAGGCCGTTGCCAGCATCTTGGCAAGATTTCTGCGATTTAAACCCTGCACCTCGACTCTCCTCTTCCTGTCTTCAATGCCAGCGAGGATCGACGTCCGCGCAAACATCACCGCTAGCCGCGGCTGCTCACACGTCGCACGAGGACAAATCAATGTAGCAAAATATCATGCGAGGTCGTTGCAATCCAGAGGGAAGACGGCGAGATCGACCTGCCCATGAGAAGGATTCCAATAATATTAGCTCATAGGTGATCTCAGCATCTGCCATGAATTGGCATAGAGGTTTCGTGCCTTGCTGATCGAAGATCAGTCGCATCTGTATCTCGATTTCGGCGATGAGGCGGATGCGGATGGATCGGCGAGCGGCGAACCCTGATGGACGCCCGCGCTCTGGGAGCGACGGCCGCAAGGCCGGCTGTCGCTCCGCCAGCGGCGGCCCTATAACGAGGGCGACGCCCGGCCATGATGGGGGTGCAACGGATGCCGACGATCGGAGCGATGCTGCGGGTCGGGGTCGCGCTGGCCCTGCTCGGCTGGCCCATGCCGCCGGATGACCCCGGGGCAGAGGAGGCCGCCCCGGTCGCGGCGGCGACCCTCGTCGGACTGCAGGAGTTGCGGCTCGACGACGGGCGGTGCGTCCGGCTCGCCGGCGTCCTGGTGCCGCCGGAGGCGGGGCCGGATACGGTGCTCGGCGCCGTGCTCGGCCAGGAGGTGCGGCTCGAGCCGGCTGCGCCGCCCGCGGATCGGCACGGCCGGCTGCGGGCGCAGGTGCTGGGCCGTGGCTGGCTTCAGGGCGAGCTCGTGCGGGCGGGGCTCGCCGTGGTCGATCCGGCCTCCGACGTGCCGGATGCCACCTTGGCTGCCCTGCTGGCACTCGAGCACGAGGCCCGTGCGGCCAATCGCGGGGTGTGGGCGCGAGGCGAAATCGGCCCGTTTCCGGCCGGGCGGGTGGAGGCTCCGGTCGGGCGCTACGTGCTCGTGCGCGGGCGTGTCCAGGGCGTGACGCGGGCCAGGGCGTTCGTCTATGTGAACTTTGGCCGCGACTGGCGGCGCGACTTCACGGTCCGGGCGGATCTCGAGGATGCGCGCCGCTTCGCGCGGCAGGGGCTCGACCTCGACCGGCTGGTCGGGCGCGAGCTTCTGGTGCGCGGGTGGCTGCTCGAGGCGAACGGACCGATGATCGAGCTCGAGCACCCCGCCCAGATCGAGGTCGTGGAATGAGAAGGAAGCTCTTCGGCCTGCTCCTGGCCGCAACGGCGCTCGTGGCCTGCATGGAGGTGCGCAACCCCGCCACGGGCGAGATCCAGTACACCTCGATGACGCCCGAGGACGAGAAGCGCATCGGGGCGGAGGAGAACAAGAAGGCGCTGGCCGAGTTCGGCGGCCGCTACGGCGACGCGAAGCTCCAGGCCTATGTCGAGCGGGTCGGCAACCGGGTGAAGAACGCCTCCGAGCTCGCGGATCAGAACTTCACCTTCACCGTGCTCGACAGCGACATCGTCAACGCCTTCGCGCTGCCGGGCGGCTACGTCTACGTCACCCGCGGCCTGCTCGCTCTCGCCAACAACGAGGCCGAGCTCGCGGGCGTGCTCGGGCACGAGATCGGCCACGTCACCGCGCGCCACACCGCCCAGCGCTACGACCGGGCGCAGGTCGCGACCGGCGGCGCCCTGCTCGGCACGCTCCTCGGTGCAGTCGCCGGTGCCTATGTCGGCGGCGATCTCGGCCAGATGATCGCACGCGGCGTCGGGCAGGGGGCGCAGACCCTGGCCACGGCCTACGTGCAGGGCTACTCGCGCGAGCAGGAGCTCGAGGCCGACCAGCTCGGCATCCGCTATCTCGGCCGCGCCGGCTACGACCCCGCCGCCATGGCGACCTTCCTGGAAGCGCTCGAGGCCAACGAGCGGTTCGAGGCGGCGCACGGGCAGGCCGGCGCCGCGGTGCCGGACTGGCTCAGGAGCCATCCGCGCACGCCGGACCGGATCATGGCCGCTGTCCGGGCGGTGAGCGCCGAGCAGCCCGGTGCCCGGCAGGAGAATCGCCCGGACTTCCTCGCCGCGATCGACGGCATGATCTGGGGCGAGGACCCGGCGCAGGGCGTCGTGCAGGGACGGCGGTTCGCGCATCCGGAGCTCCGGATCGCGTTCGAGGCTCCTTACGGCTTCACGCTCAAGAACACCCCTGCGGCCGTGATCGGCCGGGACCAGCGCGGCCGGTTCATGATCTTCGACATGGCACCGGAGCCGCGCAGCGCCGATCTCAGATCCTATCTCCAGAACGAGTGGGTGACGCGCCAGCGGCTGCAGGACCTGCAATCCCTCTCGGTCAACGGTCAGGAGGCCGCCGTGGGCTTCGGCCAGGTCGTGGTCAACCAGAAGCCGGCGATGGCGATGTTCGCGGCCGTGCGCGCGCCCGACGGCAAGGTCTACCGCTTCCTCTACGCCAAGACCGCGCAGCTCACCCGCGGCGACGTCGACGATTTCGGCGCGAGCCTCGAGAGCTTCCGCCCGCTCTCGGCGGCCGAGGCGGCGACGCTGCGGCCCTTGCGCGTCGAGATCGTGCCGGTCCGGGCCGGCGACACGATCGACACGTTCGCGCGCCAGATGGACGTCGAGCAGGACCCGCGCGGCATTTTCATCCTTCTGAACGGCCTCGACCGTGGCCGCGATCTCCGGCCGGGCGACGAGGTCAAGATCCTCAAACGTGCCCCCGCACCCGTAGCCGGGCTCGAGCCGCGCCTTGCGCCGTCGCCGCAAACGGGCCACAACGCGGCGACGGTGACGGGCAGGGGAAGCGGGCGCGATGGCGCTGCTGTTCTATAGTCTGGACGACGACGCCGAAAGCTGGGGCAGGGAGCTGCGCCGGCATCTCCCGGATCTCGACTACCGGGTCTGGCCCGAGACGGGCGACCTTGCCGAGATCGACGCGGCGCTCGTCTGGAAGCCGCCGCCGGGACTGCTCCGCAGCCTGCCCAACCTCAAGGCCATCCTCTCGCTCGCGGCCGGGGTCGACGCCATGCTGGCCGATCCCACCCTGCCCGATGTTCCCTTGTGCCGGCTGGTCGACCCCTCGCTCACCCGCACGATGAGCGAGTTCGTGCTCCTACAGGCGCTGAAGTATCATCGTGGACTCGACGTCTATGCCGGGCAGCAGCGTGCGGCGCGCTGGCGCCTCCATCTGCCGCTCCCGCCTTCGGCCACCACGGTCGGGATCATGGGCCTGGGCGTTCTGGGCGAGGATGCCGCCCGCACGCTCCGCGGTCATGGCTTCTCGGTGCGCGGCTGGAGCCGCACGGAAAAGCGCCTGGAAGGCATCGCCTGCTTCTCGGGCGAGGCGGGCCTGGACGCGTTCCTGGCCGAGACCCGGATTCTGGTCTGCCTTCTGCCGCTGACACCCGAGACCAGAGGCATTCTCGACGCCCGTCTGTTCGCGCGCCTACCCAAGGGCGCGCGTCTCGTCAACGTCGCCCGTGGCGCCCATCTCGTCGAGCGGGACCTGATCGAGGCGCTCGACCGCGGGCAGCTCGCGCACGCGAGCCTCGACGTGTTCCAGGACGAGCCCCTGCCGCCCGACCACCCGTTCTGGCGGCATCCCGCGATCGACGTGACGCCGCACGCCGCGAGCTATGGTCTGCCCGAGAGCGCCGCCCAGCTCGTGGCCGAGAACTATCGCCGGCTGCGCGAGGGCCGGCCGCTCCTCCACGTCGTCGACCGCGCGCGCGGCTATTGAGAGGCGAGGGGAACGCGATGCGACCGGCCGTGATCACGGTGGCCCAGCAGAAAGGGGGGGCGGGCAAGACGACGCTCGTGATCCAGCTCGCGACGGCCCTGCGGGCGCGCGGTCACCGGGTGGCGGTGGTCGACATCGACCCGCAGGCGAGCCTCACGGGCTGGATGCGGCTGCGCGAGCACCGCCAGCGCGAGGCCCCCGAGCTGCGCTTCTCGATGATCGGCGGCTGGCGGCTCGGGGTCGAACTCGACCGCCTGAAGCGCGAGGCCGAGCTCATCGTCGTCGACACCCCGCCCCACACCGAGACCGACGCCAGGACCGCGATCAGGAACGCCGATCTCGTACTCATACCCTGTCAGCCGAGCACGCTCGACATCTGGGCGAGCAAGGCCACGCTGGATCAGGCCGTGAAGGAGCGGCGGCCCGTAGCGCTGGTCCTGAACCGCGTGCCGCCGCGCGGCCGCTCGGTCGAGGAAGCGCGCTCCGCCATCGGTGAATTCGGCGCCGAGGCGCTCGCTTGCCAGCTCGGCAATCGGCAGGCCTTCGTCAGTTCCATCGCGCAAGGGCTCGGCGTCATCGAGAGCGAGCCCAGGAGCGCTGCCGCCGAGGAGGTCAGGAGCCTCGCCGAGGACATCGTGCGACGGCTTGGCTGAGAACGATGGACGGAAGAATCGTTGACCGCGCCTGGGTGCACGAGGCGATCGCCCGGATCGAGGCCGACATCACGCGCTCGGCCGACACGCACCTGATCCGCCTGGAGCTTCCGGCCTGTCCCGGAATCGACCTCTACCTCAAGGACGAATCGACCCATCCCAGCGGCAGCCTCAAGCACCGCCTCGCCCGCTCGCTCTTCCTCTATGGCCTCTGCAACGGCTGGATCGGCCCGAAGACCACGATCGTCGAGGCCTCCTCGGGCTCGACCGCGGTCTCGGAAGCCTATTTCGCGAAACTCCTGGGCCTGCCGTTCGTGGCAGTGATGCCGCGCTCGACCTCGCAGGAGAAAGTGGCGCAGATCGAGTTCCAGGGCGGCCGCTGTCACTTCGTCGACCACCCGGCCGAGGTCTACGAGACGAGCCGCCGGCTCGCGGCCGAGGCCGGCGGCCACTACATGGACCAGTTCACCTTCGCCGAGCGCGCCACGGACTGGCGCGGCAACAACAACATCGCCGAATCGATCTTCGCCCAGATGCGCCTCGAGCCGGCGCCGGTGCCGCGCTGGATCGTCTGCGGGGCCGGCACCGGCGGCACCTCGGCCACGATCGGCCGCTACATCCGCTATCGCCGCTTGCCTACGAAGCTCTGCGTCGTCGATCCCGAGCGCTCGGTCTTCCACCGCTACTTCGCCGACCGCAGCGTCGCGGTGCTGGATGGCCCCGGCTCCTGCATCGAGGGCATCGGCCGGCCACGGGTCGAGCCCTCCTTCATTCCCGAGATCGTGGATCGGATGATCGCCGTCTCCGATGCGGCGAGCATCGCCGCCATGCGGGTCTTGAGCGAGCGGCTCGGGCGGCGCTGCGGCGGCTCGACCGGCACCAATCTCTGGGGCTGCGCCGTCCTGATCAGCGAGATGGTGCAGGTGGGCGAGACCGGCTCGATCGTCACCCTCCTGTGCGATCCCGGCGAGCGTTACCTCGCGAGCTGCTTCGATGATGGCTGGCTTCGGGCGAAGAGCCTCGACATCGCCGCCGATCGGGAGCGTCTCGAGCGGTTCTTCGTGGAAGGGAGGCTTGCCCCGGTCCAGGGGGCGCTTTGATGGCACGCCGGTTGTCGCGGCCGCGGCGGCGCGCTATCAGCGCGACGCTGCGGCTTCGGGCCGTCACGTCACGTTTCGAGGGGAGATCCCATGTCGGCACCTCCGAGCGGCAAGGGTGAGCCGATCGCCGAGAAGCGCCAGCTCGTCGAGTATCTCGAGGCGGGGTGCAAGCCCCGCGCGGCGTGGCGGATCGGCACCGAACACGAGAAGTTCGGCTTCACGGCCGAGGATCTCCGTCCCTTGCCCTACGACGGCCCGCGCGGCATCCGCGTCCTTCTCGAGGGCCTGGCCGGCCGGTTCGGCTGGAACCCGGTGCTCGAGAACGGCAACCCGATCGCGCTCACCAAGGGTGGCTCGAACATCACGCTCGAGCCCGGCGGCCAGTTCGAGCTGAGCGGAGCACCGCTCGAGACGCTGCACCAGACCTGCTGCGAGGTTCACACCCATCTCGACGAGGTGAAGAAGATCGCGGACCCGCTCGGCATCGGCATGCTGGGCATGGGCTTCCAGCCCAAATGGCGCCGCGAGGACATCCCCTGGATGCCCAAGGGCCGCTACAAGATCATGCGCGAGTACATGCCCAAGCGCGGCAAGCTCGGGCTCGACATGATGCTCCGCACCTGCACGGTCCAGGTCAACCTCGACTTCGCGTCCGAGGCCGACATGGTCCGGAAGTTCCGCGTCGGCCTGGCGCTGCAGCCGATTGCGACCGCGCTGTTCGCGAACTCGCCCTTCGTGGAAGGGCGGCCTTGCGGCTATCTCAGCTACCGCAGCCACATCTGGACCGATACCGACCCCGACCGCACCGGCATCCTGCCGTTCGTGTTCGAGCCCGGCATGGGCTTCGAGCGGTACGTCGACTACGTCCTCGACGTGCCGATGTACTTCGTCTACCGCGACGGTCGCTACATCGACGCGAGCGGCCAGTCGTTCCGCGACTTCATGGCAGGCAGGCTGCCGGCATTGCCGGGCGAGCGGCCCACCATGAGCGACTGGGCCGACCATCTGACCACGGCGTTCCCCGAGGTCCGGCTCAAGCGCTATCTCGAGATGCGCGGCGCCGACGCGGGCTCGTGGCGCTCCTTGTGCGCGCTGCCGGCACTCTGGGTCGGGCTCCTCTACGACGATACGGCACTCGCTGCCGCCGACGAGCTCGTGCGCGACTGGACGATCGAGGATCACGCTTACCTGCGGGCCGAGGTGCCGCGGACGGCGCTCGCCACCCCGTTCCGCGGACGACCCTTGCAGGAGCTCGCGAAGGAGGTGGTGGCGATCGCCAAGGTCGGCCTCAAGACGCGCGCACGGATCGACTGGGACGGCCAGGACGAGACCCGCTATCTCGTTCGCCTCGAGCAGATCGCGGCCGACGGCTGCACCCCGGCCGAGGAGAAGCTCGCGCGGTTCCACGAGGCCTGGGGCGGCAGCGTCGATCCGGTGTTCCGCGAGTTCGCCTTCTGAGGCGAACCGGCCGTGGCGGAACGGCCGGCTCGGGCGGACGTTGGATCCGGTCACGTGCTCCTCGACGACCGGAGCGTGCTCCACGGCAAGCACCCTGCCGGACCCCGCGTGATCGCGACCGAGACGCTCAAGGGCTCCGTGCCGGCAGCGACGGAGGCCGGCAAGCGCGTGAGCTGGCATGCTTCCGATCATTTTCGCCTTGTGATTATCAGCGGCATCGCTTTACTCGCGACCGGGGCGCAAGGCGGAACGAGCGGCGATGTGCGGGATCTGCGGCTATTGGGTAGGGGGACGGCAGGTTCCTCCGGAGCTGCAGGCGGCGAACGTCCGACGGATGGCGGCAGCGCTGCACCATCGCGGGCCGGACGATGGCGGGGTCTGGGTGGACGAGGCCGCAGGCCTGGCCCTCGGCCATCGCCGCCTCGCCATCCTCGACCTGTCGCCGCTGGGCCGTCAGCCCATGCTGTCCGCTTCCGGCCGGCTCGTCCTCAGCTACAACGGCGAGATCTACAACGTCGCGAGCCTGCGCCGGGAACTGGAAGCCGGAGGCGGCGTGTTCCGCGGCCGCTCCGACACCGAGGTCCTGCTCGCCGCCATCGAGCGCTGGGGTGCCGCGGCGGCGCTCGAGCGAGCCGAGGGCATGTTCGCCTTCGCTCTTTGGGACCGGAAGGCGCGTACGCTCACGCTCGCCCGCGACCGAACCGGCAAGAAGCCGCTCTATTACGGCTGGTCCGGTCGCCATCTCCTCTTCGCTTCCGAGCTCAAGGCGCTGCATGCCTTTCCGGGCTTCGCGCGCGAGATCGACCGCGATTCCTTGGGCCTTTACCTGCAATATGGCTGGGTACCGGCACCTCGGACCATCTATCGCGACGT
Organism: Benzoatithermus flavus; assembly: GCF_037908215.1. Lineage (NCBI taxonomy): Bacteria > Pseudomonadati > Pseudomonadota > Alphaproteobacteria > Geminicoccales > Geminicoccaceae > Benzoatithermus > Benzoatithermus flavus. The sequence continues at coordinate 68,341 of NZ_JBBLZC010000001.1, read as the reverse complement.
CCGTCAGCTTCTGCCCGGAACCACGCTCACCCTGACGAGCCCCGATGACCGGATGGCGGAGCCGGTCGCCTACTGGAGCGCCTTCGCCGCCTGCCTGGCCGGACGCGATGCCCCGTTCCGGGGCAGCTTCGCGGAGGCCGTGGAGCGGCTCGAGGATCTTCTCCGGCTCGCGGTCCGCGAGCGGATGGCGGCGGACGTGCCGTTGGGGGCGCTGCTCTCGGGCGGGGTCGATTCCTCGCTGGTCGTGGCCCTGATGCAGGCGCAGAGCAACCGGCGCGTGCGCACCTTCACGATCGGCTTCGCCGAGAAGGACTACGACGAGGCCGGGCACGCGCGCGCCGTGGCCGGGCATCTCGGCACCGAGCACACCGAGCTCTACATGTCGCCTGCGGACGCACTGGCGCTGGTGCCGCGGCTCGCCGACCTCTGGGACGAGCCCTTCGCCGACAACTCGGCTCTCGCCACCGCGCTCGTCTGCCGGCTGGCCCGGCAGCACGTGACGGTGGCGCTCACCGGCGACGGCGGCGACGAGCTGTTCGCGGGCTACCGCTACTATCCGAACGCCGAGCGGCGCTGGCGGAATCTGGCACGGCGCAGCCACTGGTGGCGCTCGGTCCAGGCGACCGGCGCCGAGCTGCTCGGCCGCTCGCTCTGGCTGCTCGACCGGGTCCGCCCTCGGCTGCGTACCGAGGACGGGCCCGCTCTGGGAGCCTGGCTCCTGCGCGAGGCACGGGGCTTGCGTGCGCGCGGCCCGCTCGACCTCTACCTCAAGCGCGAGCGGCAGCGGCTGGCCGATCCCGCCGGGCTGATCGTGGGCGCCGGGCGGGTGGCGAGCACGGCCGACGCTGCCGTGCTGCGGCTTCGCGGCGAGGAGACGCTCCGCGCCATCCGGCTCCTCGATTACGTCACCTGGCTGCCGGACAACGTGCTGACGAAGGTCGATCGGGCCAGCATGGCGGTCGGGCTCGAAGCGCGCAGCCCGTTGCTCGACCATCGGGTCGGCGCCTTCGCCTGGAGCCTGCCGCCGGCGATGCTGGTCGGCCCCGAAGGCGGCAAGCGCCTGCTGCGGGCGATCTTGGATCGGCACGTGCCGTGCGCACTGACCGAGCGGCCCAAGGCCGGGTTCGTCGTGCCGCTGCGGCAGTGGCTCATGGGGCCCTTGCGCGACTGGGCGGAGGCGCTCCTCGATCCGGCCCGGCTCCGTCGCGAGGGATATTGGCGGCCCGAGGCGGTGGCCAGGGCCTGGCGGCAGCTTCGGACGGGCTGGGACCGCAACCAGAATCTCGTCTGGTCGATCCTCGTCTTCCAGCTCTGGCGCGAGCGCTGGGAGGCTGGTTGAGTGCTGCCTCAGCGCAGCTCCTGGGCGTGGTGCAGCGCTCCGGCCGCTGCCGCGACGTGCGCGAGATCCGCGAACGCCACCACCTCGCCCACGATCAGAAGGGCGGGCCCCTGCAGCGTCGCCCGCTCGACCTCGGCGGCGATCGTGGCGAGGGTGGCGCGGATCGCGCGCTGGCTCGGCAGCGTGCCGTTCTCGACGAGTGCCGCGGGCAGCGCTCCCGGCAGGCCGTGCTCGATCAGCCGGGCGCAGAGCCGGTCCAGCGCCTTGTGCCCCATGTAGAACACGATCGTCTGGCCCGGCTGGCACAGGGCCTGCCAGTTGAGCTCGGGCTCGCCGTCCTTGGTGTGGCCGGTGACGAGAACGAGCGTGCGCGCATGGTCGCGATGGGTGAGCGGGATCGCGGTGGCAGCGGCGCAGCCGGCGGCGGCGGTCACACCCGGCACCACCTCGAACGGCACGCCCGCCTCGGCGAGGGCCTCGATCTCCTCGCCGCCGCGGCCGAAGATCAGAGGATCGCCGCCTTTGAGGCGGACGACGCGCTGGCCGCGCAGGCCACGGCGCACCAGGAGTGCGTTGATCTCGGCCTGGCGCATGATGTGGTTGGCGCGCTCCTTGCCGACATAGATCCGCTCGGCGGAAGGGCCGATCAGCTCCAGGATGCCGGGGCCGACCAGCCGGTCGTAGACCACGACCTCGGCCTCGCGCAGAAGCCGAGCCGCCTTCAGCGTGATGAGCTCGGGATCGCCGGGGCCGGCGCCGACGAGGTAGACGATGCCCTTGGCACCGGAGGCGGAAGCGGTCATGGGATGAGCCATGGCCTCCGCTTAGCCCGAAGCCGGGATGCCGGCAATGGCGCTTCTGGAAGCTAGAGGCGCGAGACGATCGCGAACAGGAAGGCGAGCTCGCCCACCTGCTGCACGGCGCCCAGCGTGTCGCCGGTGCAACCGCCGAACCTCCGCCCGAGCCAGGTGGCGAGCAGCAGAGCCGCGAGCGCCGCCGAGAGGAGGGCCGGCAGGGCGAAGTGGATGGGCAGGAGGACGAGGCAGGCGAGCACCGAGACGACCAGGCCGATCGCGACCCTGGGCGCATCCGGACGGCCGGCCTCGGCGGCGAGCCCGGTGGCCTTGGCGCTCGGCTGCAGCAGCATGACGACCGGCATCATCGCGCGCGAGGTCATGCCGGCACCGACGAGCACGGCGGTCACGAGCTTCGGGTCCCACATGGGTGCGAGCGCCATCAGGCGCCCGAGCAGCGAGAGCATGATCGCGATGGCGCCGTAGCTGCCGATCCGGCTGTCGCGCATGATGGCGAGCGCCTTCTCGCGGTCGGGGCCGGCGCCCAGCCCGTCCGCCGTGTCGGCGAGCCCGTCCTCGTGGAGGGCGCCCGTGGCGACGATCATGCACACGAGGGCGATCAAAGCACCCGGCAGCGAGGGCAGGCCCACCCAGGATGCGACCATGAAACCGAGCCCGCCCAGCAGGCCCACCGCCGCCCCCATCACCGGGAAGGCGTAGACGGCACGGGCGAGATCCCGCATCGTCACCGAGCCATCCATCGGCACCGGGAAGCGGGTCAGGAACAGAGCGGCAACTTTCAGATCCTGCAGCACGAATCGACGCACCTCATGCATGCCCGTTTCCGCGTGCGGGGGCCTCGGCCACCTCGACAGGCGCGCGGGCGCTTGGCAAGAACGCGCGCGACTATAGGCACATCCTTCGAGGCGTTGCAGCGGTGAGCACCCTGACCCCGGTTTCCAGCTTCGACGATCTGCGCTCCCTCGTCCGGCAGCTCCCGCAGCCCGATACGGCTGCGGCCGAAGCCTGCCGCCGCCACGAGGCCGAGCTCACCAAGCCCGCCGGCGCCCTGGGCCGGCTCGAGGAGCTGACATGCTGGCTCTCGGCCTGGCAGGGGCGCCATCCGCCCCGGCTCGACCGGGTACTGATCCTCGTCTTCGTCGGCTGGCACGAGATCGCGAAGCACAAGGTCTCGGCCTATCCCGCCGAGGTCACCGATCAGATGGTGCTGAACTTCCAGGCGGGCGGGGCGGCGATCAACCAGCTCGCCCGGCTCGCGGGCGCCGAGTTGCAGGTGATCCCGGTGGGGCAGGGCCGGCCGGCGCACGACTTCACCCGCCGGCCCGCCATGAGCGAGGCGGGATGTGTCAGGGCTCTCAATATCGGCCTGTCGGCCGTACCGGAGGATATCGACCTGCTCGCGATCGGCGAGATGGGAATCGCCAACACCACCGCCGCCGCGGCGATCGCCGCCGGGCTCTACGGCGAGCCCGCCACGGCCTGGACCGGCCCCGGTACCGGGCTCGATACGAGCGGGGTCGCGCACAAGGCGGAAGTGATCCAGGGCGCTCTCGACCGGCATCGGGCAGCGCTCAAGGACCCGCTCGAGGTCCTGCGCTACGTGGGCGGCCGCGAGCTCGCGGCGATGCTGGGCGCGATCCTGGCCGCACGGCTGCGGCGGGTCCCGGTGATCCTCGATGGCTTCACCAGCACCGTGCCCGCCGCCGTCCTGCAGGCGCTGGACCCGGCCTCGATCGAGCACTGTCGTTCCGGCCACTGCTCCGCCGAGCCGGGCCATCGGCGGCTGCTCGACCGGATCGGCCAGCGGCCGCTGCTCGAGCTCGGCATGCGGCTGGGCGAGGCTTCGGGGGCCGCGGTGGCGCTGCAGCTCGTTCGCGCGGCGGTCGCCTGCCACAACGGCATGGCCACCTTCGAGAGTGCCGGGGTCAGCCGCAAGCGCTGATCGGAAAGAACTATCGCATGTTCGGCACGGCGCCGTGATGCCGGGGAGACGTTCGGAACCTGTCACGCTCCGACGGATTAGCTTTCGCGAAGGCCGGCAACGTGCCGGCGACAACGGTCATCATCAAGGAGCTTACCGATGCGCGCGAAGCTGACCACGACGGCGCTGGCCTTGACCCTGATCGTGCCGGGCCTTGCCCTGGCCCAGCAGCAATCGGGCGCCACGAATCCGCCGGCCGCGGCGACGGCACCCGGCGCGTCCGGCATGTCGACCAGCCCCACCGTGGGCACGACCGCGCCGTCCACGACCCACGACACGATGGGTGCTACCGGCACGCGTACGCAGGGTGCGGACACCGCCGCCGGTGATACCGGCACCATGTCGAACACCAGCCCCGCCACCACGACCGCCGTCGACAACCCGCTCTACAACATGAAGGGCGAGCAGATCGTCGGCCAGAACGTCTACGGGCCCAATGGCGAGGAGATCGGCGAGATCGACAACGTCGTCATGAGCAAGGAAGGCAAGCAGGCGGCGGCCGTCATCGGTGTCGGCGGCTTCCTCGGCATCGGCGAGCGCAAGGTCGCGATCCCGCTCGACCAGCTCCACATGGGGACGGACAACAAGCTCACCACGAGCATGACCAAGGACCAGATCAACAGCATGCAGCCCTACGAGGAGAGCGGCTGGAGCAAGCTCGATCCCTCGGGCACCATCCACGACTGGATGAACCGGTAACGGTGCGCGGATACACAGCGTTCGTGGAGGTCGGCCGCCCGCAGGCGGCCGATCCGCTATTTCGGCTGCACGTTCGGCTGGTTCTGCGGCGTGCCGGGCGGTGGAATCACCGGCATCGGGGTGTTGGCCGGCGGGACCGGCGGCGGTTGCACGAGGCCAGGGTCCACGCCTTCGGGCGGCTTGATCACCCCGTGGCTCTGGTCGAGCTGCTCGCCCAGCGTCCCGTTGCCTTGCGAGCCGTCCGTCGGCGGGCCGGGCTCGATCTTCTCGGGCGGTGTCGTCTGCGTGTTCGGCGCCGGCTCGGCCGGGGTGGGCTGCGCCAGAGCGGCAGCCGGCTGCAGCAGAGCCAGCAGCGCGGTGGCGGCGAGCATCGCTGCGACGAAACATCGGTCGCGTGTCATCTGCACCTCCCGTGTCGGGATGTCGGCGTGCGTGCTGTCCCGACGAACGGGCGGGCGACGGTCCGCGTTCCGTCCCGCTAGGAGGCCTGCACGCGATCGATCAGATGCAGGAACGAGCCCGCCACCCGTCCGACCCGGCAGCCCTGCTCGCCGAGATCGCGGCCGCGCGCGCAGCGGGTGCGGAACAGCGGCGGCCCCATGCGCTCGACCTCGCTCGCGAAATGGAACTCGTGCCCGCGAAAGCCCGCCCCGATGACGCCGAGCGGGCAGAGGGAGAGGAGTTCGGCCTGCCGGTATCCCAAGTGCAGCTTCGGCGCCGCGAAGCTCGTCGTCACCGGCAGGAGGCCCGCCATGGCATGGCCCGTACCCTCCCGGTCGACGAGGGTGCGGCCCAGGACCATGTAGCCGCCGCACTCGCCGTAGAGGAACGCACCCCGGGCCGCGGCCGCGCGCAGACCCGCGAGGAAGCGGGCATTGCCGGCGAGCCGGGCCGCGTGCAGCTCGGGATAGCCACCCGGCAGATAGACCGCATCCGCGGCCGCGTCCGGGGTCTCGTCGGCGAGCGGCGAGAACGGCAGAAGCTCGATCCCCTGCCGCCGCCAGCCGTCGAGGATCGCAGGGTACGCGAAGGCGAAGGCGGCATCGCTCGCTACCGCGGTGCGCTGGCCGAGAGGCGGGAGCGGCCGGGCATCGGGGCCGAGCAGCGACACGCTGGGCGACCGGGCGACGCGCAGGATCCGCTCGAGGTCGAGCCTCGCCTCCGCGAGATCGGCGGCCGCCTCGAGGAAGGTCTCGAGATCGGGATGCTCCACGGCCTGGACCAGCCCCAGATGCCGGCTCGGCAGGCTCAGCGCACGCTCGCGCGGGACGCTGCCCAGGATCGGGGTCGAGAGATGCTCGAAGCAGGCGCGGCTCAAAAGGTCGGCATGACCCTCGCTGCCGACCCGGTTGAACACCACGCCCGTCACCTCGACGTCCTCCCGGTGGCGGCGAAATCCGTCGATGAGCGCAGCGACCGAGGCACCCATTCCGGTCACGTCGACGACCAGCACCACCGGCAGGCCGAAGAGTGCCGCGATATCGGCGGTCGAGCCCGTGCCGTCGGCGGCACCGTCGAACAGGCCCATGACCCCTTCGCCGATCACCACGTCGCGGTCACGTCCGCTGTCCTCGAGAAGGGCGGCGAGCGTGTCGAAGCGCATCGCCCAGCCATCGATGTTGTAGGCCGGGTGGCCGGTCGCGGCAGCATGGAAAGCGGGATCGATGTAGTCGGGGCCGACCTTGAACGAGCCGACGCGCAGGCCCCGCCGTCGGAGCGCGCGCAAGATCCCCAGCGTGAGCACGGTCTTGCCGGCCCCCGAGGCCGGAGCGGCGACGATGACGACGGGTGCGCTCATGTGGCTGCCCGAGCCCTGGCTTCCTGGTATGCTCCGCCCATGACCGACCTCGTTGAACTTTCTCCCGCTCTAAGCGGCGGCGGACGCGCGGGCAATCCCGAATGACGCGAGAGCCTGAAGCTCGCCCGCTGCGGCGCGGCTGGACCACCGGTGCTTGCGCCACGGCCGCGACGCGTGCCGCCTGCAGCGCCCTCTTCGGCCTGGGCTTCCCCGATCCCGTCACGATCCGCCTGCCGCGCGGTGGTACGGCGTCCTTCGCGCTCGCGGAGAAACATCGGGAGCCCGACGCTGCGAGCGCTGCCGTGATCAAGGATGCCGGCGACGATCCCGACGTCACCCACGGCTGCCTCGTCCGCGCCACGGTGCGCCGCAACCCGAGGGGGGCGGGCGTCACGTTCCATGCCGGCCCGGGTGTCGGCACCGTGACGCGCCCCGGCCTCACCATCCCACCGGGCGAGCCCGCGATCAACCCGGTGCCGCGCCGGATGATGCGGGACACCGTAGCCGAGGCCGCGGCCGCGGCCGGCGAGCCCGCCGACGTTGCCATCACCATCGCCATCCCCGGCGGCGAGGATCTCGCCGCGAAGACCCTGAACCCGCGTTTGGGGATTCTGGGCGGGCTCTCGATCCTCGGCACCACCGGTATCGTCGTGCCGTTCAGCTGCGCGGCCTGGATCCACTCGATCCACCGCGGGATCGACGTGGCGCGCGCCGCCGGGCTCGAGCACGTCGCGGCCGCCACCGGCTCGACCTCCGAGCGCGCCGTGCAGGCGCTCTACGGCCTCGGCGACCTCGCCCTCCTCGACATGGGCGACTTCGCCGGCGGCACCTTGAAATATCTCCGCCGCCATCCGCTGCCGCGGCTCTCGCTGGCGGGCGGCTTCGCCAAGATCGCCAAGCTGGCGCAAGGTCATCTCGATCTCCACTCCGCCCGCTCGCGCCTCGACCATGCGGCCCTCGCCGCCTTCGCCGCCGCCAGGGGTGCGCCCGAGCCGCTCGCGGCCGCCATCGAGGAGGCCAACACCGGGAACCAGATTCTGACGCTCGCGGACGAGGCCCGGTTCCCGCTCGCCGATCTCGTCGCCGAGGCGGCACGCGCCGTGAGCTCGGACGTGGCCGGACCCGAGGTGGCGATCGAGGTCATCGTCGTCGACCGGCAGGGTCGGATCGTCGGGCGGGCGCCAGCGTGGTGAGCCCGCGCGTCCTCATCCTGGGCGGCACCGGCGAGGCGGCGGTGCTCGCGCGCGCCGTGGCGGCCAGCGGCTGGGCCTCCCCCATCCTCTCGCTCGCGGGCCTCACCGAGGCCGAGCCGGTCCAGGGCGTGATCATGCGCAGCGGTGGCTTCGGCGGCCCTCAGGGGCTCGCCGCCTATCTCCGTGCCACGGGTGTCGCCGCCGTGTTCGATGCCACCCATCCCTTCGCCGCCCGGATCACCGAGAACGCGGTGAAGGCCTGTGCCGCGGCCGGGGTGCCGCGGTTCCGCCTGCAGCGGGCGAGCTGGAACCCCGAGCCCGACGACCGCTGGCACGCGGTGGACACGCTGGCGCAGGGTCTGGAATGGCTGCGGCCGCAGGCACGCCGCGTGTTCGCGACCCTCGGCCGTCGCGCGCTGCCCGAGCTGGGCGCCGCCACGGCCTTCACGTTCGTCGTGCGGGGGATCGCCCGCCCCGAGCACGTGCCGGAGAACGTGGTCTGGATCTCGGCCAGGCCGCCGTTTCCGGTCGAGGCCGAGGTGGCGCTCTTCCGGCGGCACGAGATCCAAGCGCTCTTCGTCCAGGCGAGCGGCGGCGAGGTCACTTACGCCAAGATCGCCGCCGCCCGGGAGCTCCGGCTGCCCGTGGCGATGCTGACCCGGCCTCAGCCGCCCGAGGGGGCCGCGGGCTCGGTGCCGGAAGCGCTCGCCTGGCTCGCGGCCGTCCTCGGCCGCAGGACGTGTGTGTGATCGGCGGCATAGAGCCGGCTGTCGGTGAACGCGGCCTCGCCCAGGACCCGCCCCACCATGATGAGCGCCGTCCGGGTGATGCCCGAGCCTTTCACCTGCTCGCGGATGGTGGCGAGCGTGCCGCGGATGATGCGCTGGTCGGGCCAGGTGGCGCGGTAGACCACGGCGACCGGCATGTCCGGGCCCAGGATGGGCATCAGCTCGCGCACGACCACGGCGAGGTTGTTGATCGAGAGATGGATGCAGAGTGTCGCACCCGTCGCCGCGAACGCCTTCAGGCTCTCGCCCTCGGGCATGGCCGAGGCGCGCACTGCCGTTCGCGTCAGCACGACCGACTGCGCCACGTCGGGCAGCGTCAGCTCGCTGCCCAGCGCCGCCGCGGCGGCCGCAAAGGCGGGCACACCCGGCGTGATCGTCCAGCCGATACGAAGCGCATCGAGGCGCCTGATCTGCTCGGCGATGGCGCCATAGAGCGAGGGATCGCCGGAATGGACCCGCGCCACGTCCTTGCCGGCGGCATGGGCTGCCGCCATCTCCGCCACGATCTCGTCGAGATGCATGGCAGCCGTGTCGAGGACGCGAGCACCCCTCGGGGCTTCCGCCACCACCTCGGCCGGCACCAGCGAGCCCGCATAGAGGCAGACCGGGCAGCTTCGGATCAGGTTCAGCCCGCGCAGCGTGATGAGATCGGGGGCACCAGGGCCGGCGCCGATGAAATGGACGGTCATGAAACCTCGTAGCCGCGCGGCGTGTAGACCCAGTCGGCACCGAAGAGGCGTGGCACGCGCCGGCTCGTGCTGCTGCCGACGAGAACGAGGGTGAGCATGTCGCAGAGCTCGGGTGCCAGTTCGTCCAGCCGGATCAGCCGCAGGCTCTCCTCGGGCCGACCGAGATTGCGGGCGAGGATCACAGGGGTTGCGGGCGGCCGGTGCCGGAGCAGGATGTCGCGTGCCCTTGCCAGCGCCTCGCGGCGGCGGGCCGAGACGGGGTTGTAGAAGGCGATCACGAAGTCGCCCTCGGCCGCGGCCTCGACCCGCCGCAGGATCGCCTCGAAGGGAGTGAGCAGGTCCGAGAGCGAGATCGCGCAGAAATCGTGCCCGAGCGGCGCGCCGGCGCGCGCGGCCGCGGCCTGGAGCGCCGAGACGCCGGGGCTCACCACGATGTCGACCCGCGCCCAGGCCGGATCGGTCCCGCTCGCGACGAGCTCGAAGACGAGGGTGGCGAGCGCGTAGATGCCGGGATCGCCCGAGCAGACCAGCGCCACGTTCCGTCCCTCGGCCGCACGGGCAAGCGCGAAGCGGCAGCGCTCGACCTCCGCACCCAAGGGAAACACGTGCCGGGGTTTGCCTGCCGCCGCCGGCCCGATCAGGTCGAGATAGAGCCCGTAGCCGACGAGTTCCTCGGCCTCGGCAATCAGCCGCTCGGCTTCCTCGGTGCGCCAGTGCCGCCCGCCGGGCCCGAGGCCGACGACGGCGAGCCGTCCCCGTGGCCGGCCGATGGCGGCAGGATCCAGCGCCCGCGCGGCGAGGGCCACGGCGGCCGTGACGCGCTCGCCTTTGCGCTTGGGCACGAGCAGCCGGCCGTCCTTCCCGGCGGCGGCCAGGGCGGCGCCTTCCGCCACCCCCCAGCAGCCGGTCTCCCGGAACACGATCTCTGAGCACCCGCTCAGCCGCTCCGTCTCCTCGAGAAGCCGCCCGGCCGGGAAGAAGCGGGCCGGCACGCCGAGCCGCCGGGCCAGGGCGTGAACGGCGGGCTCGGCCGCCTTGAGGTCGAGCGAGACCACGCAGGCGACGGCGGCGGGAGCGAGCTCTTGCTCCTCCAGCACGGCTCGCACGAGCGCCTCTAGAGCTTCCGCCGGCGCGCCCTGCTCGGCGCCCACGCCGAGTGCCAGCACCGGCGGGTGGTAGACCAGCCGTTCGGGCGTGCCGGCGACGGCGCGATGGGTCACCAGGATCTCGATGCCGGCCTCGGCCGCGAAGGGAAGAGTGCTCTGCTTGAGCCACGCGGCGTCACCGGCCTCGACCGTGAGCCGGACCGGCTCGCCTTCGAGCAGGCGGGCCATGACCTCCTTGGCGTGCTCGGGATTGGCGAGCGTCCAGCCGGAGGGGGGCGCATCGAGCGCGAGATCGAAGCGGTTGTCGCCCGCCGTCGTGACGGCGGCGGGAACGCCGAGCGCCGCTGCGATCCGCCGGGCGAGGTCGTTCGCACCCCGATGCCCGCCCAAGAGCGGCACCACGGCCGAGCCGTCCTCGGCCACCGCGATGAGCGCGGGCTCGGCCCGCTTGTCGCCGAGACGGGAGGCGACCGCCCGGATCAGGATGCCGCTTGCGCACAAGCCGACGATGGCCCGCCCTTCGACGAACAGCCGGCCGATATGCTCCGTGGCCTTCGCGAAGTGCACGTCCGCCTCGCAGGCAGCACAGGCCGGGGCATGGACGGTGCTGTCGGGCAGGAGCGCCTTCAGCCGGGCGGCGAGTGCCGCACTGCGCGCGCCCAGGCTCACGATCGCGATCTTGGAGGTCATGCCTTGGGGCGCTTCCGTCCGGCGATGATCAGGGAGAAATAGGGGACCTGCTGCTCGACCACGACCGAGAGCGGGCGCACGCGCTGGTCCTGGAGCGTCGCATTCTCGACCAGGACCGCGTTCTCGGTCATGCCGGCGGCGGCGAGCGCCTCCTTCACCTTCTCGAGGTGGCGCCCGACCTTCATCACCACGACCCGGTCGCACTGCTGCAGGATGTTCCTGAGCTTCGTCGGGTGGACCGTCGCCGGAATCAGCGCGATCGGCTCGTCGTAGAGGCCGAGCGGGAGCTGGGCCGCGGCGGCGGCGGCCGTGATCGAGGTGATCCCCGGAATGACCTCGCACGCGAACCGGTTGCCGAGCCGCGCCATGAGATGCGCGAAGGAACCGTAGAGAAGGGGATCGCCCTCGCACAGGAAGACGACGTCGTTGCCCTGGCCGAGCTCGCCGATCACCCCGGTGACGAGCTGGTTGTAGGCCCGGGCCGTGGTCTCCGGGTCCTGGGTCATCGGCATGACGACGATCAGCTCGCGGGTACCCGGCCGCACGTACGTGCTCGCGATCTCGCGGGCACGGCTCGTGCGGCCCGCGGCGGCGATGAAGGCGATGGCCTGCGCCCGCTCGAGTGTTCGCACGGCCTTGACCGTGAGGAGCTCGGGGTCGCCCGGGCCGACGCCTAAGCCGATGAGCTTGCCGCGACGCATGTCTTTCTCGTCGAGAGCTGGATGACGGGCAAAGCGGGCCGCCAGGCGAGCTGGCCGCCGATGGACTCGGCCCGGCTGAGGGCGATGCGGACGAGACTGCCGCCGTGCTCTGCCCGAAAGGCGAGCAGGGCCGCCTCGCCCGCGATCGTCACGGTATTCGCCACCAACCGGCCGCCGGGGCGGAGCTTACCCCAGCACGAGGCCAAAAGCCCAGCGCCTGCGACCCCGCCACCGACGAAGATCGCATCAGGCGGGGGCAGGCTCTCGAGCGCATCGGGTGCTTCGCCGACCCGGACCTCGAGCTCGGGCACGCCCAGCCGCTTCGCGTTCAGACCGATCCGTTCCGCCCGCACGGGATCGCGCTCGATCGCGACCGCACGCATGTTCCGGCCGGAGCGCAGCCACTCGATGCCGATGCTGCCGGCGCCTGCACCCACGTCCCACAAGAGCTGTCCGTCCAGGGGCGCCAGCGCTGCCAGCGTCGCCGCCCGCACCTCCGCCTTGGTGAGCTGCCCGTCATGGGCGTAAGCCTCGTCGGGCAGGCCCGGGATCTCGGGCAGGCCCGGTGCCGCCGGATCGAGCGTCACGGCCACGACATTGAGCTCGGCGAAGCGCTCGCCGCGCAGGGCTGCCGCCGTCGTGGCCACGACGCGCTCGCGCGGACCCGAAAGCTCCTCCAGCACGACGACGTGGCTGGCGCCGAAGCCCGCCTCGACCAGGAGCGCGCCGATTGCGGCCGGCGCCGCGCCGTCCGAGGTGAGGAGCAGAAGACGCCGGCCGGGCTGGAGATGGCGGCGCAGCTGCTCGAGCGGGCGGCCGTGCAGGCTCAAGGGATGCGTGTCCTCGAGCGCCCAGCCGAGTCGGCTGCAGGCGAGCTGGAAGGCCGAGACGTGCGGCAGGACCCGGATCTCGGGGAAGGGCACGTGGCGCAGGAGAAGCCGCCCGATCCCGTGCCAGAGCGGATCGCCGGTCGCGAGCACGACCACCTGCCGGCCGCGATGGGTCAGAAGCTCGGCGAGGCTCGCGGCGAGCGGCGAGCCCCAGACGAGCCGCGGCCGGCCGTCCTCGGGCAGCATGGCGAGGTGCCGCGCCCCACCGGCGAGCAGCTCGGCCTCGACCAGGGCCTCGCGCGCCTCGCGTCCGAGCCCGTCCGGCCCGTCGGCGCCGATGCCGACGAGGGTGAGCCAGGGCTGTCCGCTCATGCCGGCCCGACGAGAAGGGCGTTGACGGCGGCGGCGGCGAGAGCGCTGCCGCCGCGGCGGCCTTTGAGCGTGATCCACGGCACGTCCAGGCCTTCGGCCGCGATCAGCGCCTCCTTGCTCTCGGCGGCACCCACGAAGCCCACCGGAAAGGCCAAGATCGCGGCCGGCCGCTCGGGCCACGATTCGAGCCGCTCCAGAAGGTGGAACAGGGCGGTGGGCGCGTTGCCGATCGCGACCACCGCACCCTCGAGATAGGGCCGCCACAGCTCGACCGCGGCTGCCGAGCGGGTGGTGCCGAGCTCTGCCGCGAGCGCCGGCGCGGCCGGATCGTCCAGCAGCATCCGCACCGGATTGGCGGCCGGCAACCGGCCCGTCATGATCCCCGCCGCCACCATGCCGGCATCGACGAGCAGAGATGCGCCCGCCGTGAGTGCTGCGCGGCCGGCCCCTGCCGGATCGCCGCTCCAGGCGAGGTCGAGCGCGATCTCGGGCATGCCGCAGGCATGGACCAGGCGCAGCACCATGCCGTGAAGCGGGCGCGGAAACCGGTCGAGCGGCACCTCGCCCCGGATCAGCTCGAACGAGCGGGCATAGATCGCGGCCGGATCGCGCAGATAGTCCAGCATCGTGGCGCGGCGGCTCAGCCCCCGGTCCCGTTGCCACGACTCACCGGGGCATGATGGTGGTCGTCGTGGCCGTGCTCGTGGTGGTGATGATGGCCGTGGTGATGATGGTGGTACCCGCCGTGGTGATGATGATGGTGGTGATGATGGTGATCCGCGTCGGTGCCGATGCCTTCGACGTGATGGTGGTGGCTCTCCTGTGGCGCCCCCAGATCGCGCTCGAAGCCCAGGATCCGGGTGCGGTACTTGCAGAGCCCGCAGTTCATGTTGACGTCGCCGGCCTCGATCCCGCGGATGCGCTCGACGAAGGTCTCGACCACGAGCGGGTGGTCGTCGAGATAGTGCGCCTTCAGGATCTCGACCTCGGGATGCCGTGCCGCCACCGCGTCGGCCGCATCGTAGATCCGGCGCACGAGGACGCCGGTGAACAGGAAGTAGGGGAAGACCACGATCCGCTTGAAGCCGAGCCGTGTGGTCCGCTCGACCGCGACCTCGGTGCGCGGATGTGCCACACCCGAATAGCCGATCTCGGCGTGCGCGAAGCCCATGCCCTCCCACAGCATCCGCGCCACCTTGGCGACGTTGCCGTTGGCGTCGCTGTCGGAGGTGCCGCGGCCGATCACGACGAGGCAGGTCTCGTCGAGAGGTACGTCCGCCTCGGCGCGCTCGAGCGCGGCACCGATCCGTTCGCGCGAGGCCTGGAGCAGCTTGCCGTCGATCCCGAGATCGCGGCCCATCGCGATCCGGATTCCGTGCTCGGCGGCATAGGTGTTGAGCACCGAGGGCACGTCGTTCTTGACGTGCCCGGCCGCGAACAGCATGCCCGGCACGGCCAGCACGGAATCGACCCCTTGCGCACGCAGCGCGTCGAGTCCTTCTCGGATGATCGGCCGAGCGAACTCGAGATAGCCCATGGCGACAGGATATTCGGGCATGGCCGCCGCCACCTTGTCCACGACCCGCCGGAACTCCTCGCACGCCGCCGCATCGCGGCTGCCGTGCCCGCAGATCATCACACCGGTGCGGCCCATGCTCTCACGTGCTCCCGAAAAGAGGCGCGGCCTGCTTAGCAACCGCAGCCGAGAGAGACAAGGATGGGGCCGGGCCCGGGGCCTTTCTGTCCTCAGCGCGGCAGCACCAGCCCGCTCACCGCCTCGAGCTCGGGGGCGAGGGCCGGCGTGCAGGCGATGATCCCGCCCTTGCCGAGAAGGCCGTAAGCGCCGAGGAAGTCGGTGGCGCGGCCGCCCGCCTCCTCGACCAGGATCAACCCGGCCAGCACGTCCCAGGACGAGCACAAGAGGGTTGCGATCCCGTCGCAGCGGCCGTCCGCAACCCAGCAGAGCTGGATCGCGGTCGAGCCCATGCGGCGATGCTCGAAGCCCTGGTCGAGCGCCTGCTTGACGAGCCCGACATAGGTCTCCTTGGGCTGCCTGAAGCTGTAGGCCAGCGCCAGGCAGGAGGTGTCGACGCTCGTGTTCCCGGAGACCCGGATCGGCGTGCCGTTCCTGAACGCTCCGCCGCCACGCCGGGCGGTGAACAGCTCGTCGTGGACGGGATCGTAGGTGATCCCGATCAGGGTCCTGCCGTCGACGACATAGGCCGCGACCACGCCCCAGCAGGGGATTCCCTTGAGGAAGTTGAAGGTGCCGTCGATCGGGTCGAGCACCCAGCTCCGGGGTGCGTCCTCGCCGCCACCCTCCTCGCCCAGGATCGCGTCTTCGGGGAACAGGGCGTTCAGCTCCCGGCGCAACAGGTCCTCGACCGCTCGGTCGGCGATGCTGACCAGATCCTGCTGCCCTTTGTGCTCGATCGCGAGCCGGTCGCGATTCAGAAAGTGCTCCAGCGCCAGCCGGCCCGCAGCCCGGACGGCCGGGATCGCTGCCTCGAGGCGCGCATCGAGCTCCTGCGGGTCCATCATACCCTGCTTCCCTTGTCGATCAGGCGTTGCCGGAGCAGCGTCGTCCGGCGGAGGTCGGTCGTGTTCCAGACCGCGCGTTCGAGCGCGTCGGGTTCGGTGAGGAGCACGACGAGCGCTCTGGCACGGGTGATGGCGGTATAGAGCAGATTGCGGCGCAGCATGCGACCGTGCTGGCGCAGGAGCGGCACCACCACGGCCGGGTACTCCGAGCCTTGCGCCTTGTGGACGGTGACCGCGTAGGCCAAGGCGAGCTGGTCGAGCTCGTCGGCGCCGTAGGTGAGCGGGCGGCCGTCCATCGTCACCTCGAGCGTCTGGGCCTTGGGATCGAGGCCGGTGATCCGCCCGATGTCGCCGTTGTAGACCTCGCGCTCGTAGTCGTTCTCGAGCTGCATGACCTTGTCACCGAGCGAGAACCGCGTCTGGCCGCGCACGAGCGACAGGAAAGGCGAGGGGTTCAGCCGCCGCTGCAGGATCTCGTTCAGCGACTGGGTGCCCATCCGCCCGCGGTTCATCGGGGTCAGCACCTGGACTTCGCTCAGAGGATCGAGGCCGAAACGCTGCGGGATGCGCTCCGTCACGAGCTCGACGAGCTTCTCCTCGGCATCCTCCGGGCCTGCCACCCGGATGCCGTAGAAATCGGCGAGCTGCCCGTCCTCCGGGCGCGCGAAGACCGGCACCTCGCCCCGGTTGATCCGGTGCGCGTTGCGGACGATCCCGCTCTCGGCCGCCTGGCGGAAGATCTCGGCGAGCCGGATCACGGGCAGGACGCCCGAGGCGATCAGGTCGGCGAGGACCTGCCCCGGCCCGATCGAGGGAAGCTGATCGACGTCGCCCACGAGAAGCAGCGCCGCTTCTTCCGGCAGCGCCTGGAGAAGGGCGGAGAGAAGCTGGGTGTCGATCATCGAGGCCTCGTCGACGACGACGAGATCGGCCTCGAGCGGCCGCCCGGCATGGCGCCGGAAGCAGCCGTGCTCGGGGTCGGCCTCGAGCAGCCGGTGCAGTGTCCTGGCCTCGCGCCCGGTGCTCTCGGCGAGCCGCCGCGCGGCGCGGCCCGTGGGTGCCGCCAGCACGACGCGCAGGTCCGGCTCGTCCAGCGCCGCGAGGATGCCGCGCACGAGCGTGGTCTTGCCGGTGCCGGGGCCGCCCGTGATCACGAGCAGCTTGCTGTGGACGGCGCGGGCGATCGCCTCCTGCTGGCTTGCTGCGAGCGCCACGCCCAGTGCCGCCTCGCTCTTGGCGATGGCAGCGATGAGCTCGGGCGGATTCCAGGGCGGCGTGCCGGTCGCGAGCGCCACGAGGCGGCTCGCCACCGTCTCCTCGGCGCGGTCGAGCTCGCTCAGCATCAGGTAATGCTCGCGCTCGTCCACGACGAGTTCGACCAGCCGCCCGGCCTCGAGCTCGCGGGCGATGCCGGCATCGACCAGGGAAGGTTCCGTATCCAGAAGCTCGGCGAGCCGGCTGCGCGCCTCGTGCCGGGGAAGCGCGGTGTGCCCCTCGTCGGCCGCCACACGCAGGACCTCGGCCATGGCGGCACCGGTGCGCTGCGGCGAATCCGGGGCGACCCCGAGCCGGAGCGCGATCTCGTCGGCGGTGGCGAAGCCGATGCCACGTATGTCGCGGGCGAGCCGGTAGGGATCGCGGCGCACCGTCGCGATCGCATCGAGCCCGTAGGCGTCGAGGATACGGGCGGCGCGCGTCTGCGAGAGCCCGTGCTCGGCGAGGAACATGAGCGTTTCGCGGGCTCGGCGCTGGCCCTGCCAGGCCTCCCGCAGTCGGGCGGCGATCTTGGGGCCCACACCCTCGACCTCCCGTAGGCGCGCCGGCTCCTTCTCGATGATCTCGCCGAGCCTGGTCCCGAAATGCTCGACCAAGCGCTTGGCCAGCTCCTCGCCGATCCCTTTGATCCGTCCCGAGCCGAGATAGGCCACGAGCCCGGCCTCGCTCGCCGGTGCCGCGATCGACACGGAGCCGGCACGGAACTGCCGGCCCCAGGTCTTGTCGTTGTACCAGGTCCCCTCGGCCCGGATCAGCTCGCCCGGCTCGGCCGGCGGCAGGACGCCCACCACGACCACGGGGGTGGCCTCGCCCGCGGCGCGCACGCGCAGCACGCGGTAGCCGGTCTCCGCCCGCTCGAACAGGACGCGATCCACCACGCCGGCCAGCACCTCCGGCGGCGATCCGCCCCCCTCGACTGCATCCTGCGGCGCCATTCCGGCCGGGCGCTCCATGCCTCGTTTCGCCTTCGGTCCCTCGCCGTCGCTCTTGCCCGATCATGCCGGGCGTGAAAAGACCACCCCTGCGAGGAGCGCGTACCATAGCGACGGAGGCGATGATGCGCGAGGACGGTTGGCAGCCCTGGTCACCCGGCGGACAGAGCGCCACGCCGGATCTCTCGCCCGTCATCGGCCATCGGGGAGCCGCGGCGCGCGCACCCGAGAACACGCTGGCGGGCCTCAGGAAGGCGCACGAGCTGGGTGCGCGCTGGGTCGAGTTCGACGTCATGCTGACGAAGGACGGCGTGCCCGTCCTGATCCACGACGAAACCCTGGAACGGACCACGAGCGGCCGCGGCCGCGTGGCCGACCACACGCTGGCCGAGCTCCGAGCACTCGACGCCGGCGCCTGGTTCGCGCCGGCTTTCGCCGGCGAGCGCGTGCCCACGCTCGAGGAGGCCATCGCCGTTCTCCTCGAGCTCGGGCTGCACGCCAATGTCGAGATCAAGCCGGCCAAAGGCCGCGAGGTCGCGACCGGCGAGGCCGTGGCCCGGATGCTGGCCAGGACCTGGCCGACCGACGGCCCGCGCCTTCTGCTCTCGAGCTTCGAGCACCCGGCGCTGGAGGCGGCCCGACGCACGGCACCCTCGATTCCGCGCGGGCTTCTGGCCGAGGAGCTGCCCGCCGACTGGGAGGAGGCGCTGCAGGCGCTGGATTGCGCCACGCTCCACCTCGACCACGCCAAGGTGAGCCTCGCGACCCTGCATCTTCTGGCCGAGCGCGGGGTGCCGGTGCTGCTCTACACCGTGAACACGGCGACGCGCGCCGCCGAGCTCCTGAAGAGCGGTGCGGCGGCCGTGTTCACGGATGCGCCCGACACGCTGCTCGCCGGGCTTTGAAGCTCAGTAGCGGCGCAGCAGGCCCACGAGCCGGCCCTGGATCTTGACCTGGTGCGGTCCGAAGATCCGGATCTCGTAGTTGGCGTTGGCGGGCTCGAGCGCGATCGAAGCACCCCGGCGCCGGAGCCGCTTCAGCGTCACCTCGCGATCGTCGACGAGCGCCACCACGATGGCTCCGTTCTCGGCGTCGTCGCAGCGCTGGATGATCGCGAGATCGCCGTCGAAGATGCCGGCCTCGATCATCGAATCGCCGGTCACCTGGAGCACGTAGTGCTCGCCGTGCCCGAGGAGCAGGCTCGGCACCTCGATCGAGGCGCTGGTGTCGGCGAGAGCCTCGATCGGCGTGCCGGCGGCGATCCGGCCATAGAGCGGAAGCACCGTGGCGGCGACGGCAGGAGCATCCGGCAGGGCCGGCTCCGGGCGGGAACGGCGGAACAGACCGCGAACGACGTTGGAGGCTGCTTCGAGCGGTGCCGTCGCGGGCTCGGCGGGTGCTTCCGAGACGGGCTTCACCACCTCCAGCGCTCGCGCGCGATAGGCGAGGCGCCGAATGTAACCTCGCTCCTCCAGTCCCTGGATGAGCCGATGAATGCCCGATTTCGAGCGCAACCGTAAAGCGAACCTCATCTCCTCGAACGAGGGCGAGACATTGTGCTCGCGTACATAGTCTTCGATGAACTTGAGCAACTGCAGTTGGCGTTGCGTGAGCACGCCACCCTCCCCATGGTCTCGCGCTGTCCGGAGCATCGGGAAATGTTCTACTTTAGTTCGCATGTACGATCAAGGCGGAAAGCGGTGATCCGGCGCAGCGGGGGTATGCGGGCAGCGCAGGCGAACGGGTACGCGTGGCACCGCCTCACCGCAGGCTCGCGAGAACCTCGCGCAGATCGACGATCGCGACCGTATCGCCCGGCGCCTTCGGCGGATCGAACGGCGAACGCACCACGAGCACGTCGGCCGCGGCGAAGGTCGCGAACATCGAGCTGTCCTGCCGGCCAGCGGTCTCGACCCGGTCCTCGCCTCCGCCCCGCACCCGAAAGCCGCGCAGATAGTCCTGCCGCCGGTCGTTGGCGGCGAGCGCGTTCGCGAGCCGGGCCTCGCCGTGGCGGAGCCCCGGCGGCAGGCCGAGCATCCGCTGCAGCGCCGCCCGCAGGAAAACGATGGCGCACACGCCCGTGCTCACGGGATTGCCCGGAAAGCCCAGCACGTGCAGCGCACCCAGGCTGCCGAACAGGAGCGGCTTGCCCGGCCGCATCGCGATTTTCCAGAAATCCAGCGCGAGCCCTTCCGCCTCCAGCGCCGCCTGAACGAGATCGTAATCGCCGACCGAGGCGCCCCCGGTCGTGACGAGCAGATCGAGCCCGGCGGCGTCGCGCAGCCGCTCGATCAGAGCGGCACTCTCGTCCGGGCAGATGCCGAGATCGACCGGAATCGCCCCCCAGCCGCTCACCATGGCGGCGAGTGTGGTCGTGTTGGAGCTGACGATCTGACTGCCTTCGGGCGTCTCGCCGGGCCAGCGCAGCTCGTTGCCGGTGGCGAGGAGCCCGATCCGCGGCCGCCGCCGCACCGGCAGCCAGAGATGCCCCATCGCGGCGGCAAGGCCCAGCGCTCGGGGATCGAGCACGGTTCCGGCGGCGAGTCCTTTCCAGCCGAGCGTGAAGTCGAGCCCGGCCGGGCGGACGAAGGCGCCGGGAGCGACGGGACCGTCGAAGCGGACCTCGTCGCCCGCGACGGTGGCGTTCTCCTGGATCTGGACCGCATCGGTCCCGGCCGGCAGCGGTGCGCCGGTGAAGATCCTGACCGTCTCGAACGGACCGACGAGCCCCTGGAAGCTCCCGCCCGCCGGCGCCTCGCCGACGAGCCGGAAGACCCGCCCGGCCTCTTCCGTGTCGGCCGCACGCACGGCGTAGCCGTCCATGGCCGAGACCGCCACCGGCGGCTGGTCGCGTCGGGCGAGAAGGTCCTGCGCCAACACCCGGCCCAGGGCCTCGGGCAGCGCCACCCACTCGACCGGCATGGTACGCAAGGGAGCGAGGATGCGCGCTTGCGCCTCGGCCACGGGCAACATGTCAGCCCTCCGCCCGGTATTCGCCGGACCGGCCGCCCGCCTTGTGGACGAGCCGGACGTCGGTGATGCGCATCGCTTTGTCCACGGCCTTGCACATGTCGTAGACGGTGAGCGCCGCCACCGCCACGGCGGTCAGCGCCTCCATCTCGACCCCGGTGCGACCCGTGACCTTGCAGGTCGCCCGGATCAGGACCGCCTCCTCCAAAGGCTCGAGCTCGACCTTGACGGAAGCGAGCGGCAGGGGATGGCACAGAGGAATCAGATCGGCCGTGCGTTTCGCACCCATGATCCCGGCGAGCTGCGCCACGCCGAGCACGTCGCCCTTCTTGAAGCCGCGCTCCTTGATCCGTGCCAGGGTCGCGGGCGCCATGACGATGCGGCCCTCGGCCGTCGCGGTGCGCTCGGTGACGTCCTTCGCCGAGACGTCGACCATCACCGCGTTGCCGGCGGAATCGATGTGGGTGAGCCCGCTCATGCAGCCTCCGACCCGAGCAGCCGCCGGGTCGCGGCCGTGACGTCCGCCTCGCGCATCAGGCTCTCGCCGACGAGGTAGGCCCCCGCGCCCGCGGCCGCCATGCGCGCGAGGTCGGCATGGCCGTAGAGCCCGCTCTCGGCGACGAGGAGGCGATCCTTCGGCACCCGCGGCGCCAGCCGCTCGAAGGTGGCGAGATCGACCTTCAGGCTCTTCAGGTCGCGGTTGTTGATGCCGAGCAGCGCCGTCTCGGGCAGGAGCAGCGCCCGGTCGAGCTCGGCCGCGTCGTGCACCTCGACCAGCACGTCCATGCCGAGCTCCATGGCCGCGGCGGCGAGCTCGCGCGCGGCGCCGTCGTCGAGGCAGGCCATGATGAGCAGCACGCAGTCGGCCCCGAGCCAGCGCGATTCCACGATCTGCCAGGGGTCGAGCATGAAGTCCTTGCGCAAAGCCGGCAAGGGCACGGCGGCGCGGGCCGCGGCCAGGTACTCGTCCCTGCCCTGGAAGTAGGGCTCGTCGGTGAGCACCGAGAGGCAGGTCGCTCCGCCGGCCGCATAGGCCTCGGCGAGCATCGCGGGGGCGAAGTCGGCCCGGATCAGCCCCTTGCTCGGCGAGGCCTTCTTGATCTCGGCGATGAGCGCGTGCCGCCCGGCGGCGCGTGCCGCCCGCAGCGCCCGCCCGAAGCCGCGCGGCGGTTCCGCCGGCAGCTCGGCCTCGAGCCGGGCGAGCGGCCGCTCCGCCTTCATGGCGGCGACGTGCGCCCGCTTGTGCTCGCAGATCTCGGCGAGGACGTCGCTCATGGCTCGGCCGCGGATCCGTGCGGGAGGTTGGTGATGCGGATCAGACGCTCGAGCGCCCTTGCGGCCGTTCCCTCGTCGATCGAACGCGCCGCGAGAGCGGCACCTTCGCGCAGGGAGCGGACCCGGCCGGCGACCAGGAGGGCACCGGCGGCGCTCAGCACGACCGCATCGCGGAACGGTCCTTTCATGCCCTCGAGCACGGCCCGGATCGCATCGGCATTGTGGGCCGGATCGCCGCCCTTGAGATCCTCGGGCCGGGCGCGCGGCAGGCCGGCGTCCTCGGGCGTCACCTCGAACGTCCTGACCCGGCTGCCGTCCCACTCGGCCACGAGCGTCGGGCCCGTCGTGGTGAGCTCGTCGAGCCCGTCGCTGCCGTGGACGACCCAGGCGAAGCGGGAGCCGAGCCGGCCCAGCACGTGCGCCAAGGGCTCGACCCACTCGGCCGCGAACACGCCCATGAGCTGACGCTCGACGCCGGCCGGGTTCGCGAGCGGGCCTAAGAGGTTGAAGATCGTGCGCGTACCGAGCTCGACGCGCGGGCCCGCCACGTGGCGCATGGCGCCGTGGTGGCGCGGCGCCATCATGAAGCCGATCCCGGCCTCGCGCATCGCCTGCTCGATCACGGGGAACTCGGCGTCGATGTTGACACCAAGCTGGGCCAGCACCTCGGCCGAGCCCGATTTCGAGGACAGGCTGCGATTGCCGTGCTTGGCGACGGGCACCCCCGCGCCCGCCACCACGAGTGCTGCCGCGGTCGAGATGTTGTAGGTGCCGGCGGCATCGCCGCCCGTGCCGCAGGTGTCGATCGCCCCTGCGGGCGCCTGCAGCCGGGCCATGCGCTCGCGCAAGGAGAGCGCGCCCGCCGTGATCTCGTCGACCGTCTCGCCGCGCACGCGAAGCGCCATCAGAAGGCCTGCCACCTGCGCCGGCGTGGCGTTGCCGGTCATCATGATGTCGAAGGCCGCTCGCGCTTCTTCGAACGCGAGAGGAGCGCCCGTCGCCGCTTTGGCGATGAGCTGCCTGAAGCGCTGCAGCTCGGCCGTCATGCCGGAACTCCCACGCGGGCGAGCTCGAGGAAGTTCCGTAAGAGCCGGTGTCCGTGCTTCGTCTCGATGCTCTCGGGATGGAACTGCACGCCGTGGATCGGCAGGTTCTCGTGCCGCAGGCCCATGATCGTGCCGTCCTCGGTCCAGGCATTGACCTTGAGGCAAGAGGGCACGGTCTCGGGCACGGCGACCAGCGAATGATAGCGCGTCGCCGCGAACGGGGAGGGCAGGTCCCGGAACACGCCGGTGCCGTCGTGCAGAATCGGACTCAGCTTGCCGTGCATGACCTGCTTCGCCCGGTCGATCACCGCACCGAAGGCCTGGGCGATCGCCTGATGGCCGAGGCACACGCCCAGGATCGGGATGCGCTCCGCCGCCGCCCGGATCAGGGGCAGGGTGATGCCGGCCCTGTCGGGATCGCACGGGCCCGGCGAGATCACGATCGCATCCGGGCGCATCGCGATCGCATCCTGCACGGTGAGCGCGTCGTTGCGCCAGACGACGGTCTCGGCTCCGAGCTCCCCGAGATAATGGACGAGGTTGTAGGTGAAGCTGTCGTAGTTGTCGATCAGGAGGAGCATCGTCGCTTTCGCATCAAGAGCAGGAGCCGCATGCGCACGTGCCGCAAGGAAGCCTGCCGCCGTCCGCGCCGTCAAGCGCCGTGCCGCCCGGGAGTACCGTTCGCAAGTGCGAAAAGCGCTTCCGGCCGGCGGAGCCGTCCACTAGGTTCATCGCACAATCGGCAGCCAGGATCCAAGGTCCGAACGCGTGACTCCACCGGCAGGGGACGAGGCACGAGCCAGACGGCGGCGCTCCTCGCGGCGCGCGGGCCGGCTGCTGCGCCGGCTGCGACGGACGTTCCGGTCGAGAAATCTCGCCGGTGCCTTCGCGATCGTGGTCTCCTGCGTCGTCGTGCTCGTGGCGCTCACCGGGCCGGAGCGCCGGCCGACCTTCTATCGCACCGATCCCGTGCGCAGGGCGCTAGGCCTGCCCATGGAGGACGCGGTGACGATGGCCGAGGCGCAAGGTGAGGTGCCGAGCCTCTCGGCGAGCCCGCGCTTCGTGCTCCCGAGCGGTCTCGAGCCCGAAAAGTGGGCCTTCGGCCCGCTGCCGCGGCCGCCCGCCGAGCCGGCGCCGCCGGCCGTGGCCTCTCTCGAGCCGCCCACGCGCCAAGCTCCGCCTCCGACACCGGCCGGGCCCGCCCCGGAGCCGCCCCCGGCGGCCATGGCACCGCTCGGGCCGGAAGCGCGGGCGGCGCCACCCGCCGAGCCGCCGCGTTTCGTGCCCCGGCCACCGCTGTCGTCCGCCACCCGGCTCGCCACCCTGGTCCTGCCGCCTCCGCCGCCGCCCCGGCCCGAGCCGGCGCCGAAGGATGCGCCGATGCTCGCGATCGTCATCGACGATGTCGGCCCGGCCGCGGCTCCGAGCCAGCGCGCGACCCGGCTGCCGCGGCCCGTGACCCTGTCGTTCCTGCCTTATGCCGCGGGGCTCGACGGGCTCGTCGCCGCCGCGAAGGCGCACGGCCACGAGATCTTCCTCCACCTGCCGATGGAGCCCGAGGGCGACGAGGATCCCGGGCCCAACGCCATCCTGACGAACCTCGAGCCCGCGGAGTTGCACCGCCGTCTCGCCTGGGCGTTCGGGCGGCTGCCGCAGGCCGTGGGCGTCAACAACCACATGGGCAGCCGCGCCTCGTCCGACCCTGGGGTGATGATGGCGGTGCTCGAGGAGATCGGGCGGCGCGGCCTCGTCTTCGTCGACAGCCGCACCTCGCCGCTCTCGGTGGGAACGACGCTCGCCGAGCGGCTCGACCTGCCGCACGCGGGCCGCGACGTGTTTCTCGACAACGAGCCCGACCCGGCCGCGGTGCACCGTCAGCTCGATGCGGCCGAGCGCCTGGCGCGGCGCCGCGGGCAGGCGCTCGCCATCGGCCATCCGCATCCGGCGACGCTGGAGGTGCTCGAGAGCTGGCTGCCGCAGGCCGAGACGCGCGGCCTGCGGATCGTGCGCGCGGGCGAGCTGATCGCCCGCAGTCGCTGCCGCCCGCCGGCAGAGCCGATCCCGGTCAGCGCCTGCGGCAACGGCGACTGCCCGCCCGTGCCCGCCTGCTGATGCGGCGCCTCAGCGCCCCCCGCCGCCGTTCGCGAACCGCACCGCCTCTTCGGCGGCGCGGATCAAGGCCTTGGCCTTGTTGCAGCTCTCCTGGTACTCGGCCTCGGGGTCGCTGTCCCAGACCACGCCGCCCCCGGCCTGGACGTACATTCGCCCGTCCTTCACGAGCGCGGTCCGGAGCGCGATGCAGCTGTCCATGTTGCCGTCGGCGGCGAAATAGCCCACTGCACCGGCATAGAAGCCGCGCCGCTCGGGCTCGAGCTCCTCGATGATCTCCATCGCCCGCACCTTCGGCGCACCGGTCGTGGTGCCGGCCGGAAAGCCCGCCATCAGCGCATCGAGCGCGTCGCACTCGGGCCGGATCGTCCCTTCCACGTTCGAGACGATGTGCATGACGTGGCTGTAATATTCGACGATCATCTTCTCGGTGACCTTCACGGTCCCGATCTGCGCCACGCGGCCGACGTCGTTGCGTCCGAGGTCGAGCAGCATGAGATGCTCGGCGAGTTCCTTGGGATCGCTCAGGAGATCCTTCGCAAGCTCCTCGTCCTCGGCCCTGGTCGCACCCCGTCGGCGCGTGCCCGCGATCGGGCGGATCGTCACCTTGCCGTCCCGCAGCCGGACCAGGATCTCCGGGCTCGAGCCCACCAGCGCATAGCCGTCGAGGTCGAGGAAGAACAGGAAAGGCGAGGGGTTCAGCCGGCGCAGCGCGCGGTAGAGGGCGACGGGCGGCAGGTGGAATGGCAGCTCGAAGCGTTGCGAGGGCACGACCTGGAAGATGTCGCCCGCCCGGATGTACTCCTTCGCCCGCTCGACCATCGCGTGATACTGCTCGCGGGTGACGTTCGAGACCGGCTCGGGCGGCGGACTCGCGGTCCTGAGCGGGGCGAGGCTGATGCCGCGGCCCATGTCGGCGATGGCGTCGGCCAGCCGCTCGCAGGCTGACGCATAGGCCGCACGGGCGGAAAGCTCGGCGCTGGGCCAGACCGGTGTCACCATCGTGACCCGATCCTCGATATTGTCGAAGATCGCCATCACGGTGGGGCGCAGGAACACGGCATCGGGCAGGCCCAGCCGGTCCCGGTTCTTCTCGGGCAGGCGCTCGACCAGCCGCACCATGTCGTAGGCCATGTGCCCGAACAGCCCCGCCGCCATCGGCGGTAGATGGTCCGGCAGCTCGATCCGGCTCTCGGCCACGAGCCGGCGCAGGCTCTCGAGCGATGGCTCCGGGCAGGGCTCGAAGGCATCGCGATCGAAGCGGGCACTTCGGTTGATCTCTGCCCGGTTGCCGCGGCAGCGCCAGACCAGATCGGGCTTGATGCCCAGGATCGAGTAGCGGCCGCGGACCGCACCGCCCGTCACACTCTCGAGCAGGAAGCTGTAGGGGCGGCCCTCGGCCAGCTTGAGGAGCGCCGAGACCGGCGTCTCTAGGTCGGCCACGAGCGAGGCCGAGACCACCTGCGCCTGGCCGCGCTCGTAGGCGGCGGTGAAGCCCTCGAGATCGGGTCGGGTATCCATGGCTTTATGGCTTTCTCGCTGCCCGCACCGGCGTCACTGCGCCTGCTGCTCCATGAGCTTCGCCAGCGCCTGCTGGTCGATCGAGACCGAATAGCGCTTGCGGAGCGCGGCCTCGTAGGCCTGGAGCAGCTCGCCCCGCATCGCGTTGAGCACCAGGGTCTCGGTGGCGTTCAGCAGGGCCGGCTCGGGCTTGGCCGGGACGATCTCCTCGGTGGCGACGATGGCCGAGCCCTTGGGCACGTCCACCACCGACCCTGCGACCTTGCCGGGCTCGGTCGCGAACAGGGCGTGCACGGCATCGCCGTTGAGCCCGAGCAGCGCCGCATCGTCCGAGCGGATGACGGGCCCGATCGCCACGATCTCGACACCCTTCTCGCCCTGCGCGAGCTGGTCGAGCGAGGCGGGCGAGGTCGCCTGCTTCGAGAGCTCCTCGGCCTTGGCCCGCGCGCGCTTCCTCTGCTCGGTGGCGGTCCACGCCTTCGCCACCTCGTCCCTGACCTCGGCCAGCGTGCGCGGGCGCGCCGGCTCCACGGCATCCACCCGGTACATGTAGTAACGGCCGTCCGGCGTCTGCTCGAGCAGCGAGGTCTCGCCCTGCCGGGCGGCGAAGATCGTGTTCAGCATCTCGCCGGTGAGCCGGTCGGCGGCGAGGCGCTCCTTGGCCGGGCTGTGGCCGGTGCGGTCGATCTTCTGGAGCTTCAGGACCTCGATCCCGAGCTTCCTGCCGGCCTCGTCGATCGGCGTACCGGCGGCGATCTCGTCGTCGAGCTTGGTCGCGAGGTCGGGAAGCTGGTTCGATGCCCGCTCGAGCGCCAGCTCGCGGCGGATTTCGTCCTTCACCGCGTCGAAGGGTTGGGTCTCCTCGGGCCTGATCTGCGTCACCCGGACGAGGTGCCAGCCGAAGGGGGTCTGCACGGGCTGGCTGACGCCGCCCTCGGGCAGCGACCAGACCGGCTGCTCCAGGGCCTCGGGCAGGTCGCCCTCAGCGAGCGGGCCGAGCTCGGAGCGCTCGACACCCGCCCCCTTCAGCGCCTCGGCCACGGCCGCGAAGCTCTGGCCCGAAGCCACCATCTCCGCGGCGCGCCTGATCGTGGCCTCGTCGTTCGCGAGGAGCTGCTCGAGCTTGCGCTGCTCCGGCTTCTTGTACTGCGCCGCCCTGCTGTCGTAGGCCGCACGTACGTCCGCATCGCTGACCTCGATCTCGTTCAGGAGATCTTCGGGCCGCAGCACGAGCAGGGTGACATCGCGGTACTCGGGTGCTTCGTAATCCTTGACGTGCTCGTCGAGATAAGCCTGGAGTGCTTCCTCGCCGGGCGCTTCCACCTGGATGTCGCCGGCGTTCACGACGAGCGCCTTGCCGCGCCGCTGCTCCTGCCGGTACTCGACCAGCTTCCTCACGAGCGTGCCGGGTACGGCGAGCGGGCCGGTCATGGCGTCGATCAGGCGGTCCCGGATCATCTCGGCGCGCAGGGCCGCGACGTAGTCCTGCTCGCTCAGGCCGATCGAGCGCAGGAACATCTGGAAGGTCTGCCGGTCGAAGCCGCTCGTCCCCTGGAAGGAAGGATTGTCGCGGATCTGCGCGGCGATGGTCTCGTCGGCCACGGTGAGCTTGAGGTCGTGGGCGTGCGCGTCGACCAGCCGGCGCGCGATCGCGGCCTCGAGCGCCTCGTTCATGAGTCCGAGGCTCACCGCAGCGCGCCGGTCGAGATTGTTGCCGAACTGCTGCTGTAGCTGGCGCCAGCGATTCTCGAACTCGTTCGTGACCTCGCGGGCCGTGATGTCGGTGCCGTCGACCCGTGCCAGCGATCCGCCGCCGTGCGGCGCTCTGAAGATGTCGCCGATGCCCCAGATCGCGAAGCTGACGACGAGGATTCCGAACAGCACCTTCGCCACCGGACCGGTGGCGTGCGTGCGCAGGGCATCGAGCATGGATGAAGAGCCGCCGTGGTTGCGTTGCATGCCGCCGCGAGAGCTCTTGGCCGAGCCCGCAGCGGACCGCGACAATATGGGCAAGGCGGACCTACGGCAACACCCGGCGACTCGGCGCCGCCAAGCTGGAAAGCTCGGGCATGGTGTGTTACCTAGCCGCCGGCTTCACGGCTGCGATGGATCAGAAGATGGCGCTCGCGCGACCGATCGTGTTCGGCAACTGGAAGATGCACGGCCTGCGCGCGGAGGCCAAGGCGCTGGCCGGCGGGCTCGCCGAGCGCGTGGGCCGGCCGTCCGCCACGCTCGGCGTGTTCCCCCCGGCGACGGTCCTGGCCGAGGTCGCGGCCCAGCTCGCCGGCACCGGCATTCTGGTCGGCGGGCAGGACTGCCACGACAAGCCCAAGGGCGCCTTCACCGGCTCGATCAGCGCACCCATGCTGAAAGACGCCGGTGCCGTCGCCGTGATCGTCGGCCATTCCGAGCGCCGGCACGGGCTCGGCGAGACCGACGCGCTCGTCAGGGCGAAGGTGCAGGCGGCACTGGAAGCGGGCCTTCTCGCGATCCTGTGCATCGGCGAGACCGAGGCCGAATGGCTCGAGGGCCGCACGCTCGAGGTCCTCGAGCGGCAGCTCGACCAGAGCTGGCCGCAAGGCGCCTCGGCCGCGCGGGTCGTCGTCGCCTACGAGCCGGTCTGGGCCATCGGCACCGGCCGCACGCCCACGCTGGACGACATCGGCCGCAGCCATGCGGCGATTCGCGCCCGGCTGGAGCGGCTCGCGAGCGACGGTGACAAGGTCGCGATCCTCTACGGCGGCTCGGTCAAGGCCGACAATGCGGGTGCGATCATGGCCGTGGCCGGCGTGGACGGTGTCCTCGTCGGCGGGGCGAGCCTGGACCCCGACGGATTCTTCGCCATCTATCGGGCAGGCGGCGGCGCCTGATCTCGGCCACCGGACGGGTCGTCCCGTCCGATTCTCCTTTGGAGCAGTTGCTTAGCTCATGATTACGGTTGTCCTGGTCATCCACCTCCTGATCGCGACCGCGCTGGTCGGCGTGATCCTCATCCAGCGCAGCGAGGGCGGGGCGCTCAGCGGCCTCGGCGGCGGCACGTTCGGCGGGTTGATGAGCGCACGCGGGACGGCCAACCTCCTGACCCGCACCACGGCGATCCTCGCCGCCTGCTTCATCGGCACGAGCCTCCTGCTCGCGATCCTGGCGAGCCGCAGCCACCAGGGCAGCTCGATCCTCGACCACCCGGCCCCGGCGGCGACCGCTCCGGCTCAGGCGCCCGCGCCCGCAGCACCCGCGGCGCCGGCCGAGCCGGCGGCCCCGATCGCCAGATAGCGGCACTCCTTCCCATGGCCCTCTGCCGACGCCCGCTCCCCATGAGAGACCTGCTCGGGGGAGCGGTATCGGCCGTTATTGGTGCATGATGACGCGGTACGTCTTCATAACCGGCGGTGTCGTCTCGTCCCTGGGCAAAGGCCTCGCGGCGGCGGCGCTGGGCTCGCTCCTGCAGCTCCGCGGCTATCGTGTCCGGCTGCGCAAGCTCGATCCCTATCTCAACGTCGACCCCGGCACCATGTCGCCCTACCAGCACGGCGAGGTGTTCGTGACCGACGACGGGGCCGAGACCGACCTCGACCTCGGCCATTACGAGCGTTTCACGGGCGTGCCGGCGCGCGCCTCCGACTCGGTCTCGGCCGGGCGGATCTACTGGACCGTGCTGACCCGCGAGCGCCACGGCGACTATCTCGGCGGCACGGTGCAGGTGATCCCGCACGTAACCAACGCCATCAAGGAGTTCATCCGCAACGACACCAGGGACGCCGACATCGTCATCTGCGAGATCGGCGGCACGGTCGGCGACATCGAGGGCCTGCCGTTCTTCGAGGCGATCCGCCAGTTCGCGCTCGAGCGCGAGCGGCAGCAGTGCTGCTTCATCCACGTGACGCTGGTACCTTGGATTCCTTCCGCGAAGGAGCTCAAGACCAAGCCGACCCAGCACTCGGTTGCGGCCCTTCGCGCCATCGGCATCCAGCCCGACATCCTGCTCTGCCGCGCCGACCGGCCGATCCCCGAGGATGCGCGCCGCAAGATAGCGCTCCAGTGCTCGGTGCGCCCCGAGGCAGTGATTCCCGCGCTCGACTGCGATTCGATCTACGAAGTGCCGATCCGCTACCACGAGGAAGGGCTCGACACCCAGCTCCTCGAGGTGCTGGGCCTGCCGGCCGAGCCGCCGCCGGATCTCGCCCCCTGGCACGAGACCGTGAGCCGCGTGCACCGCCCCGAGGGCGAGGTGTCGGTCGCGGTGGTCGGCAAGTACACGGGCCTGTTCGACGCTTACAAGTCGCTCAACGAGGCCCTGGTTCACGGCGGCATCGCCAACAACGTGCGGGTGAACCTGCACTGGATCGATGCCGAGGAGTTCGCGCACTCGGACAGCACCGACCGGCTGCACGGCATGAACGCCGTGCTGGTGCCGGGCGGGTTCGGCGAGCGCGGGGCGGAAGGTAAGATCGCGGCCGTCACCTTCGCCCGCGAGAAGCGCCTACCGTTCTTGGGCATCTGCTTCGGCATGCAGCTCGCCTGCGTCGAGGCCGCGCGCAACCTCGCCGGGCTCGAGGGCGCTTCGTCCACCGAGTTCGGCCCTTGCGCCCATCCGATCGTCGGCCTCATGACCGAGTGGGAGCAGGACGGGACGGTCCAGCGCCGGGCCGCCGGCGACAATCTCGGCGGCACCATGCGGCTCGGCGCTTATCCTTGCGTGCTCGAGCCCGGCAGCCTCGCCGCCGCGGTCTACGGGGCCGAGGCGATCTCGGAGCGCCATCGCCACCGCTACGAGGTCAACATCAACTACCGGCCCGTGCTCGAGAAGGCGGGCCTGCGCTTCTCCGGCATGTCGCCCGACGGGCGGCTGCCCGAGATCGTCGAGCTCCGTGGCCATCCTTGGTTCATCGGGGTGCAGTTCCATCCGGAGCTCAAGTCGCGGCCGTTCGCGCCGCATCCGCTGTTCGCCGCCTTCATCCGCGCGGCGGTGGAACAATCGAGGCTGGTGTGATGACGAGCCGTACCGTTCGTGTGGGCAGCGTGGAGATCGGCAACCGGCTGCCGCTCGCCCTGATCGCGGGCCCCTGCGCCATCGAGAGCCGCGAGCACGCGCTGATGATGGCGGACGAGCTGAAGCGGCTCACCGATGCGCTCGGCATCCCGCTCGTCTTCAAGAGCTCGTTCGACAAGGCCAACCGGACGAGCGGATCGAGCGCTCGGGGCGTCGGCCTCGAGCGCGGGCTCGAGATCCTGGCCGAGATCAAGGAGAGGACGGGCCTGCCGATCCTCACCGACGTCCACGAGAGCTGGCAGTGCGAGCCGGTGGCTGAGGTCGTGGACGTGCTCCAGATCCCGGCCTTCCTCTGCCGTCAGACCGATCTCCTGCGCGCTGCCGCCGAGACCGGCCGTGCCGTCAACGTCAAGAAAGGGCAGTTCCTCGCACCCTGGGACATGAGCCAGGTGACGGCGAAGCTCGAGGGCTTCGGCTGCGAGCGGATCCTGGTCTGCGAGCGCGGGGCGAGCTTCGGCTACAACACGCTGGTCTCGGACATGCGGGCCCTGCCGCAGCTCGCGGCCACGGGCTGGCCCGTCGTGTTCGACGCCACCCATTCCGTGCAGCAGCCGGGAGGCCTCGGCGGCCGGAGCGGCGGCCAGCGCGAGCACGTGCCGGTGCTGGCCCGGGCCGCGGTCGCGATCGGCGTCGCCGCCGTGTTCATCGAGACGCACGACGCTCCCGAGCGGGCCTTGAGCGACGGCCCCAACATGGTGCCGCTCGCCCGGATGGGCGAGCTTCTGGCCGACCTGCAGCGCTTCGATGCCTTGGCGAAGGCGCAGCCGCCGGTCGCACTCTGAGCCTGCCCGAGGCGGTACGGGGGACGTTAACGCCCGTTCCTGGTACCTGGTACCAGGAACGCTTGGTACCATGAACGCCCGCGAGCCGGTCGGAGGATGCTTGAACGTGAGGAAAGGGGAGTAGCTATGGGCGACACCGAGATCGTCTCGATCCGCGGGCGCGAGATCCTGGACAGCCGCGGCAACCCGACCGTCGAGGCCGATGTCATCCTCGAGAGTGGTGCTTCGGGCCGCGCTGCCGTGCCGTCCGGCGCTTCGACCGGCTCGCGCGAGGCCATCGAGCTTCGCGATGGCGACAAGGGGCGCTATCTCGGCAAGGGGGTCACCAAGGCGGTCGAGGCCATCAACGGCGAGATCGCGGACGCCGTGACGGGCTTCGACGCACTCAACCAGACCGGCCTCGATGCCGCGATGATCGAGCTCGACGGCACCGAGAACAAGAGCCGCCTCGGCGCCAACGCCATCCTCGCCGTGAGCCTCGCCGCGGCGCGCGCCGCCGCGGTCGCGACCGGGCTGCCGCTCTACCGCTATCTCGGCGGTGTGGGTGCCCGCATCCTGCCGACCCCGCTCATGAACATCATCAATGGCGGGGCGCACGCCGACAACCCGCTCGACATCCAGGAATTCATGATCCTGCCCGTGGGCGCGGACACGTTCGGCGACGCGCTGCGCATGGGCACGGAGATCTTCCACAGCCTGAAGAAGCAGCTCAAGGACGCGGGCCACAGCACCGCCGTCGGCGACGAAGGCGGCTTCGCCCCCAACGTCGATACGGAGCAGGCGCTGGCCTTCATCGAGAGGAGCGTGGAAGCCGCCGGCTACAAGCTCGGCGACGACGTGCTGCTCGCCCTCGACGTGGCGTCGAGCGAGTTCTTCGAAGGCGGCAAGTACCGGCTCGCGGGCGAAGGCCGCGAGCTCGATGCCGAAGGCATGGTGCGCTGGCTCGAGTCCTTGTGCGAGAAGTTCCCGATCGTCTCGATCGAGGACGGCATGGCTGAGGGCGACTGGGACGGCTGGAAGCTCCTCACCGAGACGCTCGGCGACGAGGTCCAGCTCGTGGGCGACGATCTGTTCGTGACCAACCCCGCGATCCTGGCCGAGGGCATCGAGCAGGGGGTGGCGAACGCCATCCTGATCAAGGTCAACCAGATCGGCACGCTGACCGAGACCCTGGAGGCGATCCAGCTCGCCACCTCCTGCGGCTACGCCTCGATCATCTCGCATCGCTCCGGCGAGACCGAGGACAGCACCATCGCCGATCTCGCCGTCGCCACCAACTGCGGCCAGATCAAGACCGGTTCGCTCTCGCGTTCCGACCGTCTCGCGAAGTATAACCAGCTCTTGAGGATCGAGCAGCAGCTCGGCGGCGGAGCCATCTACGCCGGGCGCTCGGGTCTCGCGCGCGGCTGAGGACGCCGGAAGGAGGAGGATGGTCGCGACACTGCTCGAGGTGCTGAAGCACCAGCTCAGGGGCCGCTGGCTCGCCGTCCTGGTCACGGCCGTCCTCGTCTATTTCGGCTACCACGCGCTGCACGGTCATCGCGGCCTTCTGGCCTGGATCGACACGAGCCGCGATCTCGAGGCGGCGCGCCAGGAGCTCGCGAAGCTCCGGGCGGAGCGCGCCGAGCTTCAGCGCCAGATCCAGGCCTTCCAGCAGGACTCGATCGACCGCGACCTCCTCGAGGAGGAACTGAGGAAGCTCGGTTACGTGAAGCCCAATGAGGTCATCATCCTGCGCCACGACGACAAGCAGCCGGGAACTTCCGGCTGACCTCTGCATTAGGCGGGCGTGGCCGTGCAGGCGCCGTGCTTGGCGCTGCGGGAAAAGCGTGTAAACAGCAAGCGAGGCCAGGAAACGGCGCCTCCGTCGGTCGGTGGCGTCGCTTGCGCTGCATCGCAGCGCGCGAACGGACAAGGGAGGAGAGGGCCCGATGGCAGCACGAACGTCCGCGAAGGCCGTCGATCAGGACAAGGGTGCGGCACCCCTGCCCAGCGCCGACGAGCTGCTCGGCTATTATCGCGAGATGCTGCTGATCCGCCGCTTCGAGGAGAAGGCCGGCCAGCTCTACGGCATGGGTCTGATCGGCGGCTTCTGCCATCTCTATATCGGCCAAGAGGCCGTCGCGGTCGGCATCCAGCACGCGCTGAAGCAAGGCGACAGCGTCATCACCGGCTACCGCGACCACGGCCACATGCTGGTCTGCGGCATGGACCCGAGGCGGGTCATGGCCGAGCTCACCGGCCGGGTCACGGGCTACTCCAAGGGCAAGGGCGGCTCGATGCACATGTTCGCTCCTGCCCAGGGCTTCTACGGCGGCCACGGCATCGTCGGCGCCCAGATCCCGCTCGGCACCGGCCTCGCCTTCGCGCATCGGTACCGCGGCGACGGCGGCATCTGCGTCGCCTACATGGGCGACGGGGCGGTGAACCAGGGTCAGGTCTACGAGAGCTTCAACATGGCAGCGCTCTGGAAGCTGCCGGTGCTCTACGTCATCGAGAACAATCGCTACGCCATGGGCACGGCCCAGGCACGCGCGGCCGCCGGCAGGCGCTTGTGCGACCGCGGTGAGGCTTACGGCATTCCCGGCCACCAGGTCGATGGCATGGATGTGATCGCCGTCCACGCCAAGGCACAAGAGCTCGTCGAGCAGGTCCGCAACGGTCAGGGCCCCGTCATCCTCGAGGCCATGACCTACCGCTATCGCGGCCACTCCATGTCGGATCCCGCCAAGTACCGCACCAAGGAGGAGGTGCAGGAGATGCGGGAGCGCCACGATCCGATCGAGAATCTGCGCCGGGTCATGGCCGAGCACGGGCTCGCCCAGGAGGACGCGTTCAAGCGGATCGACAAGGAGATCCGCGACATCGTCAACGAGGCCGCGCGCTTCGCCCAGGACAGCCCCGAGCCCGATCCGGCCGAGCTCTGGACGGACGTGCTGGTGGAAGCCTGAGGGCAGCGACGAAGACGAGGATGCGGGCGGCCGGCTCCGTCGGATGGAAGGCTGGCTGCGCCGACAGGGAGACGAGAATGCCGACCCCGATTTTGATGCCGGCTTTGTCGCCGACCATGACCGAGGGCAACCTGGCGCGCTGGGTGAAGAACGAGGGCGATCCGGTCAAGGCGGGCGACGTGATCGCCGAGATCGAGACCGACAAGGCGACGATGGAGGTCGAGGCGGTCGACGAGGGCACCTTGGGCAAGATCCTGGTCCCGGCCGGGACCGAGGGTGTCGCCGTCAACACGCCGATCGCCATGCTGCTCGCCGAGGGCGAGGACGAAAGCGCCCTCGATCAGGCCGTTCCGGCCAGGGAGGCTGCGACCCAGGTGGAGCAGGGTGCCGCCATCCGCAAGCCCGACGCCGACACCGCCATGGGCGAGAAGAAGCCTGCGGCCGAGAGCCCGGCGATGCCGCAGAAGGTGCGCCGCGCCCGCGAGCCCGAGATCCCGACCGGTACCGAGATGGTGCGCCAGACCGTGCGCGAGGCCCTGCGCGATGCCATGGCCGAGGAGATGCGCCGCGATCCCGACGTGTTCCTCATGGGCGAGGAGGTCGCGGAGTATCAAGGTGCCTACAAGGTCAGCCAGGGCCTGCTCGACGAGTTCGGCCCCAGGCGCGTGATCGACACGCCGATCACGGAGTACGGCTTCGCCGGCCTCGGCGTGGGCGCCGCCATGGCGGGCCTCAAGCCCATCGTCGAGTTCATGACGTGGAACTTCGCCATGCAGGCGATCGACCACATCATCAACTCGGCCGCGAAGACCCGCTACATGGCCGGCGGCGAGATCGGCTGCCCGATCGTGTTCCGCGGGCCCAACGGCGCCGCCGCGCGCGTCGCCGCCCAGCACAGCCAGGAATATGGCTCCTGGTACGCGCACTGCCCCGGCCTCAAGGTGATCGCCCCCTACAGTGCCGCCGACGCCAAGGGCCTGCTCAAGGCCGCGATCCGCGACCCCAACCCGGTCGTGTTCCTCGAGAACGAGGTGCTCTACGGCCAGAGCTTCGACGTGCCGAAGCTCGACGACTTCGTGCTGCCGATCGGCAAGGCCAGCATCCTGCGCGAGGGCAGCCACGTCACCATCACCGCCTTCTCCCTCATGGTCGATCGCGCGCTGAAGGCGGCCGAGAAGCTCGCCGAGGAGGGCATCGAGGCCGAGGTGATCGATCTCAGGACGCTGCGCCCGCTCGACGTCGAGACCATCGTGGAATCGGTCAAGAAGACCAACCGCATCGTCTCGGTCGAGGAGGGCTGGCCGCAGTGCGGCTTCGGCGCCGAGATCGCGGCCATCATGATGGAGCAGGCCTTCGACTGGCTGGACGCGCCCGTGGTGCGGGTCACCGGCAAGGACGTGCCGATGCCTTATGCCGCCAACCTCGAGCGTCTGGCCCTGCCGCAGGTGGACGACGTCGTGGCGGCGGCGAAAGCCGTCTGCTACCGCTCCTGACGCCGGCCCAGGGGGAGGAAACATGCCGATCAAGATCCTGATGCCGGCTTTGTCGCCGACCATGACCGAGGGCAACCTGGCGCGCTGGGTGAAGAACGAGGGCGATCCGGTCAAGGCGGGCGACGTGATCGCCGAGATCGAGACCGACAAGGCGACGATGGAGGTCGAGGCGGTCGACGAGGGCACCTTGGGCAAGATCCTGGTCCCGGCCGGGACCGAAGGGGTGAAGGTCAACGAGCCGATCGCACTCCTCCTCGAGGAGGGCGAGGACGAAAGTGCGCTCGAGGGGGCAGCGGCACCCGCCGCCGGCAAGGCCGATGGCGAGGCCGGGCCCGCCCGGGCCGAGGCGGCACGGCAGCCCGCCGCACCGCCCCCGGCGCCGGGCGGAGCGCCCCGCGAGCCGGCGAAGCCGGAAGCCGGCCGCGCCGAGGCGGCCGAGGCCGGCGGGCGCATTTTCGCGAGCCCGCTCGCGAAGCGCCTCGCCCGCGAGGCCGGGCTCGACCTGCGGCAGGTGAAGGGCACCGGGCCGCATGGCCGCATCGTCAAGGCCGACGTCGAGGCCGCCATGAAGGCGCCTCGTCCTGTCGCCGCAGCGCCCGAGGCGCGGCCCGCGCCGGCGCCCGCTCCCGCCGCACCGGCGCCAGCGCCGGCCGCCGCCCCGGGTCCGATTCCCGGCGCTGCCTTCGAGGAGATCCCGCTCTCCAACATGCGGAAGGTCATCGCCCGGCGCCTCACCGAGGCGAAGCGCGACATCCCGCATTTCTACCTGGCGATCGACTGCGAGCTCGATGCGCTCCTTGCCATGCGCACCCAGCTCAACGCCCGCGAGGGCGCGGACTACAAGCTCTCGGTCAACGACTTCGTCATCAAGGCCGTGGCCCTCGCCATGCGCAAGGTGCCGGGGGTGAACGCATCCTGGGGCGGTGACAAAGTCTACCAGTACAAGGACATCGACATCTCGGTGGCGGTCGCGATCGAGGGCGGGCTGATCACGCCGATCGTCCGGAAGGCCGATCAGAAGGGTCTTTCCACCATCTCGAACGAGATGAAGGATCTCGCCAAGCGTGCCAAGGAGGGCAAGCTCAAGCCCGAAGAGTTCCAGGGCGGCGGCTTCTCGATCAGCAATCTCGGCATGTACGGCATCAAGGACTTCCAGGCCGTCATCAACCCGCCCCAGGCCTGCATTCTGGCCGTGGGTGCCGGCGAGAAGCGGCCCGTGGTCAGGAACGATTCGCTCCAGATCGCGACCGTCATGACCGTGACGCTCTCGGTCGACCATCGCGTGGTCGACGGCGCCTTGGGCGCCCAGTTCCTGGCCGAGTTCAAGAAGCTGATCGAGGATCCGCTGGCCCTTCTCCTCTGATCGCGAGCCCGCGCCGCCCGGCCCGTGGAGCCTGGGGCGCAGGCCGGCCCTTCCTCTGCCTTGCCGCGGGGGGAGGGGGCATGCGTCGGCCAACGGGTCGCCTCAGCCCGCGGCCGCCGGATCGTCGACCGCCCCCTCGATGCGTCGCCGGCGCCGCTCCCATGTGCCCGCGATCTGCGGCTTGACGAACAGGACCGTGATCTCGGGATGCGCCTTGCGGATCCGCTCCTCGATCCGGGTCACGCAGGCCTCGATCTCGGGACTCGTCAGCCGGTCCTCGAACTCGAGGCTGAGCGCCGCCACGATCTGGTCCGGGCCGAGATGCACCGTGATCACGCCGTTGGCGCGCTGCACCGCCGGGTCCTCGCCCGCGATCCGCAGCACGGCCGCCTGCAGCTCGGGGCGGGCCGGCTCGCCGATGAGGAGACCCTTGCTCTCGCGGGCGAGGAACAGCGCCGTCGCCGCCAGCACGAGCCCGATCCCGAGCGAGGCGGTCCCGTCGAGCACGGGTGCGTCGAACGCCTGTGCTGTCGCGATGCCGGCGAGCGCGATGCCGAGGCCGAGAAGCGCCGCGCTGTCCTCGAGCAGCACGGTGAAGGTCGTGGGGTCTTTGCTCTGGCGCACGGCGGCGATGTAGCCGAGCCGGCCCTTGGTCGCACGCAGCTCCTTGAACGCCGTCCACCACGACCCGCCCTCGAACAGGAACGAGAGGCCGAGGACGACGTAGTTCGCGGTGCCGTTCTCGATCGGCTCGGGTCGGCGGATGTGCGCCACGCCCTCGTAGAACGAGACTCCCGCCCCCAGCGCGAACACGAGGAGCGCGACGATGAAGCACCAGAAATAGATCTCGCGCCCGTGGCCCAGCGGGTGCGTACGGTCCGGCGGGCGCGCCGCGCGCTTCAGTCCGTGAAGGAGCAGGAGCTCGTTGCCGGTATCCACGAGCGAATGCACGCCCTCGCTCAGCATGGCCGAGCTGCCGGTGAAGGCCGCCGCTCCGAGCTTGGTGAGCGCGATCAGGAGATTGCCGAGGAGGGCGGCATAGACGACCTTCCTCGATCCCGCCTTTGCCGTCATGCCCGCCTCCGGCTTTGGAAGCGCGGCCGCGAGGAAACGCGGGCGGCCACGTCAGCGCGCCCGTGGCTCGCCGGCGGAAGGTGCTCCGGCCGGCTCCGGCGGAACGGCCGCGGTCGGGGCATGGCCGAGCTCGGCCGGCGCGGGATCGGGCACCAGATCGCGACAGGCGTGCCAGGTGGCGTGGCCGATCACCGGCACCGTCACGATGGCGAGGCCGAGATGGGCGGTGGCGGGCCCGAGCCCGGTGATGGCCACGACCAGCACCGCCCAGAGCGGCATCGGTCCCGGATTGTCCTGCACCGCGCGCCCGCTCGTGACGATGGCCGTAATCGTGTCCACCTTGGGCCGGTCCGCCGGCATCGGGATGGAGACGGTGCCGATCGAGAAGGCGAACGGAGCGAACAGCCCGCCTGCACCCACACCCACGATCAGGAAGGGCAGACTCGCCGGCCGCAGGAAGGTGTTGACCACGAGCTCCTCGAACGAGGGCGGGGTCGGGCCCCGCCGGTAGAGCATGCAGATCATGGCCGCGATCCCGAGCCGGATGAGAGCACGAGCAGCAGGATGAAGCCCATCGCCGCGATCTGCCGCGGACTGCACCGGAACACGGCGAACGCCGTGGCGAAGCTCACCCGCTCGCCCGCGGCGAGCCGCAGCCGACCTCGTAGAACGCGACGGCGAGGATCGGGCCCACGATCATGAACCCCGTCGCCAGCGGCGGGACCGGATGGAGGAAGCCGCCCCGCCACAACCCGAAGGTGAGCGCCCAGCCCGAAAGGGCGAAGACGGCGCCGAACGCGTCAGGCTGGCCGCCGCGGCTGCCACGAGATCGCGCCAGCCGCGCCCGAGCCACAGCCGGGACCGGCCGAGCTCGATCCGCCGGATGATCGGCACCATCACGTCGAACGACGTCACCAGCTCGGCCATGGACGTCTTCCCCGTTCTCTCCGTCACGCCGGCAGAGCGCCGCTCGCATCGAAATCAACGCCCGGCAAGGCATCGCGTTGCGTGCTCGGCCGTCGATGAGCATACACGGCGGCTGGGCATGCGGGTCGCAAGGCGGGTCCGAAGCCCGCCGCCTTGCCGGAAGCCTGCTCTTGCGACCTCGACCAGGGCCTCGCCCCGGATCGGCTGCCGCCGAGCGCGACGCCGTAGCCGTTCCGTGTGGCTCGATGCGATGAATGTTCTAGGATAATCTTCCTTATCGACTCGACTCCGGCCGCCGCGCAGGAATGGGCGATCGATGCATTGCGAATTTGCACGAACGATTTCAGAAAGCTCCGTCGGATCAATGGCTAAGCCGTCGAGTGTTGGTGGATTGACCGGGCTTTGCCCGGCTTTCGCGCCACCTTCGCCACCCTCGAACGTTGACAAGGACGCCTCGATCGGACAACCGGCTGCTGGCAGGTCTGCCTGCCGCAAGGAGAGGGGGAGGAAACCCGTGGCACAGAGCTTCGATCTGGTCGTCGTGGGCGGTGGTCCCGGCGGGTACGTGGCGGCGATCCGCGCCGCCCAGCTCGGCATGAAGACGGCTCTGGTCGAGCGCGAGCATCTGGGCGGCATCTGCCTGAACTGGGGCTGCATCCCGACCAAGGCTCTCCTGCGTTCGGCCGAGGTGCTCGAGCTGATCCGCCATGCCGGCAGCTACGGTCTCGCCGCCGACAATCCTCGCTTCGACGGGGCGGCCGTGGTCAAGCGCAGCCGCGCGGTGGCACAGCAGCTCAACCGCGGCGTCGGTCATCTCCTCAGGAAGAACAAGGTCACGGTGTTCGACGGCCACGGCCGGCTCGCCGGCAAGGGCAGGCTCGCCGTCAGGCTCAACAAGGGCGGCGACGAGACACTTCAAGCCGAGCACATCGTGCTCGCCACGGGCGCGCGTGCGCGCCAGCTCAAGGGCCTCGAGGCCGACGGCAAATTGGTCTGGACCTACAAGGAGGCCATGGTCCCGGAGACCATGCCGAAGTCGCTCCTCGTCGTCGGCTCGGGCGCGATCGGCATCGAGTTCGCGAGTTTCTACCGCTCGATGAACGCCGAGGTCACGGTGGTCGAGGTCCTGCCGCGCATCCTCCCCGTCGAGGACGAGGAGATCTCGGCCTTCGCCCACAAAGCCTTCGAGAAGCGCGGCATGAAGATCCGCACCAACGCCACGGTGACGGCGCTCGACAAAGGAGAGAACAGCGTCACGGCCACGATCGAGAGCAACGGCAAGAGCGAGAAGCTCACGGTCGAGCGCGTGATCATGGCGGTGGGCATCGTCCACAACATCGAGGATATCGGCCTCGAAGGCACGGGCGTCGAGATCGAGCGCGGCCGCATCAAGGTCGACCCTTGGGGCCGCACCGGCGAGCCCGGTGTCTATGCCATCGGCGACGTGACCGGCCCACCCTGGCTCGCGCACAAGGCCAGCCACGAGGGCGTGGTGTGCGTCGAGAAAATCGCAGGGGTCGAGGGTGTGCATCCGCTCGACATCTCCAAGATCCCGGGCTGTACCTACTGCACGCCGCAGGTCGCGAGCGTGGGCCTGACCGAGCAGGCGGCGAAGGAGGCGGGCTACCAGGTCAAGGTCGGCAGGTTCCCGTTCATCGGCAACGGCAAGGCGATAGCGCTCGGCGAGCCCGAGGGCATGGTCAAGACCGTGTTCGACGCCAGGACGGGCGAGCTTCTGGGCGCTCACATGATCGGCGCGGAGGTCACCGAGCTGATCCAGGGCTACGTTCTGGCTCGGACCATGGAGGCGACCGAGGAAGACATCTTCCACACCGTCTACCCGCACCCGACCCTGTCCGAGATGATGCACGAGGCGGCGCTTGACGCCTACGGCCGAGCCATCCACTTCTGAGCCCATGACCACGATCACCGTCCTCGACCGCAAGAGCCTGCCCCGGAAGCCCGCCTGGATCCGGGTCAAGGCCCCGACCTCGACCGGCTACCACGAGACGAGGGCGCTCCTGCGCGAGAAACGG
The DNA here is from genome assembly GCF_037908215.1 of Benzoatithermus flavus. Lineage (NCBI taxonomy): Bacteria > Pseudomonadati > Pseudomonadota > Alphaproteobacteria > Geminicoccales > Geminicoccaceae > Benzoatithermus > Benzoatithermus flavus. The sequence goes on along the minus strand of NZ_JBBLZC010000001.1, from coordinate 25,995 downwards.
CTGCACACGGTCTGCGAGGAGGCGGCCTGCCCCAACATCGGCGAGTGCTGGCACCAGAAGCACGCGACGGTGATGATCCTGGGCGACACCTGCACGCGGGCCTGCGCCTTCTGCAACGTCAAGACCGGGATGCCGAAGCCTGTCGATCCCGACGAGCCGCGGCATCTGGCCGAGGTCGTGGTGACGATGGGCCTCGAGCACGTGGTCATCACCTCGGTGGATCGCGATGACCTCCCCGACGGCGGGGCGCATCAGTTCGTGCGCTGCATCGAGGCGATCCGCAAGGCGCGGCCGGAGACCACGATCGAGATTCTGACCCCCGACTTCCTCAGGAAGCCCGGTGCGGTCGAGGCGGTCGTCGCCGCCAGGCCCGACGTCTACAACCACAATCTCGAGACCGTGCCGCGGCTCTATCGCGGCGTGCGGCCGGGGGCGCGCTACTTCCACTCCTTGCGCCTCTTGCAGAAGGTGAAGGAGCTGGACCCCTCGATCTTCACCAAGTCCGGGATCATGGTAGGCCTGGGCGAGGAGAAGCGCGAGGTCCTGCAGGTGATGGACGACATGCGCTCGGCCGAGATCGATTTCCTCACCATCGGCCAGTATCTCCAGCCGACGCCGCGCCACCACCGGGTCGAGCGCTTCGTCGAGCCCGCCGAGTTCGAGTCTTACGCCCGTGCCGCGCGCGCCAAAGGCTTCCTCATGGTCTCGGCCTCGCCCTTGACCCGCTCCTCCTACCATGCCGGGGCCGACTTCGCCCGACTGCGCGCAGCCCGGAACGCGCAGCTCGCTCGGGGTGTTGCTGCCGCATCCGAACTCGTCGCCATCTGAAGGCCATCGCCCCATGCCGACCCACGCCGAGAAGCGGATCCTGCCCTATCGTCCCGAGGACATGTTCGATCTCGTGGCGGGTGTGGACCGCTACCCCGAGTTCCTGCCCTGGTGCAAGGCGGCGCGGATCACCCAGCGCGATGGCAACGTGTTCTATGCCGACCTCGTGGTGGCGTTCAAGGTGTTTCGCGAACGCTTCACCTCGAAGGTGACACTACACGACAAGTCGCTGATCGACGTCGAGTATATCAACGGCCCGTTCCGCTACCTCAACAACCACTGGAAGTTCGACCTTGCGCCAGAAGGCTGCGTGGTGGACTTCTATGTCGACTTCGAGTTCCGCTCGAAGATCCTGCAGAACCTGATCGGCCTTCTGTTCAACGAGGCCGTGCACCGGATGGTAGCAGCCTTCGAGGCCCGCGCCCGGCAGCTCTATCGGCCGGTGACCCAGCCGGACGCAGCGCCCGAGGCCCACATCATGGCCGATCCGGCCGTGGGCGGCTGGCGCGGCTGAAGCTGCGGCTCTCCCCTTTCTCCTGACCGTTCGTGGCGCGGCCGCTCCGGCAGCCGCTTGACCGGGCACGCGTTCCGTGCGATTTTAATGACTGACCAGTCAGTTGCCGGAGGCGGCCATGTCGCCGGTTCCGCGCCGCCGCAAGGACGCCCGGCCTGCCGAGCTTCTCGAGGCGGCGCTCGAGGTCTTCGCCGAGAAGGGCTTCGCCGCGGCGCGGATGGAGGACATCGCCGCCCGCGCGGGCGCGGCCAAGGGCACCATCTATCTCTACTTCCCGAGTAAGGAGGCGGTGTTCGAGGCGCTCGTGCGCTCGGCCATCGTCCCCAATCTCGAGCGGGCCGAGGCGCTGGCGGCTGCGCACCAGGGGCCGGTGGCACCGCTCCTGCGCGAGCTCATGGGCCTCCTCGAGACCATGATCCGCGACTCGCGGCTCGTGGTGCTGCCGCGCCTCATGATCGGCGAGCTCTACAAGTTCCCCGAGCTCGCCCGGTTCTATCGCGCGACCGTGATCGACCGCGGCCTCGGCCTGATCGCCGCCATGCACCGGAAGGGGGTCGAGCAGGGCGAGTTCCGGCCGGAAGACAGCGACGCCGTGGCCCGGCTGGTGATAGCACCCGTGCTGCTCATGGCCATCTGGCGCACCGTGTTCGCCCCTTACGGCGACGAGCCGTTCGACCCGGCGCCGGTGCTGCGGGCTCATGTCGAGATTCTGCTGCGCGGCCTGGCGCCATGAGCCGTGTTGCCGCCCTCTTCCTGATCCTGCTGCTCGCCGCCTGCGAGCGGCAGGACGGGCGCTGGCTGCAGGGCTATGCCGAAGGCGAGTATCTGCGCCTCGCCGCCCCCGAGGCGGGCTGGGTCGAGAGCCTGGCCGTGCAGCGCGGCGACCGGGTAGAGGCGGGAGCGCCTCTGTTCGCCCTCGAGGCCGGAAGGCAGCGTGCCGCCGTGCGCGAGGCCGAGGCCGGGCTGGCGCGGGCCGAGGCCCAGCTCGCCGACCTGAAGCAGGGCAAGCGCCCGGAGGAGATCGCCGAGATCGAGGCCGAGCTGGCGCAGGCGCGGGCGACGGCCGCTTATGCCGAGCAGGATCTGCGCCGGCAGGAGAAGCTCGCCCGTTCCGACGTGGCGGCCGAGGCCCGCCTCGATCAGGCCCGCTCCGCAGCGGATGCCGCGCGGGCAAGGGTCGCCGCCATGGAAGCGCAGCTCGCCGCTGCCCGCCTGCCGGCGCGTGCCGACCAGATCGCGGCCGCGAGCGCCGCCGTCGAGAGCGCTCGGGCGGCACTCGCCCAGGCCCGCTGGCAGCTCGACCAGCGCACCGTCCGCGCTCCGGCGGCGGCCCTGGTCGAGGACACGCTCAGGAAGCCCGGCGAGTGGGTGCCGGCCGGCGGGATCGTGGTCAGCCTCCTGCCGCCGGGGAACGTCAAGGTGCGCTTCTTCGTGCCGGAAACGGCCCTGGCCGGCATTCGGGTGGGCCAGCGCGTGGGCCTGCGCTGCGACGGCTGCGCCGCAGGGCTCGCCGGCACGGTGCGCTACGTAGCGCCCGAGGCCGAGTTCACCCCGCCCGTGATCTACAGCATCGGCCGCCGGGAGAAGCTCGTGTTCCTGGTCGAGGCCTGGCCCGACGAGGGTGTGGTGCTCCATCCCGGCCAGCCGGTCGACGTCGCCGTCGGGACCGGGTGAGGACAGGGGGCGATGGCGCCGGTCATCGACGCGCGCGGGCTGGTCAAGCGCTTCGGCGGCCGCACGGTGGTCGACGGCCTCACGATCCGGGTCGAGCAGGGCCAGATCTGCGGCTTTCTCGGTCCCAACGGCAGCGGCAAGACCACGACCATCCGCATGCTCTGCGGCCTGCTGACGCCCGATGCCGGCAGCGGCACCTGCCTCGGCCTCGACATCGTCAGGGATGCCCGGGCGATCAAGCGCCAGGTCGGCTACATGACCCAGCGCTTCAGCCTCTACGAGGATCTCAGCATCGAGGAGAACCTCGACTTCGTCGCCCGCCTCTACGCGCTGCCGCGGCGCCGCGAGCAGGTGGCGCAGGCTTTGGACCGGCTGGGGCTCAGGGGGCGCAAGGACCAGCTCGCCGGCACGCTCTCGGGCGGCTGGAAGCAGCGCTTGGCGCTCGCCGCCTGCATCCTGCACGAGCCGAAGCTCCTTCTTCTCGACGAGCCCACGGCCGGAGTCGACCCCAAGGCTCGGCGCGAGTTCTGGGACGAGATCCACGGCCTCGCCGCCGCCGGCATGACCGTGCTGGTCAGCACCCACTACATGGACGAGGCCGAGCGCTGCCATCGCATCGCCTACATCGCCTATGGCCGGCTGCTCGCCGAGGGCACCATCGCCGAGGTGGTCGAGCGCTCGGGCCTCGTGACCTGGAAGGCGGAAGGGCGGGGGGTGGACGAGGCGGCGCGCGCGCTCCAGGGCCGGCCCGGCGTCGAGATGGTGGCTCCCTTCGGCGCCACGCTCCATGCCAGCGGCACCGACGCGGCGGCGCTCGAGGCGGCGATCGCCCCCTGGCGCGAGGGGCGTGGCCTCTCATGGGAACGGATCGAGCCCACGCTCGAGGACGTCTTCATCCACCTCATGGCCGAGGCCAGGAACGACGCGGCATGAACGACCGGCTGTTCTCCTTCCATCGCCTGATCGCGATGATCCTCAAGGAGTTCATCCAGATGAGGCGGGACCGGCTGACCTTCGCCATGATGGTGGGCATCCCGGTGATCCAGCTGCTGCTGTTCGGCTATGCCATCAACAGCGATCCCAAGCGCCTGCCCACGGCCGTCCTGTCCTATGACCGGAGCGATCTCGGCCGCAGCTTCGTCGTAGCGCTCCAGAACACCGGCTATTACCGCGTGGTGCGCATCGCCGAGAGCCGCGAGGAGCTCGACCGGCTGCTCGACACCGGCGAGGTGCTGTTCGCGGTCACGATCCCGGCCGGCTTCGCAAGGCGACTGATCCGGGGCGACCGGCCGCAGCTCCTGATCGAGGCCGATGCCACCGATCCCGTCGCCGCCGGCAACGCACTGGCCGCCCTGGGCACGCTCGGCACGACCGCACTCGCCCACGACCTGAAAGGACCGCTGGGCGAGCTGAGCCCACGTCCGCCGCCGTTCGATCTGCGCGTCCACCGCCGCTACAACCCGGAAGGGCTCACGAGCTACAACATCGTGCCGGGCCTCGTCGGCACCATCCTCACCATGACCATGGTGATCATGACCGCCCTCGCCGTCACCCGCGAGCGCGAGCGGGGAACCATGGAGAACCTGCTCGCCATGCCGGTGACACCGCTCGAGGTGATGCTGGGCAAGCTCCTGCCGTTCATCGGCGTCGGGCTGATCCAGGTCGCGATCATCGTCGGTGCCGCCCGGCTCCTGTTCGGCGTGCCGATGCTGGGCAGCACCACCGTGCTGGCGGCGAGCCTTCTCGTCTTCATCGCCGCCAACCTCGCCATGGGCTACCTGTTCAGCACGCTCGCGAAGAACCAGCTCCAGGCGATGCAGATGTCGTTCTTCGTCTTCCTGCCTTCGATCCTGATGAGCGGCTTCATGTTCCCCTTCAAAGGCATGCCGGCATGGGCTCAAGTGATCGGCGAGGTTCTGCCCCTCACCCATTTCTTGCGGATCGTGCGCGGTGTCATGCTGAAGGGCAACGGCTTCGCCGAAGCCTGGCCGAACCTGTGGCCGCTGCTCCTGTTCCTCGCCGCCGTCGCGACCCTGGCCGTGGCGCGTTACCAGCGCACGCTCGATTAGGCCGCGGACCCAGGGCCGTAGGCTGCGAAGAACACGCGCAGCACCTCGTCGAGGTGGCGCTCGACCTCGGCCTCGTCCGGGGCCGTTCCGACCGCGAACAGCAGCCGCTTCAGGATGCCGGAGCTGCACAGGTCGAGGAAGAACTGGGCCGCGACGCTGGTGTCCGCGATCGCGAGCCGGCCCACCGCCACCTGCCGGTCGAGATAGGCCGCGAGCCGTGCGATGCCCTGGCAGGGGCCCGCCTGGAAGAACACTTGGCCGATGCGCGGGAACTTCTCGGCGGCGCCGATCACCATCCGCACCGAGGAGACGTGCTCCGGCCGCGTCATCATCGCGATGAAGCTCTTGCCCAGCCGCCGCAGCACGGCGCGGGTGTCGGGATCGTCGGCATCGAGCCGGAACAGCGCCTCGGCGAGGCCGGCACGCTCCTCCAGCGTCAACGCCTCGAACAGCGCCTCCTTGCTTTCGAAGTAGGTGTAGAGCGTGCCCTTCGACACGCCCGCGGCCTTCGCGATCTCGCCCATGCTGGCACCGTCGAAGCCCTGGTGCAGGAAGACGCGCCGTGCACCCTCGAGCACCTGGCGTCGCTTGGCGCTGTCGGCGCAGCCGGTCTCGAAGGCATCGAGTTTCTGCATGTCCGCTGTTCGTCCGCCGTATTGACCGAACCGTTCGGTTAGGACATATAGGTTCCAGCATCTCTCCTTGTCAATCGGCGTGCCGCGATGACCGAACGGTTCGGTCGATCGGTCGGGCGCGTGATCCGGAGGCGTCCTCGCCCATGGCGTTCGACCAGGATTCGTCGGCTGCGCTCGACAGCGATTCCCTGGCCCAGGTGTCGGGCGGGTCGGAACCGACGCCCGAGCGCGAGCGGGTGCACCCCATGGCGCGCGCCGCGCCGGCGCAGCCGAAGGCGGCCCCGCCGGCGGCATCGGTCCCGGCACCGGCCGCACCGTCGGCGGGGCCGGCCAAGCCTGCGCAGCCGCGGCGGCCGTGGCGCCGGCTCGTCCTCGTCGCGGTGCTGGCTGCCGCCCTGGGCTATGGCGGCTACGAGGCCCGGCACTGGTGGACCGAAGGCCGGTTTCTCGTGGGCACCGACGATGCCTACGTCCAGGCCGACATCACGCTTCTCGCCGCGAAGGTGTCGGGCTACGTCGCCTCGGTCGAGGTCGCGGACAACCAGGCCGTGAAGGCCGGCGACGTGATCGCGCGCATCGACGATGGCGACTACCGCCTGGCGCTGCAGGCGGCACGTGACAAGCTCGCCACCCAGGACGGCACCATCGCCAGGATCGCCCGGCAAATCGAGGCGGCCAAGGCGTCGGTGGCGCGCGCCGAGGCGCAGCTCGCGGCGGCGCGCGCCGACGCCGCGCGGGCGGCGGCGGACTATGCCCGCCAGGTCCAGCTCGCCCGCGCCGACTTCGCGAGCAGGGCGCGCCTGGACCAGGCCACGGCCGATCGCGACCGCTCCGAGGCGGCGGTGCGCAGCGCCGAAGCCGCGCTGGCCGCCGAGCGCGCCAACGTCGACGTGCTGGCGGCGCAGAAAATGGAGGCCGAGCGGGTCGCGGGCGAGCTTAGGACGGCGGTCGCCAAGGCCGAGCGCGATCTCTCCTTCACCGTGATCCGTGCGCCGATCGACGGCATCGTCGGCAACAGGGCGATCGAGGTCGGCGCTTTCGTCCAGCCCGGCACCCGGCTTGCAGCACTCGTCCCTCTCGACAGCATCCACGTCGACGCGAACTTCAAGGAGACGCAGATCGAGGGCATCGCCCCCGGCCAGAAGGTCCGCATCAGCGTCGACGCCTTCCCGGACCGCGACGTTCCGGGCACGGTCGAGAGCATAGCACCGGCCTCGGGCTCGGTGTTCAGCCTGCTGCCGCCCGAGAACGCGACCGGCAACTTCACCAAGATCGTCCAGCGCGTGCCGGTCAGGATCGCGGTGGCGCCCGAGGTCGTGCGCGAGGGAATCTTACGGCCGGGCCTCTCCGTCGTCGTCGACGTGGACACGCGCTCCGCGCCGGCCGCGTCCGAGAAGCTGGCGCAGCGCTGAGGTCGATGCGCATGGCAGCTCCAGGGGTGGTGCCACCGCCGATCGACAGGCGCCGGCTGGTCACGTTCGTCTTCATGGTGTTCGGGATGTTCATGGCCATCCTGGACATCCAGATCGTCTCGGCGTCCCTGTCCGAGATCCAGGCCGGCCTGTCGGCGAGTGCCGACGAGATTTCGTGGGTGCAGACGAGCTACCTGATCGCGGAGGTCATCATGATTCCGCTCTCGGGCCTGCTCTCGCGCGTGCTCTCGACCCGCTGGATGTTCGCGCTCTCGGCCGGCGGCTTCACCCTCATGAGCCTGATGTGCGCCTTCTCCTCCTCGATCGAGGAGATGATCCTCTGGCGAGCACTCCAGGGTTTCATCGGTGGCGGGATGATCCCGACCGTGTTCGCCGCCGCCTACACCATCTTTCCGCGCGAGCGTCAGAGCCTGATCTCGCCCGTGATCGGGCTCGTGGCGACGCTCGCCCCCACGATCGGCCCGACGATCGGCGGCTACCTCACCGACCTCTTCTCCTGGCACTGGCTGTTTCTCGTCAACATCGTGCCGGGCATCGCGGTGACGGCGGCGGCCTGGCTTCTGATCGACTTCGACCAGCCGCAGCTCTCGCTGATCAGGACCTTCGACTGGTGGGGTCTCCTGTTCATGGCGGGTCTTCTGGGCTGTGCCGAGTACGTGCTGGAGGAGGGGCCTGCCGACGACTGGTTCGAGGACGGGACGATCCTGACGCTCACCTGCGTCGGCCTCGCCGCGGGCATCGCCTTCTTCTGGCGCGTGCTCACGACGCAGCATCCGATCGTGGACTTACGCGCCTTCACGAACCGCAACTTCGCCGCCGGCTGCGCCTTCAGCTTCATCATGGGCATCGGCCTCTACGGCCTGACCTATCTCTACCCGCTCTACCTCGCCCGCGTGCGCGGCTACTCGGCCCTGCAGATCGGCGAGACCATGTTCGTCACCGGTGTCTGCATGTTCCTGATGGCACCCGTGGCCGGGCGGCTCATGCGCCTTCTCGATCCACGCGTGATGATGGCAGCGGGCTTCATGGGCTTCGCCGTCGGTACTTGGATCGTGACCGGCCTCACCAAGGACTGGGACTTCTGGGAACTGCTCCTGCCGCAGGTCTGCCGCGGCGTGTCGCTCATGATCTGCATGGTGCCGATTAACAACATCGCCCTCGGCACGCTGCCGCCCGACCGGCTCAAGAACGCGTCCGGCCTGTTCAACCTCACCCGCAATCTCGGCGGTGCGGTGGGGCTCGCCCTCATCAACACCGTCCTCAACGACCGGCTCGACCTGCACCTGGCACGCCTGCACGAGACCGTGACGTGGAGCAGCGCAACAGCGGTCGAGCGGCTGAACGGGCTGACCCAGAGCCTCTCGGCTCTGGGCTCGGATGCGGGCTCGGCCGCGCTCGAGACGCTGGCACGTCTCGTGCGCACCCAGGCGCTGGTGATGTCGTTCGCCGACGTGTTCCTGATCCTCACCTTCCTGTTCGTGGCGATGGCGTGCCTGACGCCCCTCATCAAGCGGTCGCAGCTCGCGAGCGGCGCTGGCGGCGGCCACTGAGCGAGGGCTCAGGGGAGGGCTCAGGGCCGCGCCAGCGCCCGGCGCTGCCGGCCCGCCTCGTCGAAGTTGCCGGGCTCGAGCCAGGCCTCGAAGGCGGCCTTCCGTTCCGGCCACTCCTTGTCGATGATCGCATACCAGGCCGTGTCGCGGTTCCTGCCCTTATAGATCGTCGCCTGGCGGAAGATGCCCTCGAAGCGGAAGCCCAGCCGTTCGGCGGCTGCGCGCGAGGGTGCGTTCAGCGCGTCGCACTTCCACTCGTAGCGCCGGTAGCCGAGCTCGTCGAACGCGCGGCGCATCAGGAGATACATGGCCTCGGTCGCGGCCGGCGTGCGCTGGAGGGCAGGGGAATAGGCGATGTGGCCGACCTCGATCACGCCCACGGCGGGCTCGATCCGCAGGTACGAGGCGACCCCCACCGCCTTGTCCGAGCGCCGGTCGAGAATGGCGTGGAACAACGGGTCCTCGCTCGCCGCCATGCGCCCGACCCAGGTCCGATACTCGGCGAGCCGTTCGAACGGCCCATAAGGCAGGTAGGTCCACATCCGCCCCTCGCGGTCGGCGGCATTGGCCTCAAACAGCGCCTCGGCGTGGCGGGCGGGATCGAGCGGCTCGATCCGGCACCAGCGGCCCTCGATGGGGTCGCGGCCCGGCCGCGGGCGCGGGCTCCAGCCCGAAACGGGCTCGCCGATGGGCTGGCCCAAGGCGTTCAGACGGTGGCTCATGCGATCTCCGTGGGTCCGATCAGGCCGAGCGCCATCCGCAGCGCCCGGTGCACGGTCTGCAGCCGGATCGAGCGGCGATCGCCCGTGAAGACGTGACGCTCGTGCGCGACCTCGCCCGAGCGTCGGGCCGCGGCAAGGTGGACGAGGCCCACGGGTTTGCCGGCGCTGCCGCCACCGGGCCCGGCGATGCCGGTGACGGCGATGGCGAGATCGCAGCCCGAGCGGGCGAGAGCGCCCGAGACCATCTCCATGGCGGTGGCGGCGCTCACGGCGCCGTGCTCCGCCAGCGTGGCCGCACGCACGCCCAGCATCTCGACCTTGGCGCGGTTGTCGTAGACGATCCAGCCCCGGTCGACCACGGCCGAGGAGCCGGCGATCTCGGTGAGGCAGCCCGCGATCAGCCCGCCCGTGCAGGATTCGGCGGTGGCGAGCCGCAGGCCCCGCGCGGCACAGGCGTCGAGGAGCGCTCGCGCGGCCGCAAGGCAGTCGTCCGGGAACATGGTGCTGGATCCTCCCTCCGGGGTGGAGCGGATGCTAGCCCGCGCGTTCGGGCAGCGCCACGCTGACCACGGCCTGCGCGGCGATGCCCTCGCCACGGCCGGTGAAGCCGAGCTTCTCGCTGGTCGTGGCCTTGATGCCGACCTGATCCGGGCCGACGCCCAGCACCTCGGCCAGACGCGCCGTCATCGCCTCCCGGTGCGGGCCGATCTTCGGCCGCTCGCAGACGATGACGAGATCGACGTTCTCGATCCGCCCGCCGCGCGCGGCCAGAAGCTCGACCGCATGGCGCAGGAAGCGGGCCGAATCGGCGTCCCGCCAGCGCGGGTCGCCGGGCGGGAAATGGGTGCCGATGTCGCCCGCTCCGAGCGTGCCCAGGATGGCGTCGGTGACGGCGTGGAACGCCACGTCGGCGTCCGAGTGCCCGGCGAGGCCCCGATCGTGCGGGATCCGGACACCGCACAGGATCAGCGGCCGGCCTTCGGCGAAGGCATGGACGTCGAAGCCGAGGCCGGTGCGCCAGCGAAGGGCCGGGCTGCGCAGGAGCGCCTCGGCAAGGCCGAGATCCTCGGGCAGGGTCAGCTTCATGTTGCGGCTCTCTCCCGCGACGGTCGCGACCTCGAGCCCGGCTGCGGCCGCGATCGCCGTGTCGTCGGTGTAGCCCCGGTCCTCGGCCGCGCGGTGGGCTGCCAGGATCAGAGGGAAACGGAATCCCTGCGGCGTCTGCGCCCGCGCCAGCCCGTCGCGCGCCGCCTCGCCCGCGACCAGCCCGTCCGCCACCCGCTTCAGGGTATCGACGACCGGCAGCACCGGCAGCACGGCCGGATGATGCTCCAGCGCCGCGACGACACGCCCGATCACCGCCGCCGACACGAGCGGCCGGGCCGCATCGTGGACGAGCACGTGGTCGGGGGCCAGCGGCTCCAGGCTCTCGAGGCCGCGCCGGACCGTCTCCTGCCGCGAGGCACCCCCGATCACGGGCGGCAGGAGGTCGAGCCCCCGAGTCGCCGCATCGTAGAGCGATCGGTCCTCGGGCCCGATCACGACGCGCACGGCGTCGATCAGCGGGTGAGCGAGGAACGCCTCGACGGCGTGCCGCAGGATCGGCTTTCCTGCCAGGCTCGCATATTGCTTGGGCAGGGCGGCGCCGAAGCGCTCGCCCCGCCCGGCCGCCACGACGAGCGCGACCGTGTGCATCGTCCGTCTACGCCGCTGCGGCCGGAAGCCGCCGCGTCGGCGACCTCGTGCCCGTTGTGGTCCGGCCGAGCGCAGCGCGTCGGCTCTTTGTCGGCTCCGCATCATCTGCTATAAACTTAGGCACATTCGCTCTCGTGCTTATCAGATCGGCAAAGGATGGCGGCCCGATGCCCCCGATGCGCCAGACCTCCCTCAAGGGAGCCCACGATCGATGGGCCTGCGATCCCGGCATTCTCCTGCAGAGCATCCCAAGCGCCGTGTTCTCCCTGGACGAGGCCTTGCGCTTCCATGCCGCCAACCCCGCGGCCGAGCAGCTCTTCTCGGCGAGCTGGAACGTGCTCGCCGGTCGCGGGCTGCAGGAGCTGGTGGCGCCGCACGCGACCATAATGGCGCTCGCCCGGCAGGTACAGGCGAGCGGAAGCTCGATCTCCGATTACGGCGTCGAGCTGACGCTGGCCCGCGGCGAAGTGGTCAACGTCGATTGTCACTTGTGCCCGATTCCGGAGTTGCCGGGGCACGTGCTCGTCGTCCTGCATCCCTGCTCGGTGGCGCGCCGGCTCGACCAGCAGATCTCGCACCGGCGCTCGACCCGCTCGGTGGCCGGCCTCGCCGCGACCCTGGCGCACGAGGTCAAGAATCCGCTCTCCGGCATCCGCGGCGCTGCCCAGCTTCTCGAGCCCGCCGTGGGCGAGGACGACCGGCCGCTGATCCAGCTCATCTGCGACGAGACCGACCGGATCTGCGCGCTCGTCGAGCGCATGGAGGAGTTCGGCGATACGGTCCCGCCCGAGCGGCGCTCGGTCAATATCCACCAGGTGCTCGAGCATGTGCGGCGGATCGCGGAGGCCGGCTTCGCCCGGCACCTGCGGATCGTCGAACTCTACGACCCGTCGCTGCCCGAGGTCGAGGGCAACCGCGACCGGCTGATCCAGGTGTTCTTGAACCTCGTCAAGAACGCCGCCGAGGCGGCGCCCACCGAAGGCGGCCAGATCACGCTCGTGACTCACTACCAGCACGGCCTGCGCGTGGCGGTCGGCAACAGCCGCGAGCGGCTCGAACTGCCGATCACGGTCGAGGTGCGCGACAACGGCCCCGGCGTGCCCGAGGACATGGTCGAGCACCTGTTCGAGCCTTTCGTCACCACGAAGCGGCGCGGCAGCGGCCTCGGCCTCTCGCTCGTCGCCAAGATCGTGGCCGATCACCAGGGGGTGGTGGCTTATGAGCCGGGCGAGCCCGGTGCCGTGTTCCGCGTCCGGCTGCCGGCGGCGAAGGCGCGTCACGAGCGGCCCCCGCGACAGGAGGTGGCATGAGCGGCGAGAAGATTCTCCTGGCCGAGGACGATGCCGGTATCCGCACGGTGGTGAGCCGAGCACTCTCGCGCCAGGGCTACGAAGTTCAGGCGACCAGCGTGGCGGCGGCGCTCTGGCGCTGGATCGCCGCCGGCGAGGGCGACGTCGTGATCACCGACGTGGCGCTGCCCGACGAGAACACGCTCGACCTCCTGCCGCGGATCAGGACGCTCCGTCCGGATCTGCCGGTCATCGTCATGAGCGCCCAGAACACGCTGCTCACCGCCGTGCGTGCGGCCGAGCGCGGGGCGTTCGAGTACCTGCCGAAACCCTTCGACATCGGCAACCTGATCGCCACGGTGCAGCGCTCGCTCACGAGCAGGAAGCGGCCGGCGCTCGCTGCGGCCGGACCGGCGCTGCCCGAGGAGCAGCTTCCGATCATCGGCCGCTCGCCGGCGATGCAGGAGATCTACCGCATCATCGCCCGGCTCACGACGACCGACCTCACCGTGTTGATCGCGGGCGAGAGCGGCACGGGCAAGGAGCTCGTGGCGCGGGCGCTGCACGATTTCGGCCGGCGCAAAGGCGGGCCGTTCGTGGCCGTCAACATGGCGGCGATCCCGCGCGAGCTGATCGAATCGGAGCTGTTCGGCCACGAGAAGGGGGCCTTCACCGGCGCCACCGCGCGTCGGGTCGGCCGCTTCGAGCAGGCCGAGGGCGGCACCCTTTTCCTCGACGAGATCGGCGACATGCCGCTCGAGGCCCAGACCCGGCTCCTGCGCGTGCTGCAGCAGGGCGAGTTCGTGCCGGTGGGCGGCCATCATCCGATCCGCACCAACGTCCGGATCGTGGCCGCGAGCCACCGCGATCTTAGGCTCATGGTGGCGCAGGGCCTGTTCCGCGAGGACCTGTTCTACCGCCTGAACGTGGTGCCCCTGCGCCTGCCGGCGCTGCGCGAGCGCGTCGACGACATTCCGGCGCTGGTCCAGCACTTCCTCGCCAAGGCGCAGACCGACGGGCTTCCCTTGAAGACCCTCACCCCCGAGGCCATGGTCCGCCTCAAGGCGCATACCTGGCCCGGCAATGTCCGCGAGCTCGAGAACCTGGTCCGGCGCTTGGCCGTGCTCTACGCCGAGGACACGATCGGCGAGGAGGTGATCACCCTCGAGCTCGAGCAGGCGCGGCCGCCGGCGGCTCCGGCCGAGGCCGGTCCGGTGGACGACAGTCTGGGTGGGGCGATCGAGCGCTACATCGACCGCTATTTCCGCGCCCACGACGGCGCTTTGCCGCCGCCCGGCGTCTACGACCGGCTGATCCGCGAGGTCGAGCGGCCGCTGATCGCACGCACCCTGCTCGCCACGCGCGGCAACCAGCTCAAGGCCGCGGACATCCTCGGACTGAACCGCAACACGCTGCGCAAGAAGATCCGCGATCTGGACATCCAGGTGAGCCGGGCTCCATGATGCCCCCTCATCGCGGGCCGTAGGACCATTCGTTGAGAGCCGTCTTCCCCGATCATCAACCGCTGGGTGCCGCGCTGTGGGCCCGGCTCAGGCAAGTCGACCTCGAGCGCCGTCTGGCGCTGGTGCTCACCGTGAGCGCCATCGCCGCGGGGCTCGCCACCTATTGGCTGATCTCGCGCTCGCCGCCCTACGGCCCCGATGTCGGGACCGTGCTCGTCCTCCTCAACCTCGACCTCGTCCTCCTGCTGCTGCTCGGCGTCGTCATCGCGCGCCGCCTGACCCAGCTCGTCCTCCAGCGCCGCCAGGGCTCCGCGGGCTCGCGCCTCCATACCCGCCTCGTGCTGCTCTTCAGCGGCGTCGCCGTGACACCCGCGATCATCGTCGCCGTGTTCTCGGTGTTCTTCCTGAGTTCCGGCCTCGAGAACTGGTTCAGCGAGCGGGTCAGGAACGCGCTCGAGAACTCGCTCGCCGTGGCGCAGGCCTATCTGCAGGAGCATAAAGAGAACATCCGCGCCGACGCGCTGGCGATGGCGGCCGACCTCAACCGCGAGAGCATCAGCCCCGAGTTCGGCCCGGCCCGGCTGCGTCAGGTCGTGAACGCGCAGGCCGCCTTGCGCTCGCTCACCGAGGCGGTCGTGCTCGACGGCGCCGGGCGGGTGCTGGCCCGGACCGGGCTCTCCTTCACCATGGAGATCGAGCAGATCCCGACCGAGGCCCTGGACCGCGCCGCGAACGGCGAGGTGGTCGTGCTCACGAGCGACACCGAGGATCGGGTGCGGGCATTGGTCCGGCTCGACGGCTTCGGCGATGCCTATCTCTTCATCGGCCGGTTCGTGGACGCCAAGGTGCTGGGCTACATGGAGCGGACCCAGACCATGGTGGCCGAGTATCAACGGATGCAGAGCGAGCGCTCCGGCATCCAGATCACCTCTGCCCTCATCTTCATGATCGTCGCGCTCCTGCTCCTCTTCGCCTCGGTCTGGGTGGGCATGGCGCTGGCCAACCAGCTCGTCGCTCCGATCAGCCGGCTGATCACGGCGGCGAACCGGGTCAGGAGCGGCGATCTTCTGGCGCGCGTGCCCGAGGAGGGGCCCGACAGCGACGAGTTCGTCATGCTGAGCCGCGCCTTCAACCGCATGACGAGCCAGCTCGAGAGCCAGCGCAGCGAGCTGATCCAGGCGAACCAGCAGCTCGACGAGCGGCGCCGCTTCACCGAGACCGTGCTCGCCGGGGTGAGCGCGGGGGTCATCGGCATCGACCCCGAGCACAAGATCGTCCTCCCGAACCAGGCGGCGCAGGACTTTCTCGGCGACGAGGACGGCGAGATCGTGGGTCAGCGCATCGAGGCCGTGCTGCCGGGCGTCGAGAAGCTGTTCGAGGCCCTGGCCCAGCATCCGGACGAGCTGATCGAACGCCAGCTCAGCCTCTTTCGCCATGGCCGCGAGCGCACGCTCCTGGTGCGACTCTCGCCGCAGCGCGACGGCGGCCGGACCTTGGGCTACATCGTGACCTTCGACGACATCACCGCCCTCCTCTCCGCGCAGCGCCAGGCGGCCTGGGCCGAGGTGGCGCGCCGCATCGCCCACGAGGTCAAGAATCCTCTGACGCCGATCCGCCTCTCGGCCGAGCGGCTCGAGCGCAAGTATCTCGGGCAGGTGCACGAGGAGGACCGCGAGTCGTTCCGGAAGTCGGTAGGCACCATCGTGCGGCAGGTCGACACGATCGGCCGGCTGATCAGCGAGTTTTCGGCTTTCGCTCGGATGCCCGCGCCGGTGATGCGTGAGGAGAATGTGGACGAGCTGGTGCGTGATGCGGTATTCTTGCAACAGTCGGCTTGGCCGCAGATCCGCTTCACCGTCGAGCTGCCGCCGAGCCGTCCGGTCCGGTTGGTCTGCGACGGCGCCAAGCTATCGCAGGCGCTGACCAATCTGTTGCAGAACAGCATCAACGCTTTGTCGGAAGGGAGGCAGCCTCAGCATGGCGCGATCACGGTGCGCGTTTCCTCGAACGACGCTCACGTCGCGATCGAGGTCGAGGACGACGGACCCGGCTTCCCGTCCGACCGTGAGCGGCTGTTCGAACCCTATGTCACGACACGGGCCAAAGGTACGGGCTTGGGGCTTGCCATCGTCAAGAAGATCATGGAGGAACACGGAGGAACGGTTGAGTTGCTTGCGGGGGAACGGGGCGGTGCGCTCGTGCGGCTCACCTTCCCGCTACGCACCGTCTGAGATCGCCATCGGGTGCGTCGACGCGGGCGCCGGCCAATGCCGGCGCGGCCGCCAAGAAAGCGCTGGAACCTGGCCAAGCACATGAGCAAAGACGTTCTCATCGTCGACGACGAGGCAGCCATTCGCGAGGTGGTGGGCGCCATTCTCGAGGATGAAGGCTACCGTCCTCGGGAAGCGGCGAACAGCGACGAGGCGCTCAAGGAGATCGAGCGGCGCCCGCCGGGGCTCGTCCTCCTCGACATCTGGCTCGAGGGGAGTGCGCTCGACGGCGTGCAGATCCTGGAGCGGATCAAGGAGCAGTATCCCGACATTCCGGTGATCATGTTCAGCGGTCACGGTACGATCGAGACCGCGGTCGCCGCGATCAAGAAAGGAGCTTACGATTTCATCGAGAAGCCGTTCAAGTCCGACCGGCTCCTGCTCGCCGTGCAGCGAGCGCTCGAGGCGAGCCAGCTCAAGCGCGAGGTGGCGGAACTCAGAACGCTCGCCTTCGACGAGACCGAGCTGATCGGTCAGGCGCCGGCGATCGTCCGGGTGCGCCAGGCGATCGAGAAGGTGGCGCCCACCGGCTCGCGCGTGCTGATCAGCGGTCCGCCGGGCTCGGGCAAGGAGGTCGCGGCCCGCCTGATCCACGCCAAGTCGCGCCGCGCCTCGATGCCGTTCGTGATCCTGAACGCGGCGGCGCTCGCGCCCGAGCGGGTCGACATCGAGCTGTTCGGGTGCGAGCCCGGCTGGCTCGGGCCCGACCAGCCCCGGATGATCGGCACGTTCGAGCGCGCGGACGGCGGCACGCTGCTGATCGACCAGGTCGCCGACATGCCGCTGGAATCGCAGGGCAAGATCCTGCGCGTCCTGCAGGAGCAGCGCTTCGTCCGGCTCGGCGGCGACACCAAGGTCGAGGTCGACGTGCGTGTCATCGCGTCCACCAATCGCGACCTCAAGCAGGAGATGGCGGCCGGCCGCTTCCGCGAGGACCTCTATTACCGCCTCAACGTGGTACCGCTCGTCATGCCGCCCCTGGCCGAACGGCGGGTCGACATCCCCGAGCTCGCCCGGCACTTCATGCTGGCCGCGGCCCGCCATTCCGGCCTGCCGCCGCGCCCGATCACCGAGGAGGCCATGGCGGTGCTCCAGACCACCGAATGGCCGGGCGACGTGCGCCAGCTCCGCAACGCAATCGAGTGGATGCTGATCATGGCGCCGGGCGAGCCCGGCAGTCCGATCGGCATCGACGGCCTGCCGCCCGAGCTCACCAACGGCGCCACCTCCGCCATGGACCCCAACGCCAACGGCGAGCTGGTCTCGATGCCGCTCCGGGAGGCGCGCGAGCAGTTCGAGCGCGCCTATCTCCAGGCCCAGCTCCAGCGCTTCGGCGGCAACATCTCGCGCACGGCGAACTTCGTCGGCATGGAGCGCTCGGCCCTGCATCGCAAGCTCAAGACCCTGGGGCTGCATGGCGACGACTGAGGCCGAGTTCCGGCCGGTCCGGCGGCCACGGCGATGAAGGTGCTCATCGCCGGCGCCGGGCAGGTCGGGCTGCACATCGCCCGCTATCTCGCCGGCACCGGCTACGACGTCACGATCGTCGACCAGCGCGCCGAGCTCGTGCAGAAGATCGGCGACAGCCTCGACATCAAGGCGCACGTGGGCCATGCCTCGCACCCGAACGTGCTGGCCGAGGCCGGAGCCGCCGACTGCGACATGCTGATCGCGGTCACCCATGTCGACGAGGTCAACATGGTGGCCTGCAACGTCGCGCACACGCTGTTCAACGTGCCGACCAAGATCGCTCGCATCCGGCAGCAGGCCTATCTCGACGGCCGCTGGCAGGACCTGTTCCGCTCGCAGCACGTGCCGATCGACGTCATCATCTCGCCCGAGGTCGAGGTGGCGCGTGCGATAGCGCTCCGGCTCGAGGTGCCGGGTGCGATCAACTGCGTGCCGTTCGCGGACGACCGCGTGCGGCTTCTCGCCGTGCGCGCCAGCCCCGACTGCCCGGTCAACGACACGCCGCTCCGCCAGCTCACCTATCTCTTTCCCGACCTGCACCTCGTCGTGGTGACGATCGGCCGGGGCGAGCGGTTCTTCATCCCCGACGCCGACGACGAGATCCTGGAGGGCGACGAGGTCCATTGCGTCGTGGAGACGGCGCACGTGCCGCGCGCGCTCTCCGTCTTCGGCTTCGAGGAGCGTCTCGGCGAGCGGCTGATCATCGCCGGTGGCGGCAATGTCGGCATCTTCCTCGCGCGCGAGCTCGAGCGGCGCCACCCCGAGCTCGGCCTGAAGCTGATCGAGGCCGATCCGCTCCGCGCCGAGGTCGCCGCCGAGCAGTTGAAGCGCACGGTCGTGCTCAAGGGCGACATCCGCGAGCGCGACGTGCTCGACGAGGCCAATGTGGCCGTGGCCTCGGCCATGGTCGCTGTGACCAACAACGACGAGGTCAATATCATCTCGAGCCTGCTCGCAAAGAGACTCGGCTGCCGCCGCGGCCTGGCGCTCGTCAACAACGGCACCTACAACCTGATCAACCGCTCGATCGGCCTCGACGTCGCCATCAACCCGCGCGACATCACGGTCTCGAGCATCCTGCAGCACGTCCGCCGTGGCCGGATCAAGGCCGTGCACGCCATCGGCGACGGCGCGGCCGAGGTCTACGAGGCCGAGGCGCTCGAGACCTCGCAGCTCGTCGGCAAGCCCTTGCGCGAGGCGCGGCTCGCGGGCGGCATCATCGTCGGCGCCGTCGTCCGCAAGCACGAGGTGATCATGCCGCGTGGCGACACGCTGATCCGCGGCGGCGACCGCGTCATCCTCGCCGCGCGCAAGGACATGGTGCGGCGCGTGCAGCAGCTCTTCGCCGTCCGCCTCGATTATTTCTGAGCCAATCCAACCGAGCCACCGAGTCTGCCGGACGAGACCAGCATGTCCCGCATCGCCTACGTCAACGGCCGCTACCTGCCGATCGGCGCACCCGCCGTGCCGGTCGAGGATCGCGGCCTACAGTTCGCCGACGGCATCTACGAGGTCGTCAAAGTCCTGAACGGCCGGTTCTGCGATCTCGACCGGCATCTCGCCCGGCTCGAGCGCTCGCTTGCCGCCCTCTCGATCCCGATGCCGATGTCGCGCGCCGCCCTCGCGGCCGTGATGCGGGAGACGCTGCGCCGCAACGCGCTTTCGACCGCCATCGTCTACGTCCAGATCAACCGGGGCGTGGCCCCACGCAATCATCTCTTCCCCGAGGACGTCGAGCCCTCGCTCGTCGTCACCGTCCGCCGGGCGAGCCTGCCCAAGCCGCGGGAACTTGCCGAAGGTGTCCGTGTTATCACCTTGCCGGATCAGCGCTGGAAGCGCTGCGACGTCAAGTCGGTGAGCCTGCTCGCCAACGTGCTGGCGAAGCAGAAGGGAGCGGAGGCCGGGTGCCGGGAAGTCTGGCTCTACGATGCGGACGGTCTCGTGACCGAGGGCTCCAGCTCGAACGCCTGGATCGTGGATCGCGACGGCCGCCTGATCACGCGGCCGCTCGGTCCCGAGATCCTGGGCGGTATCACCCGTTCCGTGATCCTGGAGCTGGCGCAGACCGCCGGCCTCGAGGTGGTGGAGCGCCCCTTCTCCGTCGAGGAGGCCAAGGCCGCACGGGAAGCGTTTCTCACCAGCACCTCCTCGCTCGTCCTGCCCGTGACCTCGATCGACGGCCAGCCGGTCGCGAACGGCGTTCCAGGCTCGATCACCTTGGAGCTTCTGGCGCGCTACCGGAACCATTTGCAGATGCCGGAATGACACGCCGGGCTCTCCTTGGTTGTATTCGGGCATCATCGCATAAAAATCCGCTCTTGATGCCCATGGGGTGGACGTCTATCGGGAGCCGTATCACTTATATTCGATAGAGCCGGAGCCGGAAGCCGGCTCCGGCAATCATGCTCGGATCTGTGTGCGGCACCGGAATGAGGAAGCGGACCGGGAAAGCACGGCAAGGGCAAAGAAAAGAAGAAAGGAAAGATCAAATGGCGGCCGAGAAACAACAGAACCTGCAGGACGTGTTCTTGAATCATGTCCGCAAGAACAAGGTTCCGGTCACGGTGTTCCTCATCAACGGTGTCAAGCTCCAGGGCGTAATCAGCTCGTTCGACAACTTCTGCCTGCTGCTGCGGCGCGACGGTCACGTTCAGCTCGTCTACAAGCACGCGGTCTCGACCGTCATGCCTTCGGCTGCTGTACGCTTGTACGAGCCAGCGGCGGACGAGCAGGCGTCGATGCAGGGTTGATGGCCACGCAGGACGGGCCCGAGCGGACGGGCGGCGCTACCGCCGAGGCAGGGAAGGGGCAGGCCTGGGTCGTCTGTCCCTTCGATCCGTCCGCTTCGGCCGACGAGCGCGAGCCCAGGAGCCGACTCGAGGAAGCGGTCGGCCTCGCCGAGGCCATCGACCTTAAGGTCGTGCGTGCCGAGCTCGTGCCCTTGCGCCAGAAGACGCCCGCAACGCTTCTCGGCTCGGGCAAGGTCGAGGAGCTGAAGCGAGCACTCGAGATCGAGCCCACCGAGCTGGTCGTGGTCGATGCGGCGCTGACACCCGTACAGCAGCGCAACCTCGAGCGGCGCTGGAAAACCAAGGTCATCGACCGGACCGGGCTCATCCTCGAGATTTTCGGCGAGCGCGCGCATACCCGCGAGGGCGTGCTCCAGGTCGAGCTCGCGGCCTTGACCTATCAGCGCTCGCGCCTCGTGCGCTCCTGGACCCATCTCGAGCGGCAGCGCGGCGGCTTCGGCTTCCTGGGCGGTCCCGGCGAGAGCCAGCTCGAGCTCGACCGGCGGCGCATCACCGAGCGGATCACGAGCATCAAGCAAGAGCTCGAGGCGGTGCGCCGCACGCGCGGCCTGCATCGCGAGGCGAGGAAGCGCGTGCCCTATCCGGTCATCGCACTCGTCGGCTACACCAACGCCGGCAAGTCGACCCTGTTCAACCGCCTGACCGGCGCCAGGGTCGATGCGCGCGACCAGGTCTTCGCGACCCTCGACCCCACCATGCGCCAGCTCCGGCTGCCGTCGGGAGCCAAGGTCATCCTCTCCGACACGGTGGGCTTCATCACCGACCTGCCGACCATGCTCGTGGCGGCATTCCGCGCCACCCTCGAGGAGGTGCTCTCGGCCGACCTCGTCCTGCACGTGCGCGACATCAGCCGCGCCGACACCGAGGCGCAGAAACGCGACGTCGAACAGGTCCTGGACGAGCTCGGCATCGACGAGGCCGAGCGTGGCGCCCGGATGGCCGAGGTCTGGAACAAGATCGACCGCCTGTCGCCCGAGGCGCTCGGGGAGCGGCGGGCCGAGGCGGCGCGGTCGCCCGTTCCCGCCGTCCCGGTCTCGGCGCGCGACGGCACGGGAATTCCGGAGCTTCTCGCCCTGATCGACCGGCGGCTCGCCGCCAACCGCACCACGGTCGAGCTGCGCGTCGGCTACGATGCCGGCGAACTCGTCGCCTGGCTGCACCGCCACGGCGAGGTCCTGGAGCAGACCGACGACGGCGAAGGGCTTCAGCTCAAGGTCGCGATCTCGCCCGCCGAGCGGGCGCGCCTCGCCCATAAATTGGGCCATCCCGTCTGAAGGCCCGCTCGTGCCCACCGCGTGACGCACGATCCCGGCCTTCGTCCTCACGCATCGGTCCGGAAAGAAAAGGGCAGGCCGGGACGAACCGCGGCCTGCCAGTAGGGAGGAAACGCCTCAAGTCGGGTGTCGAAGGGAAAACTCCCGAGACACACCCAGACTTTGCCTTAAAGTTGATAAGATGTCAAGAAAAATAATCCGAAGCGCGATCGAACGCCCGGTCTTGCCGCAGCAGCGCTGCGGAATCCGCTCTCTACCTTTGGTTGATTTGTCCGATCGGGTCGGGCGCAGATCTCAGCCGATCCGGGTCCGCCCCAGCATCGCCTCGTCGAGCACGAGGCCCATGCCCGGCGCTTCCGGCAGGACGATCCAGCCGTCGGCATCGACCCGGACCGGCTCGGCCAGCATGTAGTCGCGACGGTCGAGGTCCCACTCGGGCGGATCGAACGGGAACTCGAGCCAGGGCGCATCCGCGACCGCCGCCGTGAGCTGGGCGTTGGCCATCACGCCGATGCCGTTGGTCCAGCTATGCGGCGTGAAGATCAGGTTGTGCTCCTGCGCCATGTAGGCGACGCGCCGGAGCCCGGTGATGCCGCCCACCAGCGCCACGTCGGGCTGGAGCACGTCGAGGCAGCCGCCGGTGATGAGCTCGCGGAACTCGTGCAGCTCGCGGGTCATCTCGCCGCCGGCGATCCGCACGTCCACGGCATCGCGCAAGCGTCGCATGCCCTCGCGGTCGCCGCGGTGGAGCGGTTCCTCCATCCAGTAGACTCCGAGCCGCTCCAGCTCGCGCGCGACCTGGATGGCGTCCTTGAGACTCCAGGGTGCCTGCGTGTCCCAGGGCATGCGCCAGCCCTGGTTGCAGTCGACCATGAGGGTGAGCCGCTCGCCCACCCGCGCCCGCACGGCCTCGAGCGCCTCGATGTCGTCCCGCCACCGGCCGCGCTGGAAGCGGATCTTCATGGCGCCGAAGCCCTGGCCGAGATAGCGCTCGGCCACCTCTGCCATCGCACCGGGATCGCGCAGCGTGCCCGAGGAGGCGTAGGCCCGCACCCGGCCCGAGAGCCCGCCCAGGAGCTTCCAGCAGGGCTGGCCCGCGATCTTGCCGGCGAGATCCCAGAGCGCCAGATCGAGCGGCCAGCAGCGGCCGTAGTGGAAGTTCAGGTGCGAGAGCACCCGGTAGTGCCGCTCGATCGCGAGCGGATCCCAGCCGACGAAGAGATGCTCGTGGCCCGAGAAGCCCAGCATCAGGTCGCCCGAGCCGATGCCGGTGAGCCCCTCGTCGGTCGTCACCCGGACGATGGTGGCATCCCAGTGCGTGCGGGGCCGCGTGTCCCAGCTCGCCCGGAACGGCGCACCCGCGAACACGAAACGGTGTTGGGTGATCTCGATGCCGGTGATCTTCATCGGTAGCGCTCAGCTCTGGGCGAGGACCGTGCGGGCGAAGGCGAGGAGATCCTCGTCCGCGATCTCGCGCGCGTTCGAGCGCCGCATGGCGGTGTTCTCGGGCCGCGCCATCTGGGCGGCGAGCGCTTCGGGCGTGACGTCGGCGAAGCCGTCGCGTGCGAGACCGACCTCGATGCCGCAGGCGCGCAGGAGCCGCTCGAAGGCACGCGGCACGGCGACGGCTTCGGGTGCCTGGCCCATGGCGGCGGCGACGGCGGCCCAGCGCCCGTGCGGATCGTGAGCGACGTTCCAGGGAAGCGTGGCCAGCATCGCCACGCCCACGGCGCGGCCGTGGTGCAAGGGGCGCAGCGAGGCGAGGGCGTGGCCGATATTGTGCGCGACCGCCGTGCCGGCATTGTCGATGCCGATGCCGGCCAGTGTCGCGGCGCGCTGCAGCCCCTCGCGGGCGGCGAGATCGCCGGGCTGCTCGAGGGCGCGGAGCAGCCAGCGCGTCACGAGTCGGATCGCCTCGTGGCAGAACACGTCGTTGGCGGCGAAGGCGTTGCGGTTGGTGGAAGCCTCGATCGCGTGGACCAGGGCGTCGATGCCGGTAGCGGCCGTGAGGGCCGGCGGCAGGCCTACCGTGAGGGCGGGGTCGAGCACGACCTCGTCGGCCTTGAGCTCGTCCCCCCAGAGCCAGACCTTGTTGCCGGCGGCATCGGTCACGATCGAGGTGCGGGTGGTCTCCGAGCCCGTGCCCGAGGTGGTGGGAACACAGATCTTGAGAAGCCGCGTCTTCGGGAAAGGCTTCGCGCAGAGCGCGTAGCTCTCGGCCGGCGCTTCGCTGCCCGCCACGACCGCGATCGCCTTGCCGGCGTCGAGCGCCGAGCCGCCGCCCAGGGCCACGACCGCGCCGACCCGCTCGCGGCGCGCGATCGCCGCCCCGGCATCGACCTGGGTGGCCAGCGGGTCGCTCCTGATGTCGGCGAAGAGATGCACGGCAAGCCCGGAGCGGGTCAGCGCGTGGCGGGCCTCGTCGATCAGGCCGAGTGTCATCAGCCCAGGATCGGCCACGAGCAGGACCGAGCCGGAGGTCCCGAGCCGGCCCGCGACGAGCGTGCCCAGGCTCTCCAAAGCGCCGACACCGGTGGTGATGCGCGGGATGCGGTCGAGAACGATGGTCATGATGCCGGGCCTCCCTTGGCCGCTTGGCTCAGAACTCGTTGGGCGCACCGCCCTCGGCGATGCGGCGCGCGACGAAGGCGTCGAGCTCGTCCTTGATCGCGGGGTCGAGCGGCGGCGGCTCGTAAGCGGTGAGCATCGTCTTCCAGATCCGGTTCGCCCGCTGCGCCGCATCGGGAGCGCCCGCTTCGCGCCAGCTCTCGTAGTTGCGCCAGTCCGAGACGATGGGGGCGTAGAAGGCGGTGCGGTAGCGCGCTTGTGTGTGGGCGCAGCCGAAGAAATGGCCGCCGGGCCCCACCTCGCGCATGGCATCGAGCGCCAGTGCCGCCTCGTCCACCTGCAAGGGCTCCAGGAATTCCGCCACCATTTGCAGGGTGTCGGCGTCGATGATCAGCTTCTCGAACGAGGCCACGAGCCCGCCTTCGAGCCAGCCCGCCGCGTGCTTCACGAGGTTGGCGTGGCCCATGATCACGGCCCAGAGCGAGAGCACGGACTCGTAGGCGGCCTGTGCGTCGACGCAGGTGGCGGCATTCACGTTGGACGAGCGGTAGGGCAGGCGGTAGCGCCTGGCGAGTTGCCCGCCCACGAGCACGGCCTTCATGTACTCGGGCGTGCCGAAGGCGGGCGAGCCCGATTTCATGTCGACGTTGCTCGTGAAGCCGCCATAGATCACGGGTGCGCCAGGGCGAACGATCTGGGCGAGCGCTATTCCGAGCAGCGCCTCGGCGTTCTGCTGCACCAGAGCCCCCGCCACGGTGACCGGCGCCATGGCGCCGGCGAGCGTGAAGGGGGTGAGGATCACGACCTGCCCGGCCCGCGCCATCTCGATGATGCCCGCCGCCATGGGTGCATCGAGCCGCAAGGGCGAGCTCGTGTTGATGACCGTCATCAGCGAGGGTTCACGCTCGAGCTGCTCGCGGCTGATGCCGCGGCCGATCCGGGCGATCTCGATCCCGTCGCGGATGCGCTTCCAGCCCAGGGAATAGGCGTGGAACGGCTTGTCGGTAAGGGTCACGAAATCCCGCAGGCACTCGAGATGGCGGATGTCGGGATGGAGGTCGACGGGCTCGACCGGGTAGCCGCCGATGAAGTGCATGACGTTGAGCGACTGGGTCAGCCGCACGAGGTCGCGGAAGTCGGCCTGGCTACCGGGGCGGCGGCCGCGGTCGAGGTCCGAGCAGTTGGGAGCGCTGCTGACCTGGCCGAAGCAGACGCGATCGCCACCGATCTCGAGGTCGTGGGCAGGGTTGCGGGCATGGAGCCGGAAGCGCTCCGGTGCCTTGGCCACGGCCTCCAGGACGAGGTCCCGGTCCATCCGCACCCGCTGGGCGCCCGGCTCGACCTCCGCTCCGGCCTCTTTCAGGATCTGGCGTGCCTCGGGCAGGAGGACGTCCATCCCGATCTCTTCGAGGACGCGCAAGGAGGCCTCGTGGATCGCTTCGAGCTCGTCGGCCGAAACCGCCTCGACCGGCGGGTAGCGCAGCCGTGGCTGGCGGAACGGGAGCTGCTTCGGCCCGCTCTCCCCGCGTCCGGCGCGCCGGCCGCCCCGCCGCTCCGCCCGGCCTCCCGTCTCGCTCGCGGTCATCTTCGAGCCTCCCTTCCAGACCCTCGAGGGTCCCTCGTTCGTTCAGAAATCCTTGCAGAGCCGCAAGCTGTCGAAGATGGCGGCGTGGATGTTGCGGCTGGCGACGGCATCCCCCACCCGGAACAGCATGAAGCGCCCGTCCGGGT